>NZ_JAFLXD010000001.1:0-415110 GCF_019891415.1 Pseudomonas sp. SH10-3B | reverse complement strand
ACGATGCATCGCCGATGGTAGTGTGGGGTTTCCCCATGTGAGAGTAGGTCATCGTCAAGATTAAATTCCGAAACCCCATTTGCGAAAGCAGGTGGGGTTTTGTTTTGGGCGGTCGAAAAGTGTCTTGCGTGATTTGCCCGAACATCACATCCAGTGCTGTGGGCTTGCACGCGAAAAAACTGGCAATAAAGCGCACTCTCTCACTCCCTCATCCCGCAACCATGCCCCCGCCGACAAATTTGCACAGTTATTTCTGAACCACACCACTAGAATAGGCACCTAACCTTTTTTAGAGTCAGAGCCCTATCTATGCCGGATCCGGTTGATGCCCTCGGGGCATCGGATTTACCACTGGACGACCTGGTGGCATGCCATGAGTGCGATTTGCTGATGCGTAAACCCGTACTCGCTCTCGGTGAAAAAGCCCAATGCCCGCGATGCGGTTACGAGCTGTACGCTCACCGCCACAACGTCGTTGAGCGCAGCCTTGCCTTGGTGCTTGCGGCACTGCTCCTTTACATTCCCGCGAACTTTTTGCCCATCATGCAGCTCAATCTACTCGGGCAGACTTCGGAAGACACCGTATGGAGCGGCGTTGTCGGGCTATTCGACACCGGCATGCAAGGTGTCGCTGCCGTCGTGTTCTTGTGCAGCATGGGGATTCCCCTGCTCAAGCTGCTCTGCCAACTGGCGGTGCTGCTCAGTATTCGCTGGAAGATAGGCCGCAGTTACGGACTGCTGTTGTACCGCATCTACCATCACATGAAAGACTGGGGGATGTTGGAGGTCTATTTGATGGGGGTATTGGTGGCGATCGTAAAGCTCGCCGACATGGCCTCGATCACGATCGGCCTGGGTCTGGTCTGCTTTATCAGCCTATTAATGGTTCAGGTTCTGCTTGAGGTGGTGATGTCGCCGCACCAGATCTGGCAAGCACTGTCAGGAGAAGATGATCATGCGGGCGATTGACGCAGGCATTCTGATTTGTACCGAATGTCACGAGTTGAACAAGCAGGAAGCTGATACCGATGAGCAAACCTGCACTCGATGCGGTGCGCTGATCCACGCCCGTCGCCCAAACAGCCTTGTACGTACCTGGGCATTGCTGATCACCGCAGCAATTTTGTATATCCCCGCTAATCTGTTGCCGATCATGACCGTTAATTCTCTCGGCCAGGGCGAGCCCAGCACTATCATGGCCGGTGTGATCCAACTGGTTCAGCACGGTATGTTTCCGATTGCGGCGGTAGTGTTCATCGCCAGCATCCTGGTACCGACGTTCAAGCTGGTGGGCATTGGCCTGCTACTGTTCTCGGTACAGCGTCACCAACCGCTTTCCGCGCAGCAACGCATTATCATGTACCGCTTTATCGAATTCATTGGCCGCTGGTCCATGCTGGATATCTTCGTGATCGCCATCCTGGTGGCGGTTGTAAATTTTGGACGGCTTGCCAGTGTTGAGGCCAACCTCGGCGCGGCGGCGTTCGCCAGCGTGGTGATTTTGACGATGCTTGCCGCTGTAACTTTTGATCCCCGACTGATTTGGGATAACACGGAGTCGGACGACGACCATGAGTGAATTGCCTAAAGCTAAAACCCGCCCAGCCTCCAATTGGTCGGCCATCTGGGTTCTTCCCCTGATTGCCCTGATCATCGGTGGTTGGTTGGGGTGGCGTGCGTATTCCCAGCAGGGCATTGAGATCCAAGTGCGCTTTGAAAGCGGCGAAGGCATCCAGGCCAACAAAACCGAAGTAGTCTACAAAGGCATGTCCGTGGGCAAGGTCAAGACCCTGGCCCTTGACGACGAGGGTAATAATCGAGGGGTGATCGCCACCATCGAGATGAACAAGGATGTTGATCAATACCTCAAGACCAACACCCGTTTCTGGCTGGTCAAGCCCAGCGTCAGCCTTGCCGGTATTACCGGCCTGGAAACCTTGGTCTCCGGTAACTACATCGCCGCGAGCCCTGGTGATGGTGAACCTACCCGCAAATTCAAGGCGCTCTCCGAAGAGCCTCCGCTATCTGACGCCAAGCCCGGTCTGCACCTGACCATCAAGGCCGACCGCCTCGGTTCGCTCAACCGTGGCAGCCCGGTCTTCTACAAGCAGATACAAGTCGGCCAGGTCAAAAGCTACTTGCTCTCAGAGGACCAGAGCACCGTCGAGATCAAGGTCTACATCGAGCCGACCTACGCCAGCCTGGTGCGCAAACACACGCGCTTCTGGAACGCCAGCGGCATCAGCATCGACGCCAACCTCTCCGGTGTGAAAGTGCGCAGCGAATCTCTTTCCAGCATCGTCGCCGGTGGCATTGCCTTCGCCACCCCAGAGAACCGCAAGGACAGTCCGCCCACTGATCCGAGCCTGCCGTTCCGCCTGTACGAAGATTTCGACGCCGCCGCAGCCGGTATCAAGGCCAAGGTCAAACTCACGGACTTCGAAGGCCTGCAGGCCGGGCGAACGCCGGTGATGTACAAAGGCATCCAGGTCGGTAGTCTGAAGACCTTGAAGATCGACCCGGACCTTTCCAGCGCCAACGCAGAGTTGACCCTCGATCCATTGGCCGAAGATTATCTGGTGCAGGACACCCAATTCTGGGTGGTCAAACCCTCCATCTCGCTGGCCGGTATTACCGGCCTGGAAGCCTTGGTCAAAGGTAACTACATCGCCATCCGTCCTGGCGACAAAGGCAGCGCCCCACAACGCGAATTCGTTGCGCGCGCCAAGGCTCCGCCATTGGATCTGCGCTCCCCGGGCCTGCACATGGTGTTGTTTACTGACAACCTCGGCTCACTGGATGTCGGCAGTCCTATCCTTTACAAGCAGGTCAAGGTGGGTTCGGTGCAGAGCTACCAGTTCTCGCGCAAGAACAAGCAGTTGGTGATCGGCGTTCATATCGAGAAAGAATACGAAAACCTGGTCAATGGCTCGACGCGATTCTGGAATGCCAGCGGCGTCACCCTGACCGGCGGCCTCACCGGTGGTATCCAGGTGAAGAGTGAATCCCTGGCCAGCCTGATGGCCGGCGGTATTGCCTTCGAAACGCCGCAGCCGAACGTACCGCTGAAAAAACGCATCCCACGTTTCCGCTTGTTTGCCGACCGTGAAGCGGCCAATCAACACGGCACCCTGGTGACCATCAAGGTCGATCGCGCGGATGGCATGCGTCCAGGCACACCGGTACGTTTCAAAGGACTTGATGTCGGTAAGATCGAGAGCGTCGACCTCAGTGCCGATATGCAATCGGTGCTGCTCAGCGCGCGTATTACCCAAGTAGCGGACCGCATCGCGCGTGCCGGCAGCCAGTTCTGGGTGGTCAAGCCTGAGTTGGGCTTGATGAAAACCTCCAACCTGGAAACCCTGGTCACCGGGCAATACATCGAAGTGCAACCGGCAGCGAAAAACGCCGGGCCACAAAAAAGTTTTGTCGCGCTGGACCAGCCCCCTGAAGCTGTCCGCCAAGAGGCCGGCCTGAGCCTGACACTCAGCGCCGCCCGTCGTGGCTCGTTGAAAGAAGGCGTGCCGGTGACCTACCGCGAAGTCACCGTGGGCAAAGTCACCGGCTATGAACTGGGCCAGACTGCCGACCGCGTGCTGGTCCACATTCTGATCGAGCCCAAATACGCGCCGTTGGTACGCAGTGGCAGCCGCTTCTGGAACACCAGCGGCTTCGGCCTCGACTTCGGCCTGTTCAAAGGCGCGACGGTGCGTACCGAGTCCCTGGAGACGCTGGTTGCCGGTGGTATCGCCTTCGCTACGCCGGACGGCGAGCGTATGGGGAGCGCGGCTCGGCCGCAGCAAACCTTCCCGCTGTTCGACAAATTCGAAGACGAATGGCTGACGTGGGCGCCTAAAATTCCACTCGGCAAATAAAGCTACAAAAAAGGCCGCGATCCAATGGATCGCGGCCTTTTTGCATTTCAGCGCAACGCGTCAGACCTCATCCAGCTCCGGTTCATCCGCCTGCACATTCACCGTTGCCTTCACCACATCGTGGCGACGGATGTACTTCCAGTCCGCCTCATCGATATAGATCCCGTTCGGCCCGCTGCCGCCTTCCAAGTCGATCGCCACCTGCGCGGAAACCTGAGGCTTCACACTGGCCAGGATCGGCACGAAGCCCAGCTGCAAACTGGTTTCCAGCAGCGCTGCCTGGTTCTTCTCATCAATGTCGGCCGCTTCGTCGAGGTAGTACGGCAAGCGCACGCGCCCGGCCTGGTCGCGGTCCATCAAGTGCAGCAACAAATACATGTTGGTCAGCGCCTTGATGGTCATGGTAGTGCCGTTGGACGCCGCACCGTCGATATCGGTGTGGATCACCGGCTGGCCATGCACCTTGGTGATCTCGAAAGCCAGCTCGAACAGGTCCTTGAGACCCAACTGGTTATGGTTGGCGGCCACCAGGCGGGCCAGGTATTCCTTGGCCTCTTCGTTCTTATTGTCCTGCTCGGCACTTTGGCTGAGGTCGAACACCGACAGGGTTTCGCCTTCTTCGTACTGGCCAGCACTGTGGATGATCTGGTCGATATGCTTGAGGGCTTCCTTGTTCGGCGCGAGCACGATGCGGAAACTCTGCAGGTTGGACACCTGACGCTTGTTGATCTCGCGGTTGAACAGCGCCAACTGGTGTTCCAGGCTGTCGTAGTCGCTGCGGATATTGCGCAGGGTCCGCGCGATATCGGTGACCGCCGCACGGCGTGCCTTGCCCAGTGTCAGCGCCTCATCAGTGCGGTGCGCATAGGCGTTGATCAACAATTGCAGGCGACGTTCGACGTCATCCTCGCTGTCGAACTTGGCAACGCCCTTGAGGCGTACCTGCGCGTACAACGCCTCGATCTGCCCATCGGCACGCAGCAAACCCTGCCAGCTGTCCTGATAGTCGTTGAGCAGCGGCAGCAGGTTGTCCATGGAGTCATCGACCGGGTCCATGAACGGCGTGCCGAACGGCAGGTCCGCCGGCAACAGTTGGCGACGGCGCAATGCGTCATCCAGCGTGCGTTGCTTGGCTTCCATATCGCCGATCTGCCGGCCTACCAGTTGCAGCTTGGCGGACAGTTGCTGGACGCGTTCGGTAAAGGCGTCACTGGAACGCTTCAACTCATCCTGGGCTGCTTCCATCTGCGCCAGGTTTTCCAGTTTTTCGCCTTCCTCGGCACTCAGGGTTTGCGCGCGGCGGAAGTCTTCAAGAGCTTTTTGCGCATCCAGCACTTGCTGGTACAGCGCTTCGGTCTGGGTCTTGCTCGCGGCACGGTCAGAGGCCACGGCTTGCTGGGTTTTCAGCTGCTTGAGTTCTTTTTCCAGGCGCTCTTTCTGGTCGCGCAACGCCGCGCGATCCGCCAGGGCCTGCAGCGCCGGTGGTTCGATGTGCGAGATGTCGATGGACAGCCCCGGCACTTCAAAACGCTCGCCCTTGAAGCCATCCAGGATCTGCTCCAGGGATTTGACCCACTGGCCGTCCTCGTCCAGCGTGATGCCGTGTTCACCCAATGGCAGGCTGAACAACGAGCTGTTGAACAGGCGCATCAGACGCTCGACATCCTGCTGCGAAAACTCTTCGCGCAGCTTGGCGTAGCTGTTGTTATCCGCGTGATCAAGCTGCTGCCTGACCGACTTCAAGCGTTTTTCCAGGTCGCGCAAACGCTCGTCCAAATCCTCGGCGCTGAACTGCCGTGACTGCGCCAGGGCGCCCGCCAGCTCATCGTGAGCATCCTTGGCCGCCAGCAGTTGCTGCTCCAGCACCTTGACGTCATCCACCAGGGCAAAGCGATGCTTAAGCACCGACAGCTCGCCCAGCCAACGCTGGATACCACTGATTTCCCGCTCCAGGCGCATCAGCTCCTGGGTGCCGCCACGCTGATCGTTCTGCAGCGCATCCTGCTCGTTGCGGTAGTGCTCGGCCTGGATGGTCAGCTCTTCCTTGCGCGCACTGGCGTAGTCCGACCAGGTGCCCAGCAGCGAATCCAACAGCGGCGACAGGCGATGCAGCTTGCCGCGCAGGGCATCGCGCTGCCGAACGCCATTGGCCAAGGCTTCCACCAGCGGGCCGGCAGCGACCAGGGAGTTGTAGTCCTGCTCCATGCGGCGTACATCGCGGAAGGCTTCTTCGCACGCGGCGATGTAATCCACGCTACCCGAACGCAGGCTGTGTTCGAACGCATCGAGGAACAGCTGCTTGAGCTTGGCGGCGGTGATTTCGCGCATGTGCAGCAGGTTGATAAACAGCGCGCGGAAGGTCTTCAGGCTCTGCTCGCTGGTGGAGCGCAGCGGGATCAACGTCAGGTCCAGCGGAATCGAAGTGTGGCCACCCACCAGCAAGCGCCGCAGTTCATCCGGCTTGAGTTCGTAGGCCTTGAGGCCCTCGCGCTCAAGGTTGGTGAACAGCTCTTTCTGGCGCAGGCAGGTGTCGTTTTTCTGGTAGTGGGCCAGGTCCAGCTTGCCGGCATAGGCAAAGAACTGGTGACCAAAGCCGCCGCCCGGACCGCGCCCGACCACGCCGATTACGTGCGGGCCGTGGGGCAGGGAGACTTCCACCAGGATGTAGCTGGTGTCGGTGGCGAAGTAGAAGCGCCGCGATTGCTCCAGGGTGTACTTGCCGAAACTCATGTCCGACATGCGCGCCAGGATCGGGAACTGCAAGGCGTTGATCGACGCGGATTTACCCAGGTTGTTCGCGCCATACACCGACAGCGGCTCTTCCAGCGGGAACAAGCCCAAGCTGTAACCGGCGGTGTTCAATAGGGCGAAGCGGCGGATGCCGTAGCGTTCCTTACTCATGCGTCGGTCTCCTGTTCTTCGGCAATGGCGCGCGCCAGGGCGTCTTCTTCGCTTTCTTCAGCGAAGTCACTCAAGTCCAGCGGGTCATCGGTCTTCAGCAGTTTCTCGTCGCTGTCTTCGTCGATGATCACTGGCGCTGGCAACGGCAACACGCTGTGCACGCTGGCGGCGAGGTCACGGTCCTGCTGCACCGACAGGCACACGTCGAGGAAGCGGTGCATCGGCGGCAGGAAGCGGTAAATACCGTTGTCCTCGCTGGCAAAACCCAGTTGGGTCATGCGGCGCATGATTTTTTCTTCGAGTTCTTCCTGGGTCTGCACTTCGGCCTGGATAAACAGGTCGCGGTACTTTTCCAGCAGGGAGGGCAGTTCATCGCGGCCCAGGCTGCCACCGTCGAGCACGGCGATTGGGTCGCGGCCCTGGTCGGCCAGGTGCTCGACGATGATGAACGTGAACAGCGCCAGGCGCTGGGCAGTCTTGTTCACCTGCGCACTGGCAATCGCGGAGTCCGGCACGAAGTAGTAGAAACCGCGTGTGTCACAGACCAACTCAAAGCCCAGGGCTTTGAACAACGTGCGGTACTGGTCCTGGAAGTTCGACAGCTGCGCATACAGCTCTGGGTCGCGGCGGCTGACGTGGTAACCCTTGAACAGCTCGCGAAAGATCGGCGCCAGCTGGGACAGTTCGGATAGATCAAGATGCATAAGGTGTACTCGCAGGATGCTCGGCGGCGTCGGTGCCGGCCGGGAGCAGGGCGAATGAGCGCAGGCTGACCTGGTGCTCGTGTGTGTGGTAGTCGCGGCGTTCCAGGCGCTCGCGCTTGAAGCGTTTTTCCCGCGAGAGTCGCGAGAACCAGTACAGCAATTCGTCGGTGGCACCGTCCGGTTCCTGCTCCAGCAGCCAGGTCATCAGGTCCGGCATCGGCAGCGCGTCTTCGCAGCGTTCGAGCATCTCCTTGACCGTACGCGGCGCGCGCTGGGCTTCGCCCTTGTGGGACTTGTGTGCCTTGGGGAAGCGTGCCGGTTTCGGCTCGAAATTCGCCAGGGCGTACACATAGGCCTCGACCTGGCTGGCACTGCCGAGGAAGGTGCTCTGCGGTCGGGTGAACATCGGCATCGCCGCCTGTGGCACCGCGTCCAGGCCTTTACGGCGGATGGCCGACAGCGCGAGCGCCGCGCCACGGGTCACTGCGTTGTGTCGGCGTGCTTCTTCGCGCAGCGGCAACAGCAGCTCGCGGGCATGCCGCAAGGTCAGTTGGGCACTGGTCTGCATTTCGAGGATGCGCGCGTGGGTGCGCAGCAGCATGTCGTCGTCCACCAGGTGGCCGAGGCGCTGTTGCTCGGTGAGCATGCGCAACAGCACGTTTTCCACCTTGCGCACGCCTTGTTCGAAGGCGCCGTCGGCGTTCACCAGTTGAATCATTGGTTCGACGTATTCGTCCCAGGTCGCCAGGACTTCGGCGTAACGCTGGCGCAGCGGGATCTGCCGGTCGCTGGTCTTGGCGCGATCGGCCACGGCAGCCAGGGCTTGTTCGTCGTTGGCGAGTTTTTTCAGCACATCGCGTACGCGCATATCGAGCAGGCGCAGTTGCCGGGCCAGGTCGTGGCCATCACGGATGTCGAAGGCGTCCTGGATATAACCGGCCAAGCGCTCCAGATGGCGCAGGTAGGCTTCGATTTCCAGGCACAGGCCAAGCCGGTGCTCCTTGCGAAGATAAGCCAGGAAGTCGTGGATCTGCGCATTGAGCTCGAAACGGTTCGGGCTCTTGGCGACAGGCACCAGGATGTCCAGGCGAATCCACACGTCCAGCAGGCTGGTGATGTCCTGGGGCGTGCTGTCCAGTTGTTGGGCGGCCAGTTGTGCGCGCAACTCGCTCAGGCTCAGGGTGCCTTGGTCGAAGTGTTCGCACAGTGGCTCAAGTAAGGCCCAGTGTTCGGCGAGGGCGCGCAGGACGCGCTTGGGTTCGATCATGGGAATGGCCGGCTGGTTGGCAATTAAAAGTCGCGATTGTACTGCATCAGGCGTGGGATTTATCCACAGCCGGTCAGTGCACAGTGGGCGATTGTTACCGAACAGCGGTAGAATCCCCGCTCTTTACTTATCCACAAGTGGCCGAGCTGTGCTTATCGAGTCCCGACGTCGCGCTTACTTGACCGCCATGCAGGTGGTCAACTGGCTGCCCCGCACCGAACTGCCGTTTGCCGCGCCATCGCGGCCCGAGCTGTTAGAGGCGCTTGAGCCCTATGAGGCGTTCGAGACCTCGGGCGAGGAGGCCGCTGCCCCGGTCGTGGTGGCCAAGCCCGTGCCGCAAGCGCGGCCGGCGGTCGAGCGGGCCAAGATCGAAGTGCCACGCCCGTCGCCCATGGCCAAGCCGGTTGTGGCCGAAGAGGCTGCCCCGGTGGTCAAGGCCCCGGTAGTGCCGCCACCGCGTTTCGCCCTGCAACTGCTGCGGGCCGGGCGTTGCCTGCTATTGGTGGAGTTACCCACCGGCGAGCGCTTCCAGACCCGCGATCCTGCCTACATGCTGCTCAAAGACATGCTGCGCGCCGCTGGCCTGCCCGACAGCCCGCAAATCGTCGGCGACCCGGTACGTTGGCCACTGCTGGTGCGCGGCACCATGGACCAAGGCCCGGAAGCGGCGCGGGATTTTGTGCAAGGCTTCGTCTCGGCACGCCTGGAAGACGAACCTTGTGTGTGCCTGTGGTTGATCGGCCTGCCCGCCGTACGGTTTGCCGGGGAAGCGAATGCCGAGTCCTGGTACCGCGAACTGCAGGTCGAAGGCCTGGGTTCTGTATGGGCCCTGCCGGGCCTGGAATTATTAATGGAAGAGCCACAGCGTAAGGCTGATGTCTGGCAAGCCATGCGCCGGCTGATGGCGCGCTGGAAAACAACCGATGAGTGAGGCTTTATCCTTCCGCCCGATGACCGAGGCCGACCTCGACGCCGTGCTGAAAATCGAATACGCGGCGTTCAGCCACCCCTGGACCCGCGGGATCTTTCTCGACGGGCTGGGCAAGTACCAGATCTGGCTGATGTTTGAGGGCGAGCAGCAGGTGGGCCACGGCGTGGTGCAGATCATCCTCGACGAAGCGCACTTGCTCAATATCACCGTCAAGCCGGAAAACCAGGGCCGTGGCCTGGGCCTGGCGCTGCTCGAACACCTGATGTCGCGCGCCTACGCGGCCAAGGCTCGGGAGTGCTTCCTGGAGGTGCGCGACAGCAATACCGGCGCGTTCCGCCTCTACGAGCGCTATGGCTTCAACGAGATCGGCCGTCGCAGGGACTACTACCCGGCTGTCGGTGGTCGCGAAGATGCAGTCGTCATGGCCTGCACCCTGGTCGACTGAACACGCGAACCAATGTGGGAGGGAGAAGTCGAATCGTCGCACCGCCCCTCCCATATTTGGACTTGTGCAGTGTCAGCGGTTTCCGTCTACCGGGTCGAGATCAGCCAGTTCCGCTTCATCCAGGCCATTGCCGCCGCCAATGTCATCTTCATCCACAATGCTCAGGTCAAAATCCGCCGGATTGTCTTCGCCCGCCTCCCGAGCATCCCGCGCACCATCTTCATGGATCAGCGTTTCCGGGCTCATATCATCATCGGTCGACTCATGATCAGCCGTTGAAGCCCCGGTCATGCCGGCTTCGCGCACCCGTTCGTCGGGCATCAGATGCTCACGCTCGCGACGCGGGATCTCATCGCCGATCTCCGCCGTCGGCGTCTCTTCGTCAAAGTCCAGCTCCCGCACCTGACCCATGCGGTCTTCGTTATCATCAATCGGTTCCGGCTCGGTAGCGCCGTAGGGACGTCGTGATTCAGTCATGGCCAATCCTCATACTGTGGGGCTTATAGTGTGTGGACAGGCATGGCCCCCCAAGATTCAAGTAATTGCCCGCCGGCTATCTTTATCATCGGCGTGACCCGGACGGGCGGTCGTCTGTCAAAGCTGCGCATCATTCCTGAGGCTTTCCCTGATGAACGAACTACAAGACCTGCTTGATAACAACGAACGCTGGGCGGATGCGATCAAACAGGAAGATCCCGAATTCTTCGCTAAGCTCGCCCGCCAGCAGACCCCTGAATACCTGTGGATCGGTTGTTCCGACGCCCGCGTCCCGGCCAACGAGATCGTCGGCATGCTGCCCGGTGACCTGTTCGTACACCGTAACGTGGCGAATGTGGTGCTGCACACCGACCTCAATTGCCTGTCGGTGATCCAGTACGCGGTCGATGTGCTCAAGGTCAAACATATCCTCGTCACCGGCCACTATGGCTGTGGCGGTGTGCGCGCTTCGATGCAGGACCGCCAGTTCGGCCTGATCGACGGCTGGCTGCGCACCATTCGCGACCTCTACTACGAAAACCGTGACGTGCTGGCGCAACTGCCGACCGAGGAAGAGCGTGTCGACCGTATGTGCGAGCTGAACGTGATCCAGCAAGTGGCCAACGTCGGCCACACCAGCATTGTGCAAAACGCCTGGCACCGAGGGCAGAGCCTGTCGATCCACGGCTGCATCTATGGCATCAAGGATGGACGCTGGAAAAGCTTGAACACCACCATCAGTGGCTTTGAGCAGTTGCCGCCGCAATATCGCCTGCGCCCGTTGGGCGAAGTCTAAGGTCGTTTGCGCTCGCGCCACTGCGCCATGAACTGCTGTCCCTCGGCATTCAGGGGTTCGTCGCGTCCGGTGATCCAGCCCCGGCAGTTCAGTTCGCCGCATTGGCACTCGAACTGCCGGAACAACGCATCCTCGGTGCTGGCGTAATCCATGGTCAACGGGGTGCCGGCCCGGATGGGCTGTACGGTCCAGAGTTCCAGGTACGTCGTGTCAAAAAACACGTTCGGATTACACGAGTGCCTCAGCAGGCCGCAGAACCAGCAGTCGTACAAATGGATGCGCGGCGACAGCTGCAACGTGTGCGGGCGCCGCTCGCTCACGGCGTAACCGGACACCTTGGCGATACGCACGCGGCCTTCCAGCGCGACGCGCGCCTTGATCCCGCTCGCGGTGCTGCCAGTGCCCTGCATGACCTGGAAATGCCGATACGACGGATAGCCCTGCTCAACGAGCAGCGTCTTGAAGGGGTACAGGCAGTCATTCGTAGCCGTTTTAGCCTTATCCATGGCCTGAGTTTTCATAACTCTCCTTGGTGAGGCTGCATCGACCTGCGGGTGGAGTCTGACTACCAGTCTTGCAGCGGATGGGCGCGGCTCAAGACTCGCTGAAGTTGCAGCCTATTTCTACTGTGAAATCTGACAGTAGAAATAGGCTGTCCATTGTGTGCCTTTAAAGTGCCGGAGCGGCCATCGTGGGCGCTGGCGCTGGATTTCTCAGCTGTTTGAGCTGGGTCTTGATGACGGGTGTGGCGCATTTGGCATTCGCCTGTTCCGGGCTCAGGTTGCGCACCGAGGTGTAGAACAGCTCGCAGGTCTGTTCCTTGCGCGTGACCTGCCAGGTATTCATGCAGGCCTTGAGCAGCACATTCGCATCGCTCGCCGGTTTCTGGCCCATGCCGGCCTGCCAGCAGGCGGCGCTCAAGTCCTGGCCCATCACTTTCAGGCCGGCGTCATCGGCCTTCTGCTCATTGCCGTCATAGGTGGCCGGGTCTGCCGCGTACCAGATGTAGCTGGGGTGGTTGGAGCCAAGCACCGAAACGGTTTTGCCCGCAGCCGGGCTGATCTGTGCCAGGCCCAGTACACCCACGGATTGCCCGTATTGCTGTTTGATCCAGTTGCGCACCGGCGCGCCGAACGCAACCATTGGCAGCGAACCGTTGGGGCGCAGGCTCAGTTCACTGACCATGCGGGTCTGGTAGTCGGTGAAGTAGCTGTAGACGTTCTCCAAGTCCTTGCCCGCATTGGAAGGTGCAGCGATGGGCGCGATATCGATGATGGTCTGGTAGGCCGGGGTTTCGGTGGCCGGCACGCCGTTATCGGTGAGCAGTGTGGCCCAGCGGTCGGTGGTGGCCGATTCGAGGTAATCCTGGGCCTGGGTCAACGAGTAATCCGGCGGAAAATGCAGCAACTCGATGCTCTTGCGGTTTTCCAGGGCCATGCCGAGCGGCAGGAACAGGTACCAGTTGTAGGCCCATTTGCCGTCGCTGTTGAGTTTGCTGGCGCCTTGGTAGGCCAGGTCGGCGGTGTTGAGCAACGTGGTCAAGGGCTGGCCGTAGTGCTCGGGCACGCCGCTGAAGGTGGCTGAGACCTGTCCGTCGTGGGACTTCACGCTGACCTTGGCTCGGCTGTAGCCGTCGCGCTGCAGGCTTTGGTTCAGGTAATGCTCGGCGGTCTGCTCCAGCGTCCATGGCCGAAAGCAGATCACGTTGCAGTTATTGGGGTAAGCGAACAACTGGGTAACCCGTTGCGTGCTGCCCAGTGGGACTTCGATGTCGGCGTGGACGACCGCACTGGCCATCAGTGCGGCCAGGGTGAAGGACAGCCTGGTCGGTTTGAACATACTCGATTCCTTGTCAGCAAAAGCCCGTCTGTGCGGGATCAAATCCCATCTCCTCACAGTAGCGGCTGACCAGGAAAACCGTGGACTAAATCGCCAGGCATGTCGTTATTGGATAAGCGTCCTACACGTTGAATTGCAAGGCGTTGCTCAAGTCCCCCATGGGTTTCTGGCCTCGGGCAATCATGGCGTCATCGCGTTGCTTGAGCCCGTCCAGGGTCTCGAGTTGGAAGACCCGCGTAATCAAACGCAGGATCGACGCGGTGTCGTACACCGTATGGTCCACGGTGCCTTTGCGCGCGAAGGGCGAGACCACCAGCGCCGGAACTCGCGTGCCTGGGCCCCAGCGGTCGCCTTTGGGCGGGGCGACGTGGTCCCACCAGCCGCCGTTTTCATCGACGGTCACCACGACCACCATGTTTTTCCACTGCGGGCTTTCCTGCAGTACCTTCAAGGCGCGGGTGATATGGCGGTCGCCCGAGGCCACGTCGGCGTAACCGGCGTGCATGTTCAGGTTGCCCTGGGGCTTGTAGAAACTCACGGCTGGCAGCTTGCCGGCCTGGGCATCGGCGAAGAACTTGTTGGTGCTCGCCTCATCGCCCAAACCGCCATCGCGCAGGCGCTTGTCACGCTCCGCACGGTTCTCGGGGCCCTGCTGCTTGAAATAGTTGAACGGCTGGTGGTGGTACTGGAAGTTAGGGATCTTCGGAATGCCGCCCGAATCCTTGAATTGATCCAGCGTCGCCTGCCACGCCCCGGCGTACCACGCCCAGTCGACGTTCTTTTTCGACAGCTTGTCGCCGATATGTTCGTGGGTTTGCGGCACCAGCACGTTAGGCAGGTCGGCCTTTGCGTAATCCGGGTTTTGCGGGTCACGAATCCAGGTCGGCCAGTAAGGCGGCGCCAGGGTGTTCACACCGTAGCCGTCCGGGGTCAGCGCGCTGGGGCCGAACTGCGGCGGGCCGGTCATGGCGCTGGCCGGGGATTTATCCAGGGGCTTGAGACGCGGGTCGGTCGGGTCATCGCTTTGCAGCGTGGCGATCTGCGCCTTGGCCACCGACTGCGCCGCATTCGGGTAAAACGGCGCGGTGGCGCTGATCAGGTATTGATGGTTGAGGAACGAGCCACCGAACGCACCCTGGAAGAAGTTATCGCAGAGCACAAACTCCTTGGCCACATCCCACAGGCGCAGGGAATAGCGGCTCTGGGCGTAATGCCCCATCACCAGGCCACCGGAGTCGGCCCAGGCGACGAAACCGTCGTTCTTGCCGCCGTTGATCTGCATCTGGTTCTGGTAGAACACGTGCCACAAGTCGCGGGTGACCAGGCTCAAAGGCAGGTCTTCCGAGTTCGGGCCCTTGAGAGCGAACGGCGCGTTGGGCAGGTTCTCCTGGAATTGCACTTCGCTGGGGTAAGTCACCCCGTCCACGCTTTGCGGGCCCACTTGCAGCACACCGCCCCAGGCCGGGGGCAGGGTGGTCAATAGGCTGCCGTCGCGGTCGCGTTGTTGCGTGTCGGCGGCAGAAAGCGCCGACAGCGGTTTCTCAACGCCTGGAAAGTCCGCAAACAGGTTGTTGAAGCTGCGGTTCTCGGCATAGATCACCACCACCGTTTTCACCTGGTCGTGCAACGCCTTGTCCAGCTCCTGCGGCGTGAGCGGCCGCGCCACTGGCTTGCCGGGCGCCTCACTGCTATTGCCGCAGGCACTCAACGTCGCGCCAACCCCCAACACCGCCGCGCCCCCCAGGAAGCGCCGACGGCCGGTGTCTACCGGCGGTTGGGCTATGGAATCGGGGGAAGGGCGGTCTTCGTGATCATCACTCATTGCGGGGAGTCCTTGCTGGCGAGATGTTGCAAGATATTTCGCAGGACGGTAGCAATGCAATGTGACGGAACGAAGACATCGGTGTGATGAGTAAGGCATGTTTACGCGCGGTCAGCGCTGCTAGACTTGCCCGATAATGGACATCACTGAGGTGAACCGTGAAGCCTTCAACCGCCCTTGATCTAAAACGTGCAGCCGTCAGAGAAGTGGTGGGCCGATTTCGCATCTCAAACCCAAGGGTATTTGGGTCTGTATTGCTGGGTACCGACCAAGAAGGCAGCGACCTTGATTTGCTGGTCGATGCGCCGCCGGGAACCACTTTGTTTGATCTTGGCGGGCTGCAAGTCGAGCTTGAGGACCTGCTGGGGGTCAATGTGGATCTACTGACGCCAGCCGATTTGCCGTTGAAGTTCCGCGCAAAAGTGTTGGCTGAGGCACGGCCTGTATGACAGCAAATCGCCTTGGGGATTACCTGGATCACATAAGGCAGGCCACTGCTGATGCGATCAGTTTTGTAGAGGGCCTTAGCAAAGAAGAGTTTCTGGAAGACAGGCGTACTCAACAAGCGGTGGTCATGAGTCTGATCATCATTGGTGAGGCGTCGACGAAAATCATGGATCTGCATCCGCACTTCGCTGAGGCTCATTCACACATTCCTTGGCGCAGCATGCGGGGAATGCGTAACCGCATTGCTCACGGTTACTTCGATATCAACCTCGATGTGGTTTGGGACACCATCCAGAGCGCGCTGCCTGATCTATTGGCGCGTCTTCCTGTAACCGCAGTGTGACTGCACCTGTTGCAACAACAGGTGCAGTCATCAGTTATTCAAGGCATGACGGGCGGTAAATACTTCAACGTCGTCCCCAACGCCCACAGCAGGAACAACACCAGCGGCGTGTGCACCAGCAGCTGCACAAACGAAAACCCGATCAAATCCCGCGCCTTCAACCCCAACACGCCCAGCAACGGCAGCATATAGAACGGGTTGATCAGGTTCGGCAGCGCCTCGGCCGCGTTGTAGATCTGCACCGCCCAGCCTAGGTGGTATTGCAGGTCATTGGCCACTTGCATCACATAAGGCGCTTCGATAATCCACTTGCCGCCGCCCGACGGGATAAAGAAGCCCAGCACCGCCGAGTACACACCCATCAGCAGCGCATACGTGTCGTGGGAGGCGATGGAAGTGAAGAAGGTCGAGATATGGTGCGCCAGGGTCTGGCCGTCGCCGCCCTTGACCACGGTCATCAGCGCCGCAATCGAGCCGTACAGCGGGAACTGGATCAACACGCCGGTGGTGGTCGGCACTGCACGGGCCACCGCATCGAGGAAGCTGCGCGGGCGCCAGTGCAGCAGGGCACCCACCATGATGAACAGGAAGTTGTAGGTGTTCAGCCCCGAAATCGCGCTGATCGCCGGCTTGGTCGAGAACTCATGAAACAACCAGCCCGCCGCCAGCAATGCCAGCAGAATGGTCAGCAACGGGCTGTGTTCCAGCCATTCGCCGGGGCGGCTCGGTGCTTGCAGCTTGGGCAGGTTGAAGGCCGGGTCGACGCCACAGGCCTTGGCGTCACGGGCGCTGTTGGGGCCGGGCGCGGTGGCGTAGGCGATGATCAGAGACACCACGATCAGCGCCAGCAACAGCACGCCGGATTGCCACAGGAAGATGGTGTCGGTAAACGGGATCACCCCGGTGATCGACAGGATCGACGGCGGCAAACTGGCCGGGTTGGCCTGCAATTGTGCGGCTGATGACGACAACCCCAGCGCCCACACCGCGCCCAGTCCCAGGTAGGCCGCCGCACCCGCAGCACGGTAGTCCATGCGCAAATCCGTACGACGGGCCAGCGCACGTACCAGCAAGCCGCCGAACACCAGGGACAAGCCCCAGTTGAGCAATGACGCCACCATGGAGATCAATGCTACCCACGCCACGGCGGAGCGGCCGTTCTTCGGGATACGCGCCAGGCGGTCGATCAGCTTGACCGCCGGCGGCGAGCTGGCGACCACATAACCACCGATCACCACAAAGGCCATCTGCATGGTGAACGGGATCAGGCTCCAGAAGCCGTCGCCAAATGCCTTGGCGGCTTCGGTAGGCGCGGCGCCCATGCCCAGGGTCGCCACGGCGACGATGATCACGGCGAGGGCGGCGAACACCCAGGAGTCGGGGAACCAACGCTCGGCAAAGTTCGAGCAGCGCAGGGCAAATCGGGCATAGCGGCTTTCTTCGATAGCATCGGCCACGAGTCTTTCCTCTTGTATTTATTATGGTGTCGGCAATTTTCCGGCATGTTCCGCTACGGCCATTGATATGGGAATGCAGTTATCTTCATCGATCCATGAGGAAAACAAATATATCTGCCGCGATTGCCATCAACCCGCTCAGCTCATAACCTGCACGCCATTTTGTTTGTCTGCCGAGCCTCAACATGACTGCCACCTCTGTTCCACAGGCGCAGCGTTTTTCCCGTTCCGACTACAAAACCCTGGGCCTGGCCGCCTTGGGCGGAGCCTTGGAAATCTACGACTTCATTATTTTCGTGTTCTTTGCGCTGACCCTCAGCCAACTGTTCTTCCCGCCGGAAATGCCCGAGTGGCTGCGCCTGCTGCAAAGCTTCGGCATCTTCGTCACCGGTTACCTCGCGCGCCCGCTGGGCGGCATCCTGATGGCGCACTTCGCCGATCACCTGGGGCGCAAGCGCGTGTTCAGCCTGAGCATCCTGATGATGGCCTTACCCTGCCTGCTGATCGGGATCATGCCCACCTACGCGCAAATCGGCTACTTCGCACCGCTGATCCTGCTGGTGCTGCGCGTGCTGCAAGGGGCCGCTGTGGGCGGTGAAGTGCCCAGCGCCTGGACCTTCGTCGCCGAACACGCACCGCGCAACCATCGTGGCTATGCCCTGGGCTTCCTGCAAGCGGGCCTGACCTTCGGCTACCTGCTCGGTGCCCTCACCGCCACGCTGCTGGCGCAAGTCTTCACCCCGGCCGAAATCCTCGACTACGCCTGGCGCTTGCCCTTCCTGCTCGGCGGTGTGTTCGGCGTGATCGGCGTGTGGCTGCGGCGCTGGCTCAGCGAAACCCCGGTATTCCTCGAAATGCAGGCCCGACGCCAGGCCGCCGCCGAGATGCCGCTGCGCACCGTACTGCGTGACCATCGCGCCGTGCTGCTGCCAGCGATGATCCTCACCTGTGTGCTCACCTCCGCTGTGGTGGTGCTGGTGGTCATCACCCCGACCATGATGCAGAAAACCTTCGGCATGAGCCCCAGCCACACCTTTGCCTTGAGCGCCCTGGGCATCGTCTTCCTGAATATCGGCTGCGTCCTCGCCGGCCTGCTGGTGGACCGCATCGGCGCCTGGCGCGCGGTGCTGGTCTATAGCCTGCTGCTGCCGGTGGGTATTTTCCTGCTGTACGCCAGCCTGATCAGCGGCGGCATCTGGCTCGGCGCGGCGTATGCGGTGGCGGGCTTGAGTTGCGGGGTGGTGGGCGCGGTGCCGTCGGTGATGGTCGGCCTGTTTCCGGCGCAGGTGCGGGTGTCGGGCATTTCCTTCACCTACAACATCGCCTATGCACTGTGGGCAAGTACCACGCCGCTGATGCTGATCGCGCTGATGCCGACCAGCCCGTGGATTTGCGTGGGCTATTGCGTGGTAATGGGCGCGGTGGGGGTGGCGAGTGTGGCGCTGTTTGGTAAGCGCCACACCTTGGATGCGGTTACAAAAGAGGCCTAAACGCTATCAATTGACGGGCAGAGTGGTCACTCCTATAGTCACGTCCACTCTTGATGAGCGCATTTACCTCCATGACTCAGACCGCCTTTATCAACCCTGCAATCCTGTCCTGGTCTCGCCAGCGGGCGGGGCTGACTGAAGTACAGGTTGCCAAGGGGCTTACGGTCAAATTGGAAAGAGTAAAGGCATGGGAAGGTGGCCAGAGCCTTCCATCCTTTACGCAGGCACAAAAGTGGGCTGCTGTTGTGCACGTCCCTTTTGGCTTTCTCTTTCTTAAGGCGCCGCCGCAGGAGCACCTTCCTCTTCCAGACTTGCGCACCGTGGGTGGCGTTTTCCCAGACAAACCTAGCCTGAACCTGATGGACACTGTGAGAGACGTGCTCCGTAAGCAAGACTGGTATTTGGAATACTTGCAGGATCACGAACGCTCCCCGCTGTCCTTTGTGGGAAGTTTCAATAGCCGTTCGCCTATTAAAGACGTGGTTACAGATATTCGTCGCGTACTCGGAGTGACGGATGACTTTGCGCGTATGGGGTATGACGACTATGTAAGGGCTTTGGTGAGTGGTGCGGAGGACGCTGGTATCCTCGTCATGCGCAGTGGTGTTGCCTTGGGAAATACCCACCGGAAACTCGATGTCGCCGAGTTTCGAGGGTTTGCGATCAGCAACGTTCTGGCGCCCGTGGTGTTCATCAACAGCGCGGACGCACCCACTGCACGGCTTTTTACATTGATGCATGAGCTGGCGCATATATGGATTGGTAGCTCGGGTGTATCTGATTGCAACAGTCATAGTGCCCACCAAGAGGAGGCTTTTTGCAACGCCGTTGCAGGAGAGTTTCTGGCACCGGAGCTCGTTTTTCGAGTGCATTGGGATTCTGCCGTGCACTGGGAAGAAAACCTGGCGCCTTTGGCCGGGCGCTTTCGCGTCAGCACATTGGTGATTGCCCGTCGTGCCCGAGATCTTGGCTACATCAGCAGCGATCAATACGGCGCCTACTACCGTCGGATTTTGCAGGAATATCGAGATAAGGACGGGAGTGGCGGTGATTACTACCGCACGGCGGCTATTAGAAACAGTACCCGGTTGAGCAAGGCTGTTTTGGCGCAAGCGCAGAGCGGCCGGATTTTGCTTCGCGATGCGGGAAAACTGCTGGGCGTGCAACCTGCCAAGTTAAAGACTTACGGGATGAAGCTATCGGCATGAAGCATCTTTTGGATTCGAATACGCTGATCGAGGCAAAAAACCGCTATTACACGATGACGATTTGTCCGGGTTACTGGGCATGGATTCTTCAACAACACCAGGCTCTGGAGATTGCCAGTATCGTGCCGGTAAGGGACGAACTAGCCAGAGGCAATGACGATTTGACCCAGTGGGTCAAAGGCAATACGCACCTGTTTGAAGATTCCAGCGATGAACCGACTCAGACTGCATTTGGATATATCGTCGCGAAGATTGCGGAGCAGGTGCCTGTGATGAAGCCCGGTGCGCTTGAGGAGTTTCTTGAGGGCGCAGATCCCTGGTTGATTGCCAAAGCGATGACGACGGGCGCAGTGGTTGTCACGCATGAGGTCTATAACCCCGACATCAAACGCAAATTCACGATTCCCAATGTGTGCTCACTGTTTGGCGTGCCTTACATGAATACATTTGAGTTGCTTGGCAAGCTCGATGCTCGCTTTGTTTTGCATCAGTGAACTCATTGAGGGGAAGAAAGTCTCCCCTCAATACGGCGTCTTCAGGTCAAGAAGTGCCACAGCACCAGCGTACCGACCAACCCGACCACCGAAACAATCGTCTGCAACACCGACCACACCCAAATCGTCTGCTTCAGCTGCAAGCCAAAGTACTCGCGCACCATCCAGAACCCCGCATCATTGACGTGGCAGAAGAACACCGAGCCGGCGCCGATCGCCAGCGCCACCAGTGAGCTTTGCGTCGCCGCCAACCCGGCCATCATCGGCGCGAGGATGCCGGCGGTCGTGGTGGTAGCGACCGTGGCCGAGCCCGTGGCTTGGCGCAGCGCCACGGCGATCAACCAGGCCAGCAGCAGGTACGGCATGTGCGCGCCTTCGGCGACTTTGCTGATGGTCTGGCTGACGCCAGCGTCGAGCAGGGTTTGCTTGAGGCCGCCGCCGGCGCCGATGGTCAGCAGCAACACGGCGATGGGCGCGAGGGCCTTGCGCAGGGTGTTGCCGACTTCGGCGCGTGGTATGCCGGCGGCCCAGCCCAGGCAGATCACGGCGGCGATCACCGCCAGGCCCAGGGCGATCAGCGGTTCGCCGAGGAATTTCAGGGTCAGGCCCACGCTGCTTTCCGCTGGCAGCGCGACTTTGGCCAAGGTGCTGCCGAGCATTAGAATCACCGGCAACAGAATGATCAGCAATGACACGCCAAAGCTCGGCTGGCGCGGGGCCTTGGGCGGGGCGCTGAACAGCGCGCCGATGTCGGCCGGCTCATCCACATGCAGGCGCTTGGACAGCCAGTTGCCATAGAGCGGCCCGGCGAGGATCACCGCCGGTACCGCCAGGCAAAAGCCCAGCAACATGGTCAGGCCCAGGTCGGCGTGCAACGCGCCCACCGCAATCAGCGGCCCTGGGTGCGGTGGCATCAAGGCGTGCAAGGTGGTCATGCCCGCCAGCGCCGGGATGGCGATTTTCAACAGCGGCTGGTTCGAACGTTTGGCCATCACAAAGATGATCGGCACCATCATCACCAGGCCCACTTCGAAGAACAGAGGCAGGCCGATCACCATCGCCACCAGCGCCATCACCCATGGCAACGACTTGCCCTTGCCCAGCCCGAGCAGAGTGGTGGCGATGCGGTCGGCCGCGCCGGATTCCGCCATCAGCGCACCCAGCATCGAGCCCAGGGCAATGATGATCCCGGCTTCACCGAGGATCGCCCCGGCGCCCTTGCTGAAGGCCTTGGCCACCTCTTCCGCTGGCAGCCCGGCGCCGACCCCGGCGATAAAGGTGCCGATCAGGATCGACAGGAATGGCGGCAACTTGGTCGCGCTGATCAGCACAATGATGCTGGCGATGGCCAGCAGTACGCAGAGCATGAGGCGGGTGTCGTGAACCATCCACGCGGCAGTCGATAACGCCAAGGCGGGACTCCTTATCGAACAGGTTGGGGAAATTGTTTCTTTTTGTTTCCTAGCCCAAAAGCATACCTGATAACGCCCGCCGCAGAGCCATTGCTGTCGGATTTGTAATCTTTGCTCCACCGCTCTGATAAGTCGCGAACGCTACATTCTCCCGGCTTTTACTTTATGGGCGTGGAACTCTCGTTATGGCAATTTCCGTTAGAACGCTGCTGGGGGTGACGCTGTTGTGGAGCGCCGCCAGCGTTGCCCAGGCGCAAACCCTTACCCTCGACGCTGCTCTGCAAACCGCCTTCGCCAACAATCCCGACCTGGCGGCGGCGCAATGGGAAATCGAGATCGCCGAGGGCGGTCGCCAGCAGGCCGGGCTGATCCCCAATCCGGTGGCGTCCTGGGATGCCGAAGACACACGTCGCGATACGCGCACCACCACCCTCAAGCTAAGCCAGACCCTGGAACTGGGTGGCAAGCGTGGAGCCCGCATTGACGTGGCAACGCGGGCCCAGGACGCCGCGGCACTGACCCTGGAACAGCGCCGCAACACGTTGCGCGCCGAGGTGATCGACGGCTACTACGGCGCCCTTCGCGCCCAGGAACGTCTCGACCTGGCCCAGCGCTCCCTGGCCTTGGCCGAGCGCGGGCTGGTGGTCGCCAACGGTCGTGTCACTGCCGGCAAATCCTCACCAGTGGAAGCCACGCGGGCCCAGGTGCAGCTCTCGGAGATCCGCCTCGAATTCAACCGCGCGCAAATGGGCCTCACCGACGCCTATCGCCGCCTGGCCGCCAGTACCGGCAGCGCGGCGACCGACTTCCAGGCCGTCGCCACGCCAAGCCACTCCACACCGCCGTTGCCGTCTGCCACGCAACTGTTGGCGCGTCTTGAACAGACCGCCGAACTGCGCCTGGCCGAACTGCAGATCGTGCAGAACGAAGCCAGCGTGGGCCTGGAAAAAGCCCAGCGTATTCCCGACCTGGATGTGTCGATTGGCAGTCAGTACGACGCCAGTGTGCGCGAGCGGGTGAACCTGGTCGGCGTATCGATGCCGATTCCGTTGTTCAACCGCAACCAGGGCAACGTACTTGCCGCCACGCGCCGTGCCGATCAGGCCCGCGACCAGCGCAACGCTGCCGAATTGCGCCTGCGTACCGAAACGCGCCAGGCCCTGGACCTGTGGCAAACCGCGAATACCGAAGTGCGCGCATTCAACCAGCAGATCCTGCCCGCCGCCCAAAGCGCGGTGGACAGCGCCACCCGCGGCTTCGAGATGGGCAAGTTTAACTTCCTCGACGTGCTCGACGCCCAGCGCACCCTGATCGCGGCGCGCACCCAATACCTCGCAGCCACTGCCCAGGCCACCGACGCCTGGCTGCGCATCGAACGGATTTACGGCGACCTCGCCCGGTTTTGATTTTTTCTGGAGTACCTTATGAATAAACGACACGGCGTGGCGCTTGCCGTCGCCTTGGGCCTGATGCTGTCCGGCGTGGCCAACGCCGAGGAAGAAGAAGGCACGCTCGAGCTGACTGAACAACAAATCCAGGCCGCCGGCATCGAGCTCGCCGAGGCTCAACCCCGGTCGATCAGTACATTGCTGACGCTGCCGGGGGAGGTGCGTTTCGACGAAGACCGCACCTCGCATATCGTCCCGCGCGCGGCCGGTGTGGTGGAGTCGGTGAAGGTCAATCTTGGCCAGGCCGTGAAGAAGGGCGAACTGCTCGCGGTGATCGCCAGCCAGCAGATTTCTGACCAGCGCAGTGAGCTGGCGGCCAGCGAGCGTCGGGTTGAACTGGCGCGTATCACCTTCCAGCGTGAACGCCAGTTGTGGCAGGACAAGATCTCCGCCGAACAGGATTACCTGCTGGCGCGCCAAACCCTGCAAGAAGCCGAAATCGCGCTGAACAATGCGCGTCAAAAGATGACTGCTCTCAGCGGCAACACTGTGCTGGTCGGCGGCAATCGTTACGAACTGCGAGCGCCGTTCGCCGGCGTGGTGGTGGAAAAACACCTCGGTGTCGGCGAGGTGGTAAGCGAGACCAGCAATGCTTTCACGCTTTCTGACCTGTCACAGGTGTGGGTCACCTTCGGCGTATTCCCCAAGGATTTGAACAAGGTCCGACTCGGCAAACCGGTGAAGGTCAGCTCCACGGAAATGGGCACCGACGTGCAGGGCACCGTGGCCTATGTCGGCAATTTGCTCGGCGAGCAAACGCGCACCGCCACCGTACGCGTGACCGTGCCCAACCCTGACGACGCCTGGCGCCCAGGGCTGTTTGTCACCGTGCAATTGGCCACCGACACCTACCAGGCCAAGGTCACCGTGCCGCACACGGCGATCCAGACCGTCGAGGAAAAACCGTCGGTATTCGTACGCACCCCAGACGGTTTTATCACCCGCCATCTCGAACTGGGCGCCAGTGAAAACGGCTACGTCGAAGTGCGCCAAGGCCTGGAGGCCGGTGCCCAGGTGGCCACCACCGGCAGCTTCATCCTCAAGTCCGAGTTGGGCAAGGGCTCGGCCGAGCACGCCCATTGATCCTGCGAGTGATTTCTCATGTTTGAGCGCCTTATCCAATTCGCCATTGAGCAGCGCATCATCGTGCTGCTGGCGGTGCTGTTGATGGCCGGTGTCGGCATTGCCAGCTATCAGAAACTGCCCATCGACGCGGTGCCCGACATCACCAATGTGCAGGTGCAGATCAACTCGGCGGCGGCCGGTTTTTCGCCGCTGGAAACCGAGCAGCGCATCACCTTTCCCATCGAAACCGCGATGGCCGGCTTGCCCGGCCTGCAGCAGACCCGCTCACTGTCGCGCTCCGGCTTGTCCCAGGTGACGGTGATCTTCAAGGACGGCACCGACCTGTTCTTCGCCCGCCAGTTGGTCAACGAGCGCCTGCAGGTGGCCCGCGAGCAATTGCCGACGGGGATCGAGACCGCGATGGGGCCGATTTCCACCGGCCTCGGGGAAATTTTCCTGTGGACCGTGGAGGCCGAAGAGGGCGCCCGCAAGGACGACGGCACGCCCTACACGCCGACCGACCTGCGGGTGATCCAGGACTGGATCATCAAGCCGCAACTGCGCAACGTGCCCGGTGTGGCCGAGATCAACACCATCGGCGGCTTCGCCAAGGAATACCAGATCGCCCCCGACCCCAAGCGCCTGGCGGCCTACAACCTGACCTTGAACGATCTGGTCACGGCACTGGAGCGCAACAACGCCAACGTCGGCGCCGGGTACATCGAGCGCAGCGGCGAGCAATTATTGATCCGTGCGCCGGGGCAGGTGGCGTCCATCGACGACATCGCCAATATCGTCATCACCACGTCCGACGGCACGCCGATCCGCGTGCGCAATGTCGCCCAGGTCGAGATCGGCCGAGAGTTGCGGACCGGCGCCGCCACGGAAAACGGCCGCGAAGTGGTGCTGGGTACGGTGTTTATGTTGATCGGAGAAAACAGCCGCACCGTGTCCCAGGCGGTGGCTTCCCGGCTTGAGCAAATCAACCGCTCGCTGCCCGAAGGCGTGGTGGCGGTTACCGTCTACGACCGCACCAACCTCGTCGAAAAAGCCATTGCCACCGTGAAGAAAAACCTCTTCGAAGGTGCGCTGCTGGTGGTTGCGGTGTTGTTCCTGTTCCTCGGCAATATCCGCGCGGCGCTGATCACCGCGATGGTGATTCCCCTGGCGATGTTGTTCACCTTTACCGGCATGTTCACCAACAAAGTCAGCGCCAACCTGATGAGCCTCGGCGCGCTGGACTTCGGCATTATCGTCGACGGCGCGGTGGTGATCGTCGAGAACGCCATCCGCCGCCTGGCCCATGCGCAGCAGCGCTATGGTCGCTTGCTGACCCGCAGCGAGCGCCTGCACGAGGTGTTCGCGGCGGCCAAGGAAGCGCGGCGTGCACTGATCTTCGGGCAGTTGATCATCATGGTCGTGTACCTGCCGATCTTCGCCCTCACCGGTGTGGCCGGGAAGATGTTCCACCCCATGGCCTTTACCGTGGTGATCGCGCTGCTGGGGGCGATGATTCTGTCGGTGACCTTCGTGCCAGCGGCGATTGCGCTGTTCGTCACCGGCAAGGTCAAGGAAGAAGAAAACCTGGTGATGCGCACCGCGCGCCGAGCCTACGCGCCGGTGCTGGATTGGGTGATGACCCGCCGGCCGCTGGTGTTCGGTCTGGCCGCGCTGACCATTGTCGCCACGGGCGTGGTGGCCAGCCGCATGGGCAGTGAGTTTATCCCCAGCCTCAGTGAGGGCGACTTCGCCCAACAGGCCCTGCGCGTGCCCGGCACCAGCCTGACGCAATCGGTGCAGATGCAGCAGCAACTGGAAAAAACCTTGATGGCCCAGGTGCCGGAAATCGAGCGGGTATTTGCACGTACCGGCACGGCGGAAATCGCCTCCGACCCGATGCCGCCGAATATTTCCGACAGCTACGTGATGCTCAAACCGAAGGCGCAATGGCCGGATCCGAACAAATCCCGCGACACCCTGATCGCCGATATCCAGCGCGCCAGTGCGATTGTGCCGGGCAGTGCGTACGAGTTGTCGCAACCGATCCAGCTGCGTTTCAACGAGCTGATTTCCGGGGTGCGCAGTGATGTGGCGGTGAAGGTGTTTGGCGATGACATGGCGGTGCTCAACACCACCGCCGCAGAAATTGCCGAGACCTTGCAAGGCCTCGATGGCGCTTCTGAAGTGAAGGTCGAACAGACGTCCGGCCTGCCGGTGCTGACTATCAATATCGACCGTGACAAGGCCGCGCGCTTTGGCCTGAATGTCGGCGACGTGCAGGACACCATTGCCGTCGCCGTCGGTGGGCGCCAGGCCGGTACGCTGTATGAAGGTGACCGCCGTTTCGACATGGTCGTGCGCTTGTCCGACGCGCTGCGTACTGATATCGACGGCTTGTCGCGGCTGCTGATTCCGGTGCCGGCGCTGGCCGGGAATGCGGCGGGGCAGTTGGGGTTTATTGCCTTGTCCCAGGTCGCCAGCCTGGACCTGGTGCTCGGTCCGAACCAGATCAGCCGCGAGAACGGCAAGCGCCTGGTGATCGTCAGTGCCAACGTGCGCGGGCGGGATATTGGTTCGTTCGTGGAAGAGGCCGAGGCTGCGCTCACGGCGCAAGTGAAAGTGCCTGCGGGTTACTGGACCACGTGGGGCGGCCAGTTCGAACAACTGAAGGAAGCCTCCGAGCGTTTGCAAATCGTGGTGCCGGTGGCCTTGCTGCTGGTGTTCGGGTTGTTGTTCATGATGTTCAACAACCTCAAGGACGGGCTGCTGGTGTTTACCGGGATTCCGTTCGCGTTGACGGGTGGGATCATGGCGCTGTGGCTGCGCGATATTCCGCTGTCGATCTCCGCCGGCGTAGGCTTTATCGCCTTGTCCGGCGTGGCGGTGCTCAACGGCCTGGTGATGATTGCGTTCATCCGCAACCTGCGCGAGGAAGGGCGTTCACTGTCGGTAGCCATCCACGAAGGCGCGCTGACCCGTTTGCGCCCGGTATTGATGACCGCACTGGTGGCCTCCCTCGGTTTTATCCCCATGGCCCTGGCCACCGGCACTGGCGCCGAAGTGCAGCGCCCGTTGGCGACGGTGGTGATCGGCGGGATCATTTCTTCTACGTTGCTGACCTTGCTGGTGCTGCCGGCGCTGTACCAGTGGGCGCATCGCAAGGAAGAGGAAATACCAGGCTGAACCGTGTAAACCGGCCTGGCTGGCTGCTGACGTCGGCGTGCCCCTGATGCAGGTGCATGATCGACTGCACAATGGCCAGCCCCAGCCCGGTGCCACCTTCGGCGCGGGTACGGCTGCTGTCGGCGCGGTAGAAACGTTCGAACAGGTGCGGCAGGTGGTGCGCTTCGATGCCACGCCCGGGGTTGCCCACCGACAACGACACGCTCTGGTCGTAGGTCTCCACCAGCAGCAGCACGCTGGAGCCTTCGGGCGTGTGGCGGATGGCATTGGACAGCAAATTGGAAATGGCCCGCTGGATCATCAGGCGATCACCCGTCACCCAGGCGTCGCCGCGCAGGTTGAGGTTCACGTGTTTGTCTTCGGCGCTCAGCGCAAACAGTTCCATCACCCGTTGTGCTTCCGCGCCCAGCGACACCGCGTCAAACCCGGCCCGCGCCGCCGGATGGCTGACCTGGGCCAGGAACAACATGTCGGAAACGATGCGTGACAGGCGCTCCATTTCCTCGGTGCAGGATTCCAGCCCTGCCTTGTATTCCACCGAGGGCCGTTCGCGGGACAGGGTCACCTGGGCCTTGCCCATCAGGTTGGTCAACGGCGCGCGCAGTTCGTGGGCGAGGTCGTCGGAGAACTGCGACAACTGCTGCACCCCGGCGTCCAGGCGATTCAGCATGACGTTGATGCCTTGCGCCAACTCGCCCAGCTCCTTGGGCAGGTTGTCGATGGATAAGCGGTGGGTCAGGTCCTGGGTCGTCACTTGGGCCGCGACATGGCTGAACTGCTTCAACGGCGCCAACCCGCGCTGTACCAGCCACCAGGCGCCCATGCCGATCAGGATCAACAGCATCGGCAGGGCGATGAGGGTGGCGCGCAGGTAGGCACTGAGCAGCGCCTGGTCATCCCTGCGATCCAGCGACAGCAACACGCGCACACGCTCGCCGCTGGCCAGGCGCATCAGGCTGGAGGCACTGAGTACCTGGTTGCCGTCCTGGTCTTCCCAGTTGAGGTAACCGAGGGTTTCCCGGGGGGAAAAGTCGGTCAGTAACGGTTCCTGGGGTTTGGCGCCGACACTGAGCAGCACGGCGTTATCGGGCGCGGTGCCGACGATGGTCAGGTAGAAGTTGTCATGGCCCATCACCAGGTCCAGCAACGAGTGCGGGCGGGCTTTGATTCCGTGTGTGTCCAGGCCCAGCGCCAGGCTGTGCTGGATTTGTTCCATCTTGCTTTCCAGGCCTTTGCGCGCGAGTTTTTCCAGCTCATGGGTCAAGGCCACGTAGGCCAGGGTCGCCAACAGCACGACCAGCCCGGCGCCCATCAGGCTGACCGTCAGCCCCAGGCGCATCGACAGGCTGCTGGTCCTCATTGGCGCGCCTCCAGCACATAACCCACGCCGCGAATGGTGTGGATCAGCTTGACCTCGCTCTGGTCATCGACCTTGCCGCGCAGGCGGCTGATGGAGACTTCCACCACGTTGGTGTCGCAGTCGAAATTCATGTCCCACACCAGCGAGATGATCTGCGTGCGGGTCATCACCTCGCCGGCCTGGCGCATCAACACGTGCAGCAGGGCGAACTCCTTGGTGGTCAGGTCGATACGTCGGTTGCCGCGATAGGCGCGATGACGGCGCGGGTCCAGCTCCAGGTCCGAGACGCGCAGCACATCCGGCAGCGGGATATGTTCGCTGCGCCGCAGCAAGGTGCGCACGCGGGCCAGTAGCTCGGGGAATTCGAATGGCTTGACCAGGTAATCATCGGCGCCCATGTCCAGGCCCTTGATCTTGTCGGCCAGGCGGCCGCGTGCGGTCAGCATCATCACGCGCTGGTTGCCGTCCCGGCGCAGTTGTTCCAGTACTTCCCAGCCGTCGGTGTTGGGCAGGTTCACGTCGAGGATCACCAGTTCGTAGGTGTGCTGCCGGGCCAGGTGCAGGCCATCGATACCGCTGGCGGCGCAATCGACGACGTAGCCACTTTCGGTCAGGCCTTGCTGCAAGTAATCGGCGGTTTTCTGCTCGTCCTCAACCACAAGGATACGCATGGGGATTTACCTTCAAGAAAAACGAAAGGAGAGGGCCTCATAGAGGCTTGAGTAGGCTGTAGGAAAACTCTGAATCCTGAAGTAGCTTTAGGGTCAAGCCGAGCCAGGCCGGTGCGACGATTCGTCACTGACCGTGCACACAAAAAAAACGCCCCGGCTGGGGCGTAAAAATTCATCTCTGTTCCAAAGGAGCTACACAAAAGCTGCAGAGATGAGATGTGTTCGATGTGCAGTATAAAAAAGACAACTTAACGAGAAGGTGAGGCCGATATTACAGTTCTGACAGACTTCAACCTGTGAAGAGATGTACGGTATCGGCAAGTAAATGTCCGTACGTGTTAAAGAATCGCCAAGGGGTATTCGATAATGACGCGAACTTCGTCAAGGTCGGACTCAAACGCACTTGAGCGCACGGTAGCCTGGCGCAGTCGCAGCGATAAATCCTTCAAGTTGCCACTTTGCACCACGTACCTGGCTTCGATATCCCGTTCCCAGCGGCGCTGGTCGGTGAGCGGATCGCCGGCGGCATCGCGGCGCATATACACCGCGTTGGCATTGCTGTAGTCGGCGCCGGTGCCCTTGCCGTAGCGAGTCATGAATGACAGGCCGGGAATGCCGAACGGCTGCATGTCGAGGTCGTAGCGCAGCATCCATGAGCGCTCCTTGGGCGAGTTGAAGTCGTTGTACTGGATCGAGTTGTTGAGAAAGATCGAGTCCGACTGACGCAGGTAATCGAAGTCGTCATCGCCGTTGTTGCGCTGGTGCGACACCGCCAGGCTGTGGGCGCCGACCTTCACGCCGAGCCGGGCGCTCCAGATGTTGTTATCGAATTCACCCAGCAGTTTTTTGCCTTCGTCCACAGCCTTGTAGTAGTTGACGTCGCCGAACAGCGAGACGTTTTCGTTCAGCGGGTAACTGGCGGCGCTGCCGACGTAGTACTGGTTCCAGGCGTCCTTGAGACGGCTGCTGTACAGGCTCAGGCTGAGGTGTTTGTTCACGGTGTAGTCGCCGCCGAAGTAGCCGATCCAAGGTGAATCGACCGGGCCGGCGTAAAACGTTGCGAACCCTTTGTTCATGCCGCTTTCGTTGGGTTGGCTCATGCCGCTCAAACGCCCGCCCTGCAAGGTCAGGCCCTCCAGGCTGGTGTTCTGCAGGGTCACGCCACGAAAGCTCTCCGGCAGCACCCGCGAATCGCCGTAGGCCACCACAGGCGTCACTGGGAACACGTCGCCGGCCTTGATTACCGTGTCCAATACGCGAAGTTTCGCCGCGCCGCCGACCTTGCTGTAGTTGTCTTCGGGATGATTGTTGCTGTCCACCGGCAGCACGCCGAACGAGCCCTTGCCGCCGCTGCGGCCGGTGCCCGAGTCGAGCTTCACGCCGACCATGGCGAAGGCGTCCAGGCCAAACCCCACGGTGCCCTGGGTAAAGCCGGATTCGAATTTGCCGATCAGCCCCTGGGCCCAGGCTTCGGAATAGCCATTACCGGTGGGGCTGGATTGGCCCTTGCGGTCATCGCGATTGAAGTAAAAATTGCGTGCCAGCACGTTCAGGCTGCTGCCTTCGATAAACCCTTCAGGTTTGTCTTCCGTGGCCACGGCTGCCAGGGGCAATGTGGCGATCAGAGAAAGGGGAAGGGTGTAATAACGGATATGCATATTTCGCTCCTCGGTATTGGCAGTTATCAGCTTCTTATGGAAGTGAGCGTTCTTATTGATCTGGCCCGGGCTGATAGTTGCAAACCGTGGATAACGATTGAGTGGCGTGAACATTACAATTTTGGAAACTTACGGCCACCTAACAAATAAGTAATGTTCTGGTGAACATCGCGTCAGGGTTCGTTCGTTAGTCTCGGCACTGAACTTTCAGTCGAGGAATAGTTGATGAACTTTTATAAAACCGCTCTGGGTGTATTAACGGCCGTCCTGTCTTTCGGTGCATTGGCCGAAGGCGGCGGTGATCGCACCTTTGCCCTGATGATGGAGCGCAATGAAAAGGCCATGGCCGATTACGCCGTGAGAAACGGCAAGCCGGTGCCCCAAGTGCAGGCGTATCGCTATGGGATGAAGCTGGATATTGCCAAGGTGGTCAACGTGACGCCGCCGATCCGCGCGTGCAATACCGTGCCTTCGCGCATGACCTATGAAGACTCCAGCGGCAAGCTCACTACCTTGGAGTACCAAGTCATGGGCGTGTGTCGAAATAACGGCGGTTAAATGTGCTGGTGCTCAACGCGTAGGGCGATTCGTTAACCAACTGTCGAGCTGATCCATAGGACTCATGCTTGAGGTATCGTAGGTTTTTCGTTTGAAGAGCCTATCCTCCATGAACCCAGCCCACTGTCGCCCCGTCCCGCTGCCAAAGGCCTACCGTTTGCTCAATCACGGTCCAACTGTGCTGGTCAGCGCAGCCCACAACGGCCAACGCAATATCATGGCCGCCGCCTGGGCCATGCCACTGGATTTCGAACCGCCCAAAGTCGCGGTGGTGCTGGACAAGTCCACCTGGACGCGCCAATTGCTGGAAGGCGCCGGCACCTTCGTGCTGCAGGTGCCCTGTGCGGCCCAGGCCGACCTGGTGCAGACGGTCGGCAATACCACCGGCACCGAGCGTGACAAGTTCGCTGCGTATGGCCTGCAAACCTTCAACGGTGAACACACCGACGCGCCCTTGCTGGAAGGCTGCGTAGCGTGGCTGGAATGCCGCCTGCTGCCCGAGCCCCACAACCAGCAGACTTATGACCTGTTCCTCGGCGAAGTCGTCGCGGCCTATGCCGACGAGCGCGTGTTCAGCGAAGGCCACTGGCACTTCGAAGGGCATGATGAGTTACGGACTTTGCACCATGTGGCGGGAGGGCATTTCCTCACCATCGGCGAGCCCATTGATGGGCGCTTGCTATAAGCGTACTCAACGCCCGAGCATCTTCACCCAACGCGACGGCGGCATGCCGTAGGTGCTGCGAAACTGCCGGGTCATATGGCTCTGGTCGGTGAAGCCGGCGATCAGCGCCGCGTCCACCAGCGACTGTCCCTGCGCCAACAGGCTGCGCACCAGGTCCAGCCGGCGCATCGTCAGGTAGCGGTAGGGGCTGGTGCCGAACAGCAGACGAAAATCCCGCGACAAGGCCCAGCGGTCACGGCCGGCGTGCTCAGCGATTTCGTCCAGGGTGATGCTGCGGCCCAGGGCGCTGTGGATAAATTCCCGGGCGCGCTCGGCGGCGACGTAATCGAAAGCCTTGCGGCTGACGATGGCGCCAGCGGCGTTGCTCAGCGCATGGGCCAGGTCGAACATCGCGTCCTGTTCCTGCAATGGGTCAATCGGGTGATCGAGGTTTTGCAGCAGTACTTCGCTGGCGCGGAACAGCCTTGGGTCAGTGGATAAACCACCGGGGATAAATGGCAACGGCTTGCCGCCGATAATCTGCTGGATCAGCGCCGGCTCCACGTAAATCATCCGGTACTTGAAACCTTCGTCACTGCCGGCGTGGCCGTCGTGGGTCTCATCGGGATGAAGCACCATGGTCGTGCCGGGCAGGCTGTGGATCATGTCGCCGCGATAGTGAAAACTCTGTACGCCAGACAAGGTACGTCCGATGGCGTAGGTGTCATGGCGATGGGGGTCGAAGGCAAAGCCTGCAAAGTACGCCTCGATACGGTCCAGGCCGCTGGCATGCGGGGCACGGTGCAGCCAGTCGAAGTTGCGGGTCGGTTTGCCCATGGCGGCTTGTCACAAGAAGAGAGGGAAATACGTTAACCCAGTCTGCATCCCTTGTCTGCCGGGGTCTTGTACGATTGTGCAGGGGGTGGGCGAGGTCTATGCTCCTTGCTCGTGCCCCGCGCTGATGGAGTTTCCCAATGGAATTTATCAACCCCGCCTACGTGGCTCCCCTGGTCTCGCTGGCCCTGCTTTGGACGGTGGCAGTGGTGACGCCTGGGCCTAACTTCTTCAACACGGCACAGTTGGCTGCCAGTTGTTCGCGCCGCCATGGCGTGGTGGCTTCGGCGGGCGTGTCCACTGGCACGATCATGTGGGGGCTGGCGGGTGGCCTGGGCATCAAATCGCTGTTTACCGCCGCCCCCATGTTGTACCTGGCGTTCAAGATCATCGGCGGCTGCTACCTGATTTACCTGGGGCTGAAACTGTTCAAGCGCTCGGCACCGGCGATGGGCCAGAGCCTGTTGCCGGACGAAGCGCGCCGCTCGTTGTTTTCCGCCTGGCGCCTGGGGTTGCTGGGCAACCTGTCCAACCCCAAGGCCGCGTTGTTCGTCGCCACCATCTTCGCCTCCACCATGCCGCCGTCGCCGTCGCCGATGCTGCTGACCCTGGCGGTGATCACCATGGCCACCCTGTCGTTCAGCTGGTATTCCTGCGTGGCCTTGGTGTTTTCCAGCGCGCACATGGCCAACCTCTACAGCCGCTCGCGCAAATGGCTCGACCGTTTTGCCGGCGGTTGCTACGTGTTGTTCGGCGCACACCTGGTAGCGAATCGCTGACCGACCGTGGTAAGAAGCCTTACTTTCAACAGTGAGGCCGAGTCATGAGCAAGGTGCGGGTAGGGATTATTTTTGGTGGTCGTTCGGCTGAGCACGAAGTCTCGTTGCAGTCGGCGCGCAATATTGTCGATGCACTCGACCGCACACGCTTCGAGCCAGTCCTGATCGGCATCGACAAGGCCGGCCACTGGCACCTCAATGACACCTCGAACTTCCTGATCAACCAGGAAAACCCGGCACTCATCGCCCTTAACCAATCCAATCGCGAACTGGCGGTGGTGCCCGGCAAGGCCAGCCAGCAGGTGGTGGAAACCTCCGGCAACGGCCTGCTGGCACACATCGACGTGATCTTCCCCATCGTCCACGGCACCCTCGGCGAAGACGGCTGCCTGCAAGGCCTGCTGCGCATGGCTGACCTGCCTTTCGTCGGCTCCGACGTGCTCGGCTCGGCGGTGTGCATGGACAAGGACATCAGCAAACGCCTGCTGCGTGATGCCGGTATTGCCGTGACCCCGTTCATCACCCTGACCCGCAACAACGCCGCGCGTACTTCCTTTGAAACAGCGGTGAATAAACTCGGCCTGCCGATGTTCGTCAAACCGGCCAACCAGGGTTCTTCGGTGGGTGTGAGCAAGGTTGGCAACGAGGCTGAGTACCACGCCGCGGTTGAACTGGCCCTGGGGTTTGATCAAAAGGTACTGGTGGAATCCGCCGTGCGCGGCCGCGAAATAGAATGCGCCGTGCTGGGTAACGAAAACCCGGTCGCCAGCGGCTGCGGCGAGATCGTGGTGAGCAGCGGTTTCTACTCCTACGACAGCAAATACATCGACGGCCAGGCGGCTCAAGTGGTGGTGCCGGCTGATATCAGCCATGAAGCCAGTGAGCGTATTCGCCGCTTGGCCCTTGAGGTGTTTGAGGTGTTGGGCTGCGCAGGGTTGGCGCGGGTCGATGTGTTCTTGACCGACGACGGCGAAGTGCTGATCAACGAAATCAACTCACTGCCCGGCTTCACCCGCATCAGCATGTACCCCAAGCTGTGGCAGGCGGCGGGGATGAGCTACAGCGAGCTGGTGAGCCGGTTGATCGAGCTGGCGTTGGAGCGGCATGCGGGGCGGAAGGGGTTGAAGATCAGCCGTTGATCCTCAGGGAGTGGCCAGTAACGCCATCAGGCGTTACTGAGGACTTCCCGAAAAACGTCTGGTCTTATGGCCGCAATATGCAGCAGTGAGCGTGCTGCGCCGGAGGGGGAACGACGCCCCTGTTCCCACTCTTGAAGGGTTCTTACCGAAACCCCCAAAAGCTCGGCAAATTTGGGTTGCGACAGTCCTGTCTTGCTTCTTGCTTCGGCAGCTTGAGTGATTTCGATCTGTTGCACGGCGCCATAGCGTCCTGCTTTAACATCCTGAATAGCGCTCAGTAATTCTTCGCCGATATTGCGTTTGGCGTCACGTTCCTGCAGTTGTTTATCAGTGAGAGGCATGGTTCATCTCCTTCGCAATTTTGTACAGGATGTGCGCTGGAATATTCTCCGTAGCGCCCTTGCCGTAAATCAGTAGGACTACTACTTCTCCGCAAGCCAACTGAGTGGTATAGATGATTCGCACAGCCCCTCTTTTGCCCTGGCCCTCCAAGCACCAGCGTACTTTTCGGCAACCGCCCGAGCCAGGAATAACATTTCCGGCATCGGGATGGCTGGCAAGAAACGCCATGAAAATACCCTTTTCATGTTCGCTCCAATAGTCAGGCCATAGTTTGCTGAACAATGGAGATTCTATGATCGTTAACACGAGAAATTCTACGTCTTTGACGTAGCCCCTGGCAAGAAAGTGCGGGCCAGAAAATCGCAGGTGAAAAGGCGCCGCTCAAGAAGGGGTTTATCGCAAAAAATGACATGGCATTTTGCGATCTGAAGACATGTAGAGGATTTGAGAAAGAGTGTTGTAGGCCTTCTCCTATTAGTCTGTGCGAGCAATCCACGAATAAATCAACGTCTTCGCTTCCTCCGGCTGATGCGTCCTTCTGCGGTAGCTGGCAAACGTCGGCGACGTGCAGTAGGTGCACACCTCGCTCACGTCGATCTGCTCACGCTTGACGCCCGCCGCTTGCAGCAGCAACAACCCATACCCGCTCAAGTCAAACCACGCACTGCCTGCTTGTCGTGCATGGGGCGGATTGATTTGCGGGGACCGCAGCGGTGCCGGTTGCACGAAGCTCCACGGTGCCTGGGCGTTTTGCCACAGGTGCCCTTGGTCACTCTGGAAGTCGGCGATAAACCCTTCGCTCACTTCATAACAGCACGGCTTGATCGATGGGCCGATAGCCACTTGCAGTTGGTCGGCTGCAATCCCCTCGGCGGCAAAGTGCTGCATGACGTTGGCGATAATCCCGCGTTGCAGCCCCTTCCAGCCGCCATGGACTGCGGCTACCCGTTCACCGGTTTTCGACGCGAACAGAATGGGCAGGCAATCTGCGGTGATCACCGCAATCGGGTGAGCGCGATGCGTCGACACTGCATCGGCCTCGATCGTATTGGTCACCTGTCCCGCCTGCCATTCAATCACCGAGGCGCTGTGCACTTGCTTGCAGATGAACACTTCATCAGGGCGCAGCGGGTCATTGATCGAACAGAAACCGTGGTCGATGCCAGGGATGGCAGCAAGATTTTCAGCCTGATGCAAGGGATAACCTCCGTTCAATAAAGTCAGTCGCCGAGCGCTTCGCCTTCACGCCGAGGGTCGGCGCCGCCGCTCAGCGACACCTTACCCTGGGCGTCCCGTTTGAGAACAATCGCCTGGACGCCGCTGGTCATGTCGATCTCGCTCAGCTCATGGCCCTTGTCCTGCAGCGCCTGTTTCAGACCCGGGCTGAACAAGCCGGCTTCCAACTCGGTAGCCCCATTGCGGCTGCCGAAGTTGGGCAGGTTGATGGCGGCTTGCGGGTCGAGGTTCCAATCGAGCATCGCCACCAAAGATTTGCTCACGTACTCGATGATTTGCGAGCCGCCCGGCGAACCGACCGTGGCCAGCAACTCACCGCTCTCGCGGTCGAACACCAGGGTCGGCGCCATGGCCGAGCGCGGGCGTTTGCCGGGTTGCACGCGGTTGGCGACCGGCTGGCCGTTTTCTTCGGGGATGAATGAGAAGTCGGTCATCTGGTTATTGAGCAAAAAGCCCTGGACCATCACATGGGCGCCAAACGCGGCTTCTACCGTGGTGGTCATCGACACGGCGCCGCCCAAGTCATCTACGGCCACGACTTGTGACGTGGAGATTCGCAGCGGCGAACGGTCCGGTGCGTACGCGACTTGAATACCGGCCGGTCGGCCTGGCTTAGCGATGCCCAGGCTGCGCTCGCCGATCAGCGTGGCACGCTGTGCCAGGTAGTTCGGGGCCACGAGGCCGGCCACCGGCACCGGTGTGAAGTCCGCATCGGCCACGTACAGCGCGCGGTCGGCAAAGGCCAGGCGCCCGGCTTCGGCGAGCAGGTGCACGGCCTCGGGCGTGGGCTCAAGCCCGGCAGGCGAGGCGCTTTTTATCGGTGTCATCGGCGCGATGGCCAGGTGCGGGTCGCGGGCTTCCAAGGCCTGCAATGTGCCGAGAATCTGCGCGACCGCAATCCCGCCTGAGGACGGCGGCGGCATGCCGCAGACTTTCCAGCGTTTGTAATCGGTGCACAGCGGCGTGCGCTCCTTGGCGGCGTAGCCCTTGAGGTCGGCTTGAGTCAGGCTGCCGGCATTGCGGTTGCCCTGTACCTTGCGCGCAATCTCATCGGCAATCGGCCCGTGGTACAGGGCGTCCGGCCCTTCCTTGGCAATGCGTTTGAATACAGCGGCCAGCGCCGGGTTTTTCAGCCGTGTACCGGTGGCTTTGGGCGTGCCATCGGCATTCAGAAAGTAGGCCGCCATCTCCGGCGATTGCGCGATAAAGCGGTCAGCGGCGATCAGGCTGTGCAAGCGCGGTGAAATCGCGAAGCCCTGCTCCGACAAGCGAATCGCGGGCTCAAACAGCTTGGCCCATTGCAGGCGGCCGGTGTTTTTATGAGCCATTTCCAAGGCCCGCAGCACCCCTGGCGTGCCCACCGAGCGCCCGCCGATCTGCGCGTCGGTAAAGGCCATCGGCGTGCCGTTGGGGTTCAGGAACAATCGCTCGGTCGCCCCCGCTGGCGCCGTTTCGCGGCCGTCATAGGCGTGCACGTTTTTCCCATCCCAGAGCATGATGAACGCGCCGCCGCCAATGCCGGAGGATTGCGGTTCCACCAGGGTCAACACCGCCTGCATCGCAATCGCGGCGTCAATCGCCGACCCGCCTTGGCGCAACATCTCGCGCCCGGCTTCGGCCGCCAGCGGGTTGGCGGCGGCGGCCATATGGCGCTCGGCATGGCGGGTGCTGAGGTCGGTGCGATAGCCCGAGCCCAGCTCCGGTGCCGGTGGTTGTTGGGTGGCCGGGGTATGGCAGGCAGCCAGGGTCAGGGCTGCCGCCACGAGCGACAGTTGGCGACGGGAAATCGAAAACACGTGCTGAACTCCGTTCATTTTGCGAATGATCTGTTGTCCTTGGGGCACTGCGGTTTACAGGTAAATCGTGCCTTGCATGTACAGCACTGCCTTGCCGGAAATAATCACGCGGTCGCCCTGCAGTTCGCAGTGCAACTGGCCCTTGCGCTGGCCCCCTTGCTCAGCCGACAAGTGCGATTTGCCCAGGCGCTCGGCCCAGAACGGTGCCAGCGAGGTGTGTGCCGAGCCGGTGACCGGGTCTTCATCGACCCCCACATTCGGCCCGAACCAGCGTGAAATAAAATCAAACCGGGTGCTCTTGGCGGTGACTGCAATCCCGCGCTTGGGCAGGCCCTTGAGCCGCGCAAAGTCAGGCGTCAGCGCGGCGACCTGGGCTTCGTCGTCCACCAGCACGATGTAGTCATCGGTGCTGAACACGTCGGCGCTCTCGATCCCCAGGGCACTCAACATTCCGGCGGGCGGTTCGCAGCGCTGTGGTTGCCGGGCGGGGAAATCCATCGCCAGTTCATCGCCATTGCGCGTCACCCGTAGCTCGCCGCTGCGGGTGGCAAAGCGCAGCACCTGCGGAGCGTCCGCCAGCGCGTGAATCAACACCCACGCCGTCGCCAGCGTGGCATGGCCGCACAGGTCGACTTCGACTTGCGGGGTAAACCAGCGCAACTCGTAGAACCCATCGCGGGGCACGAAGTAGGCGGTTTCGGAGAGGTTGTTTTCGGCAGCGATATGCTGCAGTTGCTCGTCGGGCAGCCACTCGGTGAGCGGGCACACCGCGGCAGGGTTGCCACCGAAGGCATGTTGGCTGAAGGCGTCGACTTGGTAGATGTCCAGTTTCACGGTGAAGCACTCCGTGCGTGGGGGAGGCTGGACACTAACAGTGGCAAGGGAGGGCGTCAAAAGCGGCCTACCCCAGGATAGGCCGTGTGGCTCAGGCAATCAGAAGTCCCAACGCGTGGTCAGCATGAAGTGACGCGGTGCGCCGTAGATGGCGGAGTTATAGAAACCCACGTTGGTGTAATAGGGCTTATCGAACACGTTATTGAGGTTCAGCGTGGTCGACAGGTTTTTCGTGAATTGGTAGCGCGTCATCAAGTCCACCACCCAGTAGGCCTCCTGGGAGAATTTCTCGGTCGTGTTCCTGGGGCTGTTGTAGATGTCCTGCCACACCGTGTTCTGCCAGCGCAGGCCACCGCCGACGCTGACTTTGTCCAGCTCGCCCTTGAGCTTGTAGATCGTGAACATGCTCACCTGATCCTCGGGCTCGAAGGTGGAGACTTTTTTGCCGGCATCGTCGCGCACCACTTTGTGGGTGTAGCCACCCTGCAACTGCCAGCCGGGGGCGATTTCGCCGGACAGTTCCAGTTCGTAGCCCTTGGTCGTCGCGTCGGTGCCCTTGAAGGCAAAGTTGGGCGGTGTCGGGGTCTGGTTGTTGTACGCATCGTCGGGCAGGGAGCGGTTGCTTTCCTTGACCTCGAAGTACGCCAGACTGGCGTTCAGGCGCCCGTCGAGGAACTCACCCTTGAGGCCCACTTCATAGTTCTCGCCTTCGTCCGGGTCAATCAGCTTGCGGTTACGGTCGAGGTTGTAGCTTTCCTGGGGCATGAAGACATCGGTGTAGCTGACATACGCCGACAGGTTGTCCGTGAGGTCATAGATGGCCCCGGCATAGGGAATGAAGCGTCCGATTTCACGGTAGGTGTCGGTGCTGCCGGTCAGGGTGTAGTCGACCACGCGCCCGCCGAGCAACAGTTTCAGGTCGTCGGTGAGGTTCCAGCGGGTGGTGACGTACATGCCGGTCTGGCGAATGGTGTCGTCGGTGACTTGGGAGGCTACGCCCCAGTCGGGCTTGGCCAGGTTGCCGTGCCAGTTGAAGTAGTCGACCAGGTTGGCCGTGGGGAAGGTTTCGTCCCAATAACCCTTGCCCTTCCAGTGGGCGGTGCTGATGGACCCACCGACCACCAAGTCATGTTCACGGCCGAGAACGTTGAACGGGCCGCTGATATACAGGTCGGCCGAGTCGCTGGTGGTTTCGCCCTTGTAGCGCTGGGCGTTGATATTGGCAGTGCCGTCCGCCGCCGGCTGGTAAAACTGGATCGCACCCATCTGGGCGTCGTAGCCGTTGAGCTTGTGGTCCAGTTGCAGTTTGGTCACCCAGCCGTTGCCGAGGTCGTGCTCCAGGTTCGCGAACACCGTGCGGGTGTATTGCTGCCAACTGCTCCAGTCAGTGGCATTGCTGAAGGAGCGCTTGGCATCGTTCAATTCGCCGGCATAGTTGAACAGCGGGAAGCTGCCGGACCAGGTGGAGCCTTTGGGTTTGCTGTCCTGATAATCGGCGCCCACGGTGAGCAAGGTGTCGGGTGACAGGTCGAACTCGAGAATGCCGTAGAACACTGAGCTTTTGTTCGAGTAGCGATCGACCCACGATTTGTTGTCCTGATAGGCCGCCACGGCACGCCCACGCACATTGCCGGTTTCGGTCAGCGGGCCGCTGACGTCCACTTCCGTGCGGTAGTGATCCCAGGTGCCCGCCGCCGTAGTGATATGTCCGAGAAATTCCGACGTAGGTTTCTTGCGCACCAAGTTGATGGTGCCGCCCAGGGAACCGGCGCCGCTGAGCAGGCCGGAGGCGCCCTTGAGCACTTCGACCCGGTCGTAGATCGCCATGTCGCTCAGGGTGTTGCCCGCCGAATAGGCCACGTTGCGCACGGCCGAGGGGATACCGTCGTACTGGAAATTGTTGATCGAAAAACCACGCGAGTAGTAATTGCTGCGGTCGGTGTCGTAGGCCGACACCGTAATGCCAGGGGTATGGCGCATCACATCGTCGACACTGTCGAGGGCGAAGTCATCCATGTGCTGGCGCGTGACGACGCTGATGGACTGTGGCGTTTCGCGCGGGGTCAGCACCAGGCGCGTGGCCGTGGCGATGGTGCCCGGGGTGTAGGAGCCGGTGCCTTCGGTGACGGTGCCCAACTGGTTGCTGATGACGGTGGTGGTGCCCAGTTGCAAGGCCGCGCCGGGTTGTTCGGTGCGGATCAGCATGACTGCATCAGGGCCATTGCGCTCGAAGCTCAGGGGCGTGCCTTTGAGCAACCGGGTCAGCGCCTCCAGGGCGGTCATGCGGCCGCTGACGCCAGGCGATTCGACGCCTTGGGCCAGGTCAGCCGCGTAGGCAATTTGCAGCCCGCTCTGCACACTCAATTGATCCAGGGCATTGACCAGCGACTGACGCGCGATGGCAAAGCTGCGGGTATCTGCGGCTTCACGAGTGGCCGGCTTGTCCGCCGGTTCCACGGCAACCGCAGTGCTGCACGCCAGGCAGATGGCGAGCGCAAGAATGCTACGGGCATGGGTCGGATTGAGTGCTGGAAAGTGCATGTGAGCCCCGTTAGAAATAGGAATGATTTGCAAAGGCAAAATTCTTGACGGGTTGAAGCTTCGAAAGCCGTAAAACTTTTTTCGACGGTGTCAGGGGCTCTGTGTCAGCGAATCACCAGGATGCCGCCAGGCAGGCGCTGGACCCGTGTGGAAGTAACTTTACTCAACGCCTGCACAATCGCCTGGGGGTTATCCAGTTGGTAATTGCCGCTGACCCGCTCACCGGCGGCGGTATCGTTCAAGAGCAGGATCGGTGCGGGGTAATAGCGGCGGATCTCTGCCAATACCTGCGCCAGCGGCGCGTTCTGGAACGACAGCCGTCCGTTGATCCAGGCCATCTGTCGTTCACCGCCGTCCAAGGACAGCGGTTGCAGATGCCCACCCAGCAGCTGTTGCCAGTTGCCCGCCTGCAACAGGCTCTGTTCACCCTTGCGGTTGGCGAATCGCACCTGACCTTGGCGCACGGCGACGGTGACGCCCGCGTCGCGCTGGCTGACGCTGAATTGTGTGCCGGCCACGGTGACGCTGGCCTCGGCGGTTTCGATGCTAAGAGGGCGCTCTGAGTCATGGGCGGCTTCGACGTAGAGCTCGCCGCGCAGCAGCTTGATGCGGCGATGGGCGCCGTCGAAGGCGATGCTGATTGCGCTGTGACTGCCCAGCACGATGTGCGAGCCGTCCTCCAAGTCAAAGCGTTCCAGCTGTGCGACGTCGGTCATGTGGTCAGCCTGCAGGCGCATCGGCACATCAGCCATCCAGCCGATGCCCAGCGTGATCAGCACGGCAGCGGCGGCGGCCATAAAGCGTGTCTTGCGGTGCGTGACGGCTTGCGGGGCAGGGGGCAATTCCAGGTCGCCGGCGAGGTTTTTCAAGGCTTGCTCGAAGGCGCGGCTTTCCCACATCGCGGCCAGTTCCGCATACGCCGTGGCGTGCCGGGGATCCGCATCGCGCCACTGCTCAAAGCGCTGGCGGGTGATGGGGTTGCGCACCGTCTCATCGCGCTGGGCGAACCAGTCGGTCGCCTGCTTACGTATGGCATCGGGGATGTCGGCACGATCAATCATGGTAGGTCGTTTGCTTGACGCAGGCAGTGAGGGCGTGGCGCAGATCTTTTTCCACCGTGCTCAACGACACCTGCAGGCGTTGGGCGATCTCGCTTTGGGACAGGTCATGCAGTCGATGCAGTACCAGGATTTGTTGCTGGCGTTTGGGCAAGGTAGCGAGCACCTGTTGAAACTGCAGCAGTTGCTGTTGGTCCTGGGCCTGGCTCTCCGGTCCGGGGGCCGTGGTGGGCACCTCGACAACCAGGCTTTCGGCCAGATGGCATTCATAGCGCCTTTTACTGCGCACACTGCGCAGATGATCAAAGGCCAGGTACTGCGCGGTTTGATAAAGAAACGGCTTCAGGTGTTCGATAGGGCGGGTGTACAGCGCTTTCGCCACCTTCAGGTAGGTTTCCTGGGCCAGGTCCTCCGCCTGGCTCGAACAGCCGACGACGCGCGACAGCATACGGATTAACGCACTGCGCTGCCCGATAAAAACGGCGCTGAGTTTTTCCTGATCCCCTGGCGTCCCTGTCTCCATGGCCCCGATACCCTGATGCGGCATTGCGCGAATAGCAGGCATACTAATGAGAAATGGTCTCATTTGATAGGGTGGCGGGGGATTTGTTTGGAGAGCAGTCCTGCCGGGCATGTCATGGGCTCGACCGGCGCGTCAGCCCAGTCGCAACACCATCGCCCCGCCGGCAATGATGCACGCCGCTACGATACGGCGACGGGTCAGTTGCTCTTTGAGCACCAGCGCCGAGATCACCACGCCAAACAGAATCGACGTTTCCCGGAGCGCTGAAACCGTGGCGATCGGTGCCGCCGTCATTGCCCAAAGCGCCAGGCCGTAGGACACGACGGTACCGAAGCCGCCGATCACGCCAGGGCGCCAGTGGTGCGCTATATAGCGGTAAAACTCGCGCCGTCTGGCGGCAAATGCCCATGCGGCAAGCGCAATGCCGGTGAGCAGGAATATCCACAACGTATACGCCGCCGGGGCGTCGGATTTGCGTACGCCCACGCCATCGATCAGGGTGTAGCCGGCGATGACAGCGGCGTTGACCAGCGCAAGGAACATTCCTTTTCGCTGACCGGCACCAGGGGTTGCAGCCATGCTCAGAATGCCAATGCAGATGACGGCAATGCCGAGCCAGGCAAATGAGGACAGGGATTCGGACAACAGCCCCACGCTCGCCGTCGCCACCAGCAACGGCGCGGTGCCGCGCATGATCGGGTAGGTCTGGCTCATGTCGGCAATGCGGTAAGTCGAGGCGACGAGCACGAAATACACCACCTGCAAAATCACCGACGCGCCGATGAAGGGCCAACTTTCCTTGGCCGGCAGTTCCAGAAACGGAATGACCGTCGATGCGATCAGCGATGCCATGAGCGCGATCATGCACGTGGTCAGCAGCTTGTCGTCACCGCCCTTGACCACGGCATTCCAAGTGGCATGCAGCGCAGCGCCCAGCATGATGATTGCGAACACATCAAAGCTCATGAAGGGATGTCCTATGGGGCTCGGTTCTGTATCAAGGGAGTGGGGGCTGCGAGTATGCCCCAGGTACTTTTTTCGAGGCATAAAAAAACGGCCTACCTTTCGGTAAGCCGTTTTTAGTACTTGGTGGCTACACAGTCATTTGAACTGGAACTGTATGGTGCTGTTATATATGGGTTTTGTCGGTGTGCTGTGAGTTAGGCATACATATGGGCATACATGCCCCTCCTTGCTACCTCTCAACCATGCCCTCAGCACTGGTAGCGATCACGAATGTACCGGTTGTAGTAAGAGCCCTTTGAGCTAGCTGACATCAACCCTTGGTGGATCGTCGGGGGGACGTTACAGAAGTCGTAGGAGTGCCCTTGCTGAAAGCGGATTCTCATTCTCTTGGTGGCAGCATCGTAGCCAACAGAGGTCATTGCATCAGATCGAACAGCAACCATATCCATGTCACTTTCCCTAGCTGAGACGAGCTCCAGGTTGGTAGCTCGGTCACTCGATACTAAGCCAATCTGCCGTGTGTAGGGTTCACAGGCCCAAAACCCGCCGGGGACCCTGGGAGATTATTGCAGGTACGGGGCATGAAACCCGCGGGATCGAGTTAGTGGGAGGCGTGGGAAGTTACTGAAATTTCAATCGTTGAAATTGAAAGGATTTTGAAGAAAAGAGGGCATCGTTACCGTACTGGTAAGGATGCTCTCGGATCGCCTAAACGGTAGGGCAAATGCACAGGTGAACTGGAGTTCACCAGGTTCACCTGTTCACTAAGCTGGGAGGCTACCCGCTAACACGATTCCGCGGGTTTTATGCCCCGTACCTAGAAGAATTCTCCAGGGTCCCCACCATCGAACCCAAGCCAAGAGCATGGTCCACCTCGCTTCGCTGAAGGAGCAATACCAAAGGGGCTAGGGGGCTACCCTAAAAAAACCGTGTTACCGGTGTTACGCGTGTTACATAAGTATATAACTATTTGATTTTAATGGATTTATATGGCGTTACACAGCTGTGTCTGGTTTGCTGATATGCGTGTTACATGGCGAAGAGGTGTTACATCAATTAATGCCTTGGTAGGAGCTGTCTGTGATGATTGCGGCGGGTGCCATCGACCGAGGGGCTTCGTTTAGAAGGGCCGCTACCGGCCAGTAGCTGCCATTCGTGATAGGCAGTAATCGACCCAAAGCTGACGGTTGCGACAGGCAGAAATCGGCCAATAGCGGACGTTCGCACGTGACCCCTACCAGCCAGGAACAGAACCCCTAAGATATTTATGCCCCCCGTTTGCCCTCCATAATGTTTAACTCTAAACGGGGTGGCAGACTGATGGCGTCAACCCACTGCACTGATATATATTCCACTGTGAGAACGTGATAGAGGCAAGGTGATCTCCTTCCAGCCAAGGCAGGCCTTATAGATGATCGAAGAATTCAAACAAGACTTAGTTGGTCTAACAAGCTTACAAATCATTAGAAAATATATATTGGGGGCTGAAAGCCAAGTTCTAAGTCCCGACCAGCATTATCGCTTGAAAGAACAAGTCTGTGAGCATTTTGGAGTGGAGTTCAATGATGTAATAATGGTTGGATCTGGGAAGTTAGGCTTTAGTATTAAGCCAAGCCGTAGATTCCAATCATTTCATGATGAGTCAGATATCGATATCGCTGTTGTTTCCTCAGCGCTGTTTGAGAGAATCTGGACTGAGGCATACCTATTTAAGAAAGGCGGAGCTGACTGGCCAAAAGCGAATTCTTTTTTTAAATATCTGTCAGAAGGTTGGATCAGGCCAGATAAGCTACCGCGAAATGAATACTTTGAGTTCACATCTAAGTGGTGGGACTTCTTCAATGCCTTGACTTCGAGCGGTCATTATGGGCCGTATGCGATTCGAGCTGGCCTGTATCACTCTAATTTTTTCCTGCAAGAGTATCAAAAAATCTGCATCGACCAATGCAAGGAGCTAGCATAATGGATACCTCGGCATCAAATAGGCGTCTTCGTGTACTATTGACCGCAATAGGAAATACGACATTGATTCCACAGCCGGAATTTCAGCGGCGTTTAGTCTGGATTAACAAGGATAAAATCGAGTTTATCAAGACTGTTCTAGAAGGTTATCCATTTCCAGAGATTTATATTGCCGCTGGAAAGGTTGATACAAAAACCGGTGAAGGTGCCGAGATGCTCGTCGATGGACAGCAACGGATTACCACCCTTTACCAGTACTTCAAAGGCTCGACAGATTTGCGCCTTCCAAAAGACCTTCCCAGCTATAATAAACTTAGCGAAGTCGACCAGGTCAAATTTTTGGAATATAAAGTCGTAGTTCGTGATCTTGGCAATATGTCTATCGATCAAATAAAACAAGTATTCCAAAGGATCAATTCGACGAGCTATGGGCTGAATGCTATGGAGATCCATAACGCTCGGTATGGCGGCGAATTTAAAAAGTTCGCAGAAAAAATCTCTCAATTAGATTTTTTCGATGATTATCGGGTTTTCACATCTACAGATGTCAAGCGAATGAATGATGTGATGTACTGCGCTAGTTTGGTCGCTACGGTAATGAGCACATACTTCAATCGAGATAATGAGGTGGAAGTATTCCTAGAAAAATTCAATGAAGAGTTCGACTCAAAGGAAATACTGCTTCAGAATTTTGAAAGCGTTCTCACCTTCATTAGCAGGCTTAACTTCCCCCCAAAATCAAGAGCATTTAAAAAGGCAGATTTTTTCACAATATTCGTAGAGCTTTATAAGCTAATAATTATTGCCAATGTTGATTTGGCAGTTCCAAATGTTCGTCGCGAGCTTGAAGCCTTCTTTAGCTCTGTGGATATAGCTGGAGCAGGATTGGATACTGGTAGCGCCGATGTAGAGCGATATTACAAGGCTGCATTGCAAGCTAGCAACGACCGAGGAAATCGGATAGCTCGTGGTGAAATAATCAATAAAGTACTTAGAAGTGCTATCTAATTGATAGGGCGTTTCAGGCGCCCTATATTATTGAGATATCTATATAGCACCTTGTATGAACGAGCTGCGTATGGAGCTGTATACGGTGCGCTTGAACATACTGGGGGAAGTAATTTGGCGCTAGGGTCTAACGGAGAAACACTACCTAGCGCTGGATTAAATTGATATTCTTGCCATCTGGACGCTAAATCAATATTTGACACCCACTCAAATGACATGTCAGGGATTCGCTAATCATGGAAAAAATTAATCTTGAAACGATCGATCCAAAAATCGAACCGGTTGAGGAAAAGCTACATCGCATTGGAAGAGCTGCCATAGGTGCAATACCCGTTGTGGGAAGCCCGTTGTTGGAAATTTTTAATTCGGTTCTTGAGGCTCCTTTAAATAAGCGTCGTACGGAAACAATACTTGCGATTGGAGCTGCTCTTAACGACCTAATAGAACAAGGAGTTGTTACCGAAGCAGGACTTCAGGAAAATGAAGCATTTGTAAGTACGGTTGCAGAAGTATGCAATATATCACTAAGAAATCATCAGGCAGAAAAGCTTGAAGCATTGCGAAATGCTGTAGTAAATTCTGCGCTACCCACATGCCCAAGTGATGATTATCGACAAATATTCCTTAACTTTGTAGACGTGTGCACTGTTTCTCACATTCGACTGCTAAAGCTTTTCGAAGACCCTGATCATTGGTTTACGGAAAACAAACGAAGTAAGCCATACCAAACCACAGTTTCCCTATCTCAGATTATTGCAAGCGCTATGCCCGAACTAATAGAAAATCATGAAATCCTTGACAGTATCTGGAGCGACCTTTACCAAAAGGGGTTGGTTGAAGTAAAGCAACTTGAAATGATTTTAAGTGCGGAAAGTTGCCTATCAAAACAGACTACGCAGTTCGGAAGTAAACTTGTGGCTTTCTTGAGTTGAGCGCCAATATAGTGAGATTATTTTGTGAAGCAAATTTTTTATGCTGGCAATGATCGTCAACCGTGCGCAGCAGAGTATGCGATAGTCGTAGATGATTCCGGCTCGATTCAGCGCGCTCACATCATCGTGGTTCAGTCGTCCCAGAAAGGTATATGGACTAGTTTATACAATACCGATGAAGGACGAAATAATGTATTAAATAGAATCTTGGCACAAGACCTTTTAGGGGTCAGAATAGAATTTCTGACATTTAATATTATTTTAGATCTGTCCACTAGAATGGAGGGTTTTCGCCTTCCGATTAGATTAAATTGGGATGACTATGTGAGTAAGGGAAACCCTTACAGGTCTAATTTTTCTCTAGCATCTGCCTTTAAAGGTTTCTTTATTAAATTATTTCGCAAAGAGCATAGAGAGATTTCAATCTGGAGCGGTCATGTCGTCGGTGGTTGCGCAGAGTTTTACACCGATCTGATGGATCCAGACAGGTACTCGCTTGACATTAACGAGGCTAGTAAACTTCTCGAACAAGCCGGATACAGTCGCCCTAAGCGTCGCTGCTAACTCAGAACCGATGGATATACCAATCTGAGAGTGGTGCGGCAGCGTGACGGGACGCAGGACGGGTTTAATCATGGAATAACTGTCGCCGCCGCCGACCACTATTGGCCGACAGCCGCCTTTCAAAGCACTTGGGGAAATGTACGTTACATTGACTTTACCGATATAACTTCTACATACATGAATTTTTTCCTGGCTGTCTTGGTGGCCTCCTGCTCTGCCAGCAGCGTACTCAGCGTATCGGCCTCATGAACGATCTCGAATGTCTTACCCTCAAATTCGTTGCTCACCCGCAGAGTCACCTTGAGCCTAGGGGTAAAGCCTTTCGAGACTTTCTTCTTTGCAGCTTTAATAGCCTGTACTGCCACGGCTTCCTGGACGATGTCCTGTTGGTGCGATTTAGGTGTTGGCGCAGGTGGTTCGGTCGGCCCAAATAACGCCCGGCGCATCTCTTCTTCAGTAAGGTCGGTATTCATCATTTTTCTCACAGAGAACCTAATGTTTCAGTTAGCCGATTCTAACTCAGCCACAGCTTTGCTTGCTGGTGGTGCAGACGCCGAGTTGACTCAGTTACCATTACCGCCTCTCCTGTGGTTCCCACTCCTCTCTCGTTAGACAATTAGGCTACGTGCTGTCTACCGTGGAGGACCGCTATGGGGCGAAAGCAGTAACCCACGACCGGCAGATTTCGGCCATAAGCAGACGCTCAGCGATGTGGGCTGAACGATGTCTCCGCCCCCATCAGGAGCTTGAGAAAGCTTTCAGCCTCTGAACGGTTCTGGAACATTAAAGTGAAGGTGCCCAGCGTAAGCAAGCAACAAAGGGGAGATTCGATTTCTTCGAAAACGATTTTCACAGACGTCCTCCAGTCAAATCTTAACTAAGTAGTTACAGGAAGTAGCGGTTTGACCTGCCTTCCATCCTGAAACACCCGATCCTTACCATCATGCTTGGCTTTATACATATTGCTGTCGGCGCATTTGAGCACTGCTGACATGTCCGATGTCGCTCGGAACTGCGCGACGCCCGCGCTGCAAGTGAATTGATGCGGAGGCAATACACTGCAACGGATGTTGGCCAGCAGGCGCAACGCGTATTCATTAGCAACAGCATCATCTTCGCCCAACAACAAGACACCGAATTCCTCACCACCAATCCGCCCGACACTGTGGCTGCCAGGGGTGGATTTCAGGCACGCGGCCATTGCACACAAAATCTTGTCACCTACATCGTGACCGTACTGATCGTTTTTTAATTTAAACCCGTCAATGTCCAACATTATAAAGTAGCCGCTGTGACCTTCTGCCAATGCATTTTGGAAGATCCCCATAAACGCCCGTCGGTTAAGTAAGGAGGTGAGAAAATCTGTCTCTGCCAATGTCCTGAATTCACTTTCGACCAACAACACTGACCGCATGTTTCTTAGATAGGTAAAGCTGAGAGTAAAACCGATGGACACGGAAGCAACGCAAAAAATGACCAGATAAACTTCCAGTTCCCGGTAAAACCCAACGTCCAAAGTGGGCCACATCAGTATCCAGACCAGCAGTGTAGACAGAAGATAGTCCTGAACCGTGACGAATAAGATAGCACTGCTTACCACGATGATCACAGCTAGGGGCAGCGTAAAGACGCGCAGCTGCACATTGGTGTCAATCACATGCGAAAAGCCGAGTGACAAAACCAATATATAGACGCCGCCGAGCATTCTCCATATGCGGAAATCAGCAACTACGCGATGAACGTACCAAATAACCAACAACGATGCTGTAACCAAAAGGTTTGGCAGCTTTAACGTTGTCGCAGGCTCAACCAGCAACACACAAAGCCAGGAAACAATTCCCGCCATTTCAATCTTGGTTACCGCTGGTGACAGCAGCGTTCGCATTCTTGGTCTGATTTTGAAAATCGCCGGCATCCCTAAACTCCTTTTCCGAAACGACCTGAATGTGATGTCAACGCCTGGGCATACCTGATCAATGAATTAAGTGTGTTTCAGCATCCAAACGCCTGTTATCAATCAGAAAAACTGCACGCAAAAAACTTCCATATTGCTTTCACCATAGGAGGAGGCGTTACCGCGACGCAGATAGAGCGTTCAATGCAGATCGCTGGTGACTCTACCAATGGCTTTCACTACTTGCTTTGCGCCTGACTGTATAGCCGCCATCGCCATACCTGCCTGTTCGGACAACTCCAATAAAACGTCGGCTTGGTCTCTGCTGCACTGGACATGCAACGCGGCTTCGCCGGCCAATTCTCGATTTTGCCTGACCACGCCGTTAATCTCCTGCGTGGCCACACTGGTACGGCCGGCGAGCTTGCGCACTTCATCCGCCACGACAGCGAATCCCCGCCCATGCACTCCAGCGCGTGCAGCTTCGATCGCGGCGTTAAGCGCCAAGAGATTTGTCTGGGTGGCAATGGCGCCGATCGTGTCGACGATGGAACCGATCAACTGCGACTGCGATTCCAGCGCGGTCATGCTATCGGTCACCAAGGCCATCTGTTGGGCAATATTCTGTGTGCCGAGCACGGAGTCGGCGACCAGTTCCATACCTCGGTTAGCTTTCACATCGGCATCTAGCGACACGTCGTAAGCCATGGTCGCTGCTTGTTTGATTCCGTCGGCTTTTTCAACTTGCTCGGTCACTACGCTGGCGAATTTGGCAATTTTATAAACCCGGCCGGAAGCGTCTCTGATGGGATTGTAAGTAGCCTCCAGCCAAACCACTTTTCCGCTTTTATCTACCCGGCGAAAGCGACCAGCGTTAAACACGCCCTTGTTCAGACGCTTCCAGAACTCGGTGTAATGCGCCGACGCCACGTCCTCCGCCAGGCAGAACAGGCGGTGATGCTTGCCCTGTATCTCCGCAAGACTGTAACCCATGGCCTGGACGAACGATTCGTTGGCGTAAACGACCTCACCCGCGAGACTGAACTGGATGATCGCCATCGAGCGGTTCAGTGCGCTGAACATTTCGATGGCCTCCTGTTCGTCCCGCTCCAGCGGTGGTGCAACCATGCCGTAGCCTTGAAACGTCCGGTTCGCTGCAGCGATCCAGGCTATATTAAGTGTCACAGCACGGCCGTCGGAGGCACGATAGCGTTGCCGCTCGATGGCGCACAGGTTGGGTGCAAAATCATTCTGCAGTTCCGCGTTGATGTTACTCATTGCCATATTTGAAAGCTGTTCCAGCGAGTATCCCAGCGTTTGCGCAAACCGCTGGTTGGCCGAGATAATCTGGCCATCTCCATTGACACGTACTGAAAGAAAAACCGCTTCGATGTCGGCGACTGTCCCGAGCGCCAGGCACAATTCCTCTTGGCAGGTAAAAAGAGCATTCTTCAACTGGCGATTAAACACGCTGAACTCCGGCATAAACAATTACAACAAAAAGGACAGTGATTAAATCGCTCCCCAAAAGGACGATCGAATAACAAGCGAACTCATCGCGCTAACGCCCACAAACACTGCAAATACCACCAGGCTCGTTTTCTACTTCGCTCTCATCAACTCCCAACTCCATGCTGACACGTGCAATTGCAAAGTAGATTGACATGGCCCGCCGTATCAATTCGAGAAAGGCCGGACTTAACTCCACCAAACGTTTGTCGCATTTGAAATAGCCCAGTAATTGGCCTTCTTTGATCATGCGCTGCATATGCGTTTTGGACACGCCCAGACGCGATGAAAGCTCAACGTAAGAGGATACGTTGTAGCCGGTCTCTAACGAGCCGGTGCGCAGGGCATCAGCATAGAGTGCGAGCATCGGCAGATGACCGCCGTCCCGGTTGAGAATCCATTTCGCTTCAGGCAACAGCTTGTCGAGCAGGAAGTCACCTTCAAGTATCTTGGCAAACCCTCGAAAATATACGCGCGATAGATCAGCATTCTGCCCCAAACCCGATAACCAGCTGTCGTATGGAGAGAGCATTTGCGAAGGCATCAAATACGATTTGATTAGTTGCACGGTATTGCTTAGCGCTTTTTCCGTAGGTCGGAAACTGCGTTGACGTCCATCCTGGCCATGTAGCCGAACATCCAGATATCCGGCGATGGACAAGAATGAGCAATAAGAGTCCAGGCTGTTTCGAGACATATAGCCACGTTCTTGGCAAAATGCCTTTACTTTGGATAAAGGAGCTTTCTCGTCTTTGTAGCTGAAGCTCAATAAAGACAGGGCCACCATGAACCGGTCATATTTCCACAAATTTTTATAAAATGAAGGCTTTTCTCGATAGCTTTCCATGACCAAATCGAAATGCAGTAGAACAGCTTCATCTATATTGCCCCTGGTCATTTCGGAACTGGTCTCTTTCAAATACTCAAGCAGATCAGTCTTGTTCATCGAAGTTACACAACCCTTAATCGGTAATATCAAACAGCTACCAGTCGCAATACGCAGAGTATATGCGTATTCGAACCGCTGGCAGGTTCACCCCAAAAATGTTTTATGACCTGACGCGCTTCGATCACCGCTTATCCGAGTGTGTCTGATCGATGCCCAGCTGCCTAAAGATGCGCGGCGTGCATAAATCCCTTCGACCAATAGCAGCCATCAACGCGTCACTATAATTCCCGCCCGCCCTTGCATCATGATGCTCGCCACGATCCCCTCGTGGCACCGAACTATAGTTGCAGGATCTAACCCATCTTGGAGTGGGCCAGCGTGAATTCATCGCCCAGGATCCCGACGGTTATCTCATCAGGTTGGTAGAGCGGTTGGGTGAGAAGCCGATTTGCTCAATCTGAATTTGAATCTGAGTCAAGCCGATAGTCAGATTTGGGGTTAAGCGGACGTAGTTCAACGTCCGTTAATGGCCGGAAGCTGTCATAAGGTCGCAGCCGCCAAAGACTGAAAGCCGAAGAATCTGGGTATGGTTGTGATGCAAGGATATAGCGAGGCGGAAGCTTTCTAGGCTTCCGCTTCTTCATCACCCTCCCTTTCTTTTGAGTCGGACGTCAATGAAATCAAGCTCTGCCTTGATTGCATCAATCGTGAGCGTCTCAACCTTGGTGTTTTTGTTTGCTCTTGCGTTGAGCTTTTCCACGCCAGCCATGCCGACAATTATCCCGTTTAAATGCAGCTTTCGGGCCTTTAGGTCATCAGGCATCTGAGCGCTGTTCTTTGGTATTGGGTTCATGGTTAGACCGATGGTAGGCCCGAAGCAACCGGCCCTCGCCGGTTGTTTCGGGGAGGGTTTTGATTAGGCCGCCAACAGGTCAAGCAGGCTGTGTTGGTGTGAGCGTTCTGCAAGCTCGCGGAAGGTCCAGCTTCCGAAGTTTTCACCTTGCTCAGGGATGTCCAGATTCAGCAGCGCAACCGGATCACGATTAATCAGTTTGCGGGCAGCCCATAGCTTGCCGCCGGTCTCCAGCAGTGCTTTCGCTGCCTCGTTCCATTGTTCTTCCAGCACAGTGTTCACCAGGTGAGCCGCGTTATTCTCGATCTTGGCGCGTTCTTTTTGTGCCTCGGTGATATGCAGATCAATCGTTACCAGCTCCTGCTCCAGCGCCGCGATGAGCAACTGTTGGCGGCGGTGATGCTCAACCGCAGCTGTGAGGTTTTTTGCTGCCTTTTGAGCTTCGGCGTTAGCAGCTTTCTCGCCCTCCACATCGCCCCACGCGACAGCCTGTGCATAGGCGGTTGCTGCGTCCGTTTCAGCTTGTCGAGCCTTTGTCATGTCTTCCTGAGCGCTCTGGCGGACTTGTTGCAACCTGGTCTCGATGCTGCTGCGCTTTTCGTTAAGCTCCATCTCGTCGGCTTTCCAGTTCGCCATGCCGCTGATGTAGTCCGCAGCCAAGCTCTCACGGTTCGCCAGTGCCTCGAGGCGATGAATCTTTTGATTCAGGCGATAGATCTCATGACCTCGCGAGTCGATGCGCCTTTTGTGATCGTTGATTTCATCTTGCACTGCGCGTTGACGGCTTTGCTGGATAACCTCTGGGCTCTCCAGCGCTTCTTCGAAGGGCGCCAGGTCGCGCTGGATGCTCTCCATTTCGAGGGTCAGTGTGTCGCGGCGGTCTGTCAGTTCTTGGATAGTGTTCATCTGTATTGTCTCTGGGTACTGCGGTTGATAGGGATGGTTGTCGGACGGCTGGCGAGGCCGGGATTGAGCCGGCGTTACCTCGATCAGTAGGCATGCCGTCAAGCGGCCTTGGCCTCGCCTTCATCCGTTCCGGGAACTGTCTTCACCACATAGCAGCGTTGAGGCCCTAACCCGGGCAGGCGAATCAAGCTGTACGCTTTTCCGTCGGTTCCCGGCTCAAGCACGCCCCGTTGCAGCAGCTCCTTGTTCACCGCACTGATATTCATGCCCTTGAAGATTTCGGCCCTCCAGGCTTCCGGCAGCACGTAATAGGTATTGGTGGTGTGCAGGGCATCACCCATGCCGTGTTCCATCGTCTTGCGAAAGCCCAGTCGATCAATCGTGCGTGGGCCGTGTTCATCGATCTTGGCGGCGGCAGATTCCCAGCGGGTAAAGCGGCTTTCTCCAAAGCGTTCGATGACCTGGTGTAACCGCGCCAAGATCGCATCACCCTCGAAGTTACCGGCGCCGCCACGCTCAGCCAGCCACGCATGCAGGCAAACCCGTGCAGCAGTCGTGGCCGTACCATCCGGCCAACCGGTGACGCCGAAGGCAGTGGCCAACTCTCCCGCCGCTGCTGCGAGGCCGAAGCGAAGGGCGGCGCGCTGGGCTTGTCCACTGGCTGATGCGGGCAAGTTTTGGGTGATGAACTGCTCCACCGTGCGGCGAACGATCACCGACCACCTGAGCATTTCTCCGGGCGCACACAGTGCGTGCAGGAAGGCGGTGAGAGGCGTGCCGTAGTATTTGGCTACACGCGCCTTGAGCGCATCGGAGAGGGCTGCAGCGTCCTCAAAACCGTTCAGCACATCGAACATTCCGAGGCCTTTGCTGGCATCCGCAGGCACTGCGAGCATGCGCACCTCCATACCGGCTTTCAGCTCTTTGTTGGCGTCTGCCATGTGTTGCGCCAATGTCTTCTCGCCGGTCGAAAGAAACAGCAAGCGCCACTCCTGCACCTGTCGGCCCGCTTGTCCTCGATCATTCGCCCGAGCCTTACCGGTGCCGTTGCCGAGCATGTACACGGTTTCCCCAATGATGCGCGGGTCACACATCCCGATTTCATCCAGCACCAGGAGCCCGTCTGAATGGGCGGATGCGATGGACTCCAGGGCGTTATCTGTCGATCGCCATGAACGCACCAGACGCGGCCCACCGTAAACCGAGGCGGCGACTTGTAGGTGAGTGGTCTTGCCACCAGAGCTGTCGCCGTAAAGGTGGAAGCCGCCTGACTCATGCCCCAGCAGGTTTAGCAGAGGCCCTGCAAAGGCCACAGAGACGACAAACGCCAAGCGATGGTTGCCAACGCACAGCGCGCCGATTTGCTGCTGCCATTGCTCCAGAGAGCCCGCCTCGCTGATCGGAGGCAGCTGCGCACCGGCCTCATAAAAATGCAGGTGCTCAGCGTGCGAGCCGATCTGTTGTTCGGGCAAAAGGAAGGCGTTGTCGTGCCAGCCCAAACGCGTCACCAAGCGGGCGCGCTGGGCGCTGTCAAAGCCGCCGAGATAACTCTGCAGATCATTGCGTGCGTTACGCCCGGATCGACTTCCTGCAAGGCGCAAACCCATGTCTACCAGTGGACCTAGTACGTCCTTGCCGAAGTCACCGGTCATGGTTCGGGCTGGAATGTTCCAACGTTTTTTAGCGCCGTCCGGGTCATCGAACTCAACCAACAAGCCCCAGTTGTGGCCTTTGTCGTCGCGAGTGCGAGCGATGATTTCGAGAGGCGAACAGACGGGGCGCGCCTCGCCATCATCGCCGGAATAAAACACCCCTTCAGCGGTCAGTCGGAAGCCGCCCGGCAACAGATCATTCTTCGATTTCGCGGGGCGTTTGGCGAGCGCCGTGGCCTTCTGTTCTTTAGGTTCAGTGGACTCAGCGACAGTGCCGAAAAACTCACCGCTGCGCACCAGCTCGGCGACGTGGGCAGCGGTCCAGCCTTTGGCTAACGCATCCGCTGCATCGTCGCCGTCTGCCCATTTTCCACCCTTGATGAGCGTGGGCTTTCCGCCTTTGCTGCTGGGCTTGAGCTTGAACACGTCGAGCGAGATTCGTTGTACCGAAGCGACACCTAGCTCAATCAACTTGAGCTCGATAGCGCCCATGCAGGTCTTCCCGCTGGCATCGTTATCCGGCCACAGCACCACCGTGCGTCCTTTGAGTGGCGTCAGGTCGGCCTTGTGCCAAGAATTGGAGCCGTTCGGCCAGCAGGTGGCGACGTAGTCGGGCATCAGTTCCGCGGCGGCATCAGCAGCCTTCTCGCCTTCACACAGCACCACAGGCGCATCGGCCCGCTGTGACAGCTCATCCAGGCGTAGCAGTGGTCGAGGCTCCAGCAATCCTTGCCAGCGCCATTGCGTGGTTTGCCCATCGGGGCGCTTGCACCAGGTCAACGGTGCAAAGACCTTTCGCAGTTTGCCGTCTTCGTCTGGGCCGAGGTCGAAGCGATACAGCGCCATGACCGGCTGGCCCTGTGCGTCGCGATAGATCCACAACTTGGACGGAACACCGTGTTGCCGGTGTTTAGCTGGGCATTTGTTCATGGCCTCGGCCGGGATCGGTTGAATCGCGATCCACTCCGGCGTTGCACTTTTGGCCGGTGCGCTTTTGGTGGTCGCAGAGCCAGCGGTAACATTGAGCAGATCCGCCAGCTTTTTGCAGGCCTCAACGTCCGTGCCGCCGTCGATGTAGCGCACCAAGTCGATCAGGTCTCCTCCCTTATCACCGGTGGCAAAATCCGCCCAGGTGCCTTTGCTCAAATTGACCTTGAGTGAGCCTGCACGTTTGTCTGTGCGCGTCGGGTTCGGTGCTGTGTATTCTTTGCCGCCGTCGACGCGTTTGCCGTTTGGAAGCCAGTGAGTAAGGACGCGGTCGATGTTCTTAAGGGCAGCACTTTTTACGTCTGCAAAGCTGGGTCGTTTTGAGGTGTTGCCGGTGCGCTGAGTCATGGTGTTGTCCTCGTTGCATACAGCGCATCGTTTACGTCATCGATCAGCGCTTTTGCCATTTCGCCTAGGTAGAGAGCAGGCCAGCTGAACCGCTCGCCTTCGTTACTCATGGCTGCGTCGAGGGTCAGTTGATTGGCGTAGTACTGAAATAGCGATATGGCCTCAAGTGCGTCCTCGATTGGCACGCCTGCATTGACCCTAAACAGCTTTTGAGTACCGCTGGCAACGCATGAGAATTCGGCACGCCCGAGAGTGTTGGCAGTATTCACAGCGCACCGCCTTTCTGGCCCATTGGCACAGAGGAGGCGTCACCGTACAAGGCGAGTGTTTTGATCAGACCCAGGGTGCCGCGCACGTCCCAAATAACGGATGACAGCACGCGGTTGGAGAGTACGGGTTTATCGCCGTCTAAATGATCTTCCAGCAGCATCAGAACTGAGTCGGCACGGTCGAGGGCGCAGGTGATGGCATCAATGGGAATACCGGCTTCAGCGTCCTGGCTGACGCAGAGCAGATCCTCGGGAAGTGAGAAGCCTGGGAGCATGCTCATTGGGCACCCCCTGCGGCTTCCAGGGCGCGAGCCTTTGACATATGGGCGTTGTAACGGGAAAGGCGTGTAGCTAGGCTGGAGTTGGCGTGTAAAGCGGCGAGAGCCATTGCTCGGTGAGCGGCGGCGCGAATTTTGGACGGACTGAGGGCGTGCATGGGGCGAAACTCCTATTGTTGAGGAGCTGCCACACTTCGTCGCCAAACGAATTAGGGTGGCAGCTGTGCGCAGGTTGGCGAACCGGGACAATAGGAACCCGGCAGACCCGAAGGTCTCCCACGCACAGCAGCCATAACACGTGAATGCGGGCACAAAAAAAGCGCCTGCAATCGTAATGGGGGCGCCTGTGCGCCTATTGTAGATCGGGTCGCCAAACCCGGTCGCTGAATTTGCAGCGACTGCCAGAGAGTAACGCCGGTTTTTTGAAAGTGCAACTGTCCGGAACGCTTGCGGATTTTTTCGATGCGGCATAAATTGATCAGGCATGTAGATTTACCTCAACGCCTCCGGTTGCCGCCGGGGGCGTTTTCGTTTCAGGCATGGATATCCCAGCGAAGGGAAACAAAGGGCAGCAGGTCACCTTCGAGGCAGGCGCGCGCATCCTCGTAGGCGTCGATTTGTTGGCCTTCGTCGACGATGATCGCTTGAGGGGCTTGGCAGGGAACTGACAAGGCGCACCAGATGCCATCTCTCCATCGCATCACCATCACGTCCCGGTTCAGGCGTTTTTGCTCTGTGCGGTAACGCTCAAAACGTTGCATCCATCGCGACGAGAAACCGACTGTTCTGAGTACAGAAAAGGGCTGCAAGATGGCCCTGTTAGCAACACGAATTTTCATGCTGCCACCTGATCGCGGGCTGCGATGCGTGCCCGTGTCCATGCCTGAACTTCCCCCAAAACCCACGCAACCGGAGCGCTTCGGGCATTGCTGTTACTCAGCTTTACCGGCAACGGGAATCCGCTTTCAGGTTGACGCATCAGCTTGTAGATAGTCGGGCGTGCGAGCCCTACGATTGAAATGACCTCGGGCATGCGGATGAGGGTCATTGAGGGATCATGCGAGGGAATTGCTTTTAATACGGTAGTCATAGCGAGCTAACCCTTTGTTAATTGAGACAACGGGTCATACGCTACGCAGGGGAGGGGGAGTGGACTGTGTCTGCTCCCTTTTATTTCAGAGGTCTAAGGCAAAGAGCGATCAAGTGTTCTCGAATGGTTTTTTTAGTGCCGTTGCCCGCTTGGTCGAAAAGCAGATTGGTCAGTTCAGCGTCGGTGAGACTGCGCTTTTCACTTTTCCGACCACTGATGATTTGCTCTGCGGCTGCCTTGATTTTTGCTCGCCTATTCATAGCGGCGGTTTTTATCGCTGAGTCGGGATTGCGGTTCCCATTGCCCGCTTCCTGGCCCCTCTTCGTCGCCTTTGTCGAGAAAGCGTCGTCGAGAATTCGGTGCATCAGGCTTGATGTGTTAAAGCCTTTTTTGAACACATCCATCTGCTCCACCTGGCGATAAAGACTCGCCATCAGCAGCGCTTGATTCGCCTCGCCTAGTAACGTCGCGAATTCTTCTCGTACCCTGATCTCATTCCCGCTGCTGCGATCCCGCTCCTTTTTAATCAGGGCAAGGTACTGGCGGGGTGAGTCATGTCTCAGTTGCTCTATCAGGTCTGCATCAATGTCGTAGGTCGCGAGTTCAAGGTCGAACAGCCAATTTGCGAGCATCTCAACGGCCTGTGTTCCAAGTACTAGGGCGTAGGTAGCCACGAGCTGTGAATCTTCTGCGGAACAGCTGACCCTAAGGAGCCCTCGAATCACGCTTGGCAATGAGCCTGCTTCCGTAGAGTCGGCATGGTCGTAGATGGCATCACGTCGGGAGTACAGGATTCGTGTAATCAACTCTGCACCCGGGGAGTAGGAACCCTCCTCAAGCCAGAACGATGTGGCGGTGTTGATCAGATCGAAGGCACCTTTGAAGTGTTCTTTGAACTGCGGAAACAGTGCAAGACTGCGAACGGCTGCCTCGACGTCGTCCTGATCCCACACCAGGCACGTTACATCAAAGCCTGCGATTTCGAGCTCAAGCTCTTCTGCATCGATGTACTGCTCAAAGTCCATTTAGATATCCCCGCCGCCCCGAAGGCGATAGGCCGTTACAGCAATTCGCAAACGGAAACGCCGATGCCAGCAGGGTTGCGGGTGTGGCTTTTCTGTAACACGACTGCTCGATGTAACACGTGGCGTTCGGAAGCTTTGTAGTGCGTGTAACGCTAAATATATTCATTAAATACAATGGGTTATTGGTTGGCGTAACGCGCGTAACACCCGTAACACGACTTTTGAGAGGGTGTAGGGTTAACAACTTCATACAACCTTCTCAAATTGACCTTGCACCACATTTCCGGCCTCTAGGGAATCAAGATGGTCGGCGTACCATTGCATCATCTGCGTGCGCTGCTCAAGGTACTGAGCCTTGTTGTAAATCCCTCGAATACCTTGTGCCTTGTGGCTGAGTTGGGCTTCGATATGGTCAGCAGGATAGCCATGCTCGTTGAGGATTGTGCTGGCGATGTGGCGGAAGCCATGACCTGTCTGCCGGCCCTCGTAACCAAGGCGCCGGAGTGCCATAAGAAAAACGGTATCGCTTCGGGGTTTGGTGCGGTCGCTTCGACCTGGAAACAGGAGTGGGTAAGCGCCGGTTATTTGCCGAAGCTCTAACAGTGCTTCCACTGCTTGAATGCAGAGTGGCACCAGGTGCTCACGGCCTTTCTTGCGACCCTTGCGCTCGACTGGAACGGTCCACAGTCTTTTATCGAAATCGAACTCTACCCATTGTGCCTCTCGGAGTTCGCTGGGGCGTACAGCCATCAGGGTCAACAGCCTCAAGCCGAGCTGAACATCTTTGGCGTGGGGATAGGAGCGTATCGCTCGGAGTAATCCTGGAAGCTCATCGGGGGAGACGTGGGCGTAGTTCTCTGCCTTTCCCGAGGACAGAAATTTATGCACACCCTCCAAAGGGTTGTTGACGGCTCTGCCCGTCACGCGAGCCAGGTCATAAATATCTTTGCAGTAAGCCCTCACACGGCTCATCTGTTCCAGAATCCCCTGACGCTCAAGCCCTCTCAATAGCTCCATCCACTCCATCGACATGATCGAGGTGTAGGGGCGTTTACCGAGTGGGGGGAATACATGGCGTTCGAGTGCGCCAAGTATCCTTTTGGCCGTACCAGCATCCCAGCCGCTCAGACGAGACGTGTGCCACTCCCTTGCCAATGCCTCAAAGGTGTCGTTGGCCGCATCGATCTCGGCGGCTTGGCGAGCTTTCTTGGAGGTGATTGGGTTCTTACCTTCAGATGCGTCTGCGCGTAGATCAGCCGCTTTCTGCCGAGCGAAAGCGCCGCCTACTTCCGGGTAGCCGCCAAGACCAAGCCATGACCATTTGCCGTCTGGCTTCTTGTAGCGTAACTCCCAGGACTTTTGGCCGTTTGGCTTGACCCTGAAATACAGCCCTGGGCTGTCTAGTTCGCGGTATGTCCCGGCCTCAGGCTCCAGGCTGGAAAGTGTAGTGTCAGCGAGAGGGCGCCGCTTGATATCGGTGCGTTTCATCCTTGTATGCCTTCAGTTCAATTATTTATGAAGCATACACGTGGGCATACACGGAGGGGAAGGATAGGGGTAGACAGAGGTGAACAGCCAGAAACAAGAAAGCCCGCACTAGGCGGGCTTCTTGAGGTGATTCATAGACTGCTGTAGACATCTATGGATCGGTACTTGGTGGCTACACAGGGACTTGAACCCCGGACCCCAGCATTATGAATGCTATGCTCTAACCAACTGAGCTATGTAGCCAAGTGGCGCGCATTATTCGCGTAGAACGGGAATGCGTCAAGCATTTATTTTGAATTTTTATCTACGCTTTCAATTGTTTAACGGAAACGAGTGGGTTGGGCGACGAGTGGTGGCTGATTCACTTCTCCTGTGAAGTGATGCCTATGGCTTCAAGCAATCCCTCAACCACCGGGCGAACCTGCCCGTTGATCCTGCTGGCGCTGGATTGATCGCCCGTGGTGTTTCGAGCGGATGTGTGGTTTTGCGGGTGGGGTTATTGGCGATCTTGCTGCCATCCACGAAGAAGGACTGATACCGGTTGGGCGGATATCCCTGTCGCCCAACACTTGGCTCGTCAGCCAGATTTACGGTTGAAATGGGTTGTGAGTGGCGCGCTTGAGTTGTTCGCGTGCTCGCGACAGCCTTGAGCGAACGGTGCCGATGGGGATGTCCAATACGTCGGCGGTGTCCTGGTAGCTACCGTCGGTTTCCAGCGAGGCGTACATGGTCTTGCGCATTTCCGTCGGCAGGTGGTCGATGGCGCTCAGGGTGTTCTCCAGGCGGCGGTTGATCTCAAACTCCCAATCCAGGTTGTTGTTTTCTTCCTGGCCATGCCACAACGACTCATCAAATTCACAATGCACGGGTTTGGCATACATGCGCCTGAAGTGATTGCGGATCAGGTTCTGTGCAATGCCACACATCCAGGTGCTGGGCGAGGCGTTACCGCAGAAGCGCTCGCGGTTGCGCCAGGCTTCCAGGTACGTCACTTGCAGAAGATCATCCGCATCTTCCGGGTTGAGTACGCGTTTTTGGATGAAGCGCTTGAGTTTTTTATGCTGGTCGTCTGTCAGGTGAAGCATGAATTGAGGCGAGCTGCCAACGAGGTTAGCTAAGGCTTCAATAGGGATATTCATGTTTTTTTTCCTTAGGGTAGACGCAGTCGAGCGGGTGTCGACAGGTCCCTTTAGCACTCCCTGTGCCAAGCCTAAAAAATATTTAAGTGTATGATTTATATATATAAATAATTTTTATCGAAGCGTTTTTATGCAGTGGTTTGCACAGCGCGTCGAAGGCTTTTGCAAGTTTTTTCAAATTCGTTGTGCGAGCGGATTTTGATGGAACCGTATGGCAGGGCGTTGCCACACAGGCAAACACTCTTCCTGTACTGGCGCGCCCATGAAAGTTGAATCCAACAACGATGTGCAAACACTCCGTCTCCTGGATCAAGCGGTTATCAGCCATACCCCAGTGCCCGCGCCCGCGAAGGGCACTGATGAGCTTGCACATCTGTTCGCCCAGGAGGTGGCGTTCAACAGCCGAGCGTTGAGTGAGCGGACGATGGGGATGCGGGTGCTCCCAACTCAACAGCTGTCGCAACTTTATGATCAGCTTGGCCATCCAGCCCAGGAGAGCCTGGCGTCCGTTTCACGGCGCATCAGGCAGCAATTGCAGCATGAGCCCACTGTCGAAAAACTCCTGGAGCTTACGGGGGGGGACCCGGCGCGCGCGTTCGTGGTGCTCAAGTATGTGGAGGCCAGGGCAGACAGTGAGGCGCGTCAACCCGAGGCTAGGTTGGCGCACGATGCTATTGCCAAGCTTGAAACCCGTTTCAAAGGAGTGATCCAGGCACGCCTGGACATTGCCCTGGTGTTGCAGTCGGCCGCAGCCGACCCGCAGGAGCGCCAGGTACTGCGTACGCTCTACTACGACACTGTGGTCAATCGCCCGTCCCTGGGGGCGATGATGAAGGCCCTACTGGAGGAATACGGGGTCGAGCGTTTCCACATCGGGCTTAATGTGATGCGTAAGGCGTTGGCGGATGACATTGCGGCCAACGTGTCGTCAAAGCCCACGCATCAGTTGCGCAATTTGCTGTTGGGCCTGCAAAGCTGCGGGCAATTGAGCGCCGTGTTGGCCGAGTGCGAAGAGTTGATGAAGCACTTGGCCATTGAGCATGACCCAGTAGGCCTGTTGCAGCGTTTGCTGGCTTACGCCGGCAGCGGCATTGAGTCCGAAGAAATGCTGCGACTGGCGAAGGATCTGGGAGGTGCCTCGTTTCTACGTCAACTGGCCGTACTCAAAGAGCTTTACCCTGTGTTCCAAAGGATGCCCTTGGCCTGGTGGTCTGAAAGCGACCTGCGTACGCAGGCCCTGGCTCTGTTTGTGTTGGCGATGGACGGGTTGGACCTGCACTTGCGCGGGCCCAAACGGTTAGCCGGTGAGCCGAGGCCCGAGACGTGACAGTTCTGTCGGCCATCAACCGCGGATTGCTCAAAGTGGTACAGCGCGCCGAGGTGTTGGGCGCCGTGGTGGTCATGTCTATCGTCTTTATCTTTATCGTGCCACTGCCCACCTGGCTGGTGGATATTCTGATCGCCCTCAATATCTGTATTTCGTGCCTGTTAATTGTTCTTGCGCTTTACCTGCCGGGCCCCCTGGCGTTTTCGTCGTTCCCGTCGATCCTGTTGTTGACCACCATGTTTCGACTGGCCCTGTCGATTGCAACCACGCGTCTGATCCTGCTGGAACAAGACGCGGGTGACATCGTCGAGGCCTTCGGCAACTTCGTGGTGGGAGGCAACCTGGCGGTGGGGATGGTGATTTTCCTGATCCTGACCCTGGTTAACTTCCTGGTGATCACCAAGGGGTCGGAACGGGTTGCCGAGGTCGCGGCGCGGTTCAGCCTGGATGCGATGCCGGGCAAGCAGATGTCCATCGACAGCGACTTGCGTGCCGGCCTGATTGACGGCACGCAAGCACGCGACAAACGCGAGCAGTTGTCCCGTGAGAGCCAGTTGTTCGGCGCGATGGATGGGGCCATGAAGTTCGTCAAGGGCGACGCTATCGCGGGGCTGATTATCGTCGTGGTCAACCTGTTGGGTGGCTTCTGCACGGGGATGTTTCTGTACGGCTTGAGCGCTGCCGATTCGATGGCGTTGTATTCGGTGCTGACCATCGGCGATGGCCTGATTGCGCAAATTCCGGCGCTGCTGATTTCCCTGACCGCCGGCATGATCATCACCCGCGTAGCGCCGGATGGGCGTAAGGGCGTCAGTAACATGGGCGCCGAAATTGCCCGGCAAATGACCAGTGAGCCCAAGAGCTGGATGATCGCGTCAGTGGGGATGCTTGCGTTTGCCATAGTGCCCGGTATGCCTACCGGGGTATTCATCTTTATTTCGCTGGTAACCGGCAGCCTGGGGTACTACCTGATGCGCCGGCGTCAGCGAGAAGCAGAGCCGGGGTCCGAAACCACCGACGCCGTTCGACCCGAAGAGAACGGAAAAGAGGACTTGCGCGGGTTCGATCCGTCGCGCCCCTATCTATTGCAGTTCCCTCCGAGTTTGCGTGGCACGCCTGAGGTGACCGAGCTTATTCATGGGATTCGCCAGGCGCGAAATGCGTTGGTTGCCAATATCGGCCTGACCCTGCCGCCATTCGAAGTTGAACTCGATGACTCGTTGGCCGCTGACGAAATGCGTTTCTGTGTGCATGAAGTGCCGATGGTCAGGGCATCGATTGTCAGCCGCCTGGCCGTTGAGCGTAATGCGTTGACGGTTGAACCTGAGCACGCAATACCGGGGCTGGTTGAGCGTGATGAACAGAGTTGGGTCTGGCTGGCACCGGATGATCCACTGCTCGATGATCCGCAACTGGAGCGCTTCACTGCGACCAGCCTGATCATCGAACGCATGAAGCAGGCCATGATGCTCAGCGGGCCGCAGTTCCTGGGGATCCAGGAGAGTAAGTCGATCCTCAGTTGGCTGGAGCACAACCAGCCGGAACTGGTGCAGGAACTGCAGCGAATCATGCCGCTGTCGCGTTTTTCCTCGGTGTTGCAACGCTTGGCCAGTGAAGGTGTGCCGCTGCGGGCCGTGCGGCTGATTGTCGAATCGCTGATCGAGTACGGCCAGCATGAGCGTGAACCGGAAGCACTGGCCGACTACGCGCGGATTGCGCTCAAGGCGCAGATTTTCCACCAGTACAGCGAGGCCGACGGCCTGCATGCCTGGCTGTTGTCACCGCACACTGAAAACACCCTGCGCGAGGGATTGCGCCAGACCCAGACCGGGGTGTTTTTCGCGCTTGATGACGACCACAGCGCAGCATTGGTCAACCTGCTCAACCAGGCTTTTGTCCTAAGGCCCAAGAGCAAGAGCGTGCTGCTGGTGGCGCAGGACCTGCGTAGCCCCTTACGGACTTTGCTGCTGGAAGAGTTCAACCATGTGCCGGTGCTGTCGTTTGCCGAGTTGGGAAGTACCTCCAAGGTCAAAGTGCTGGGGCGCATTGACCTGGGCCAGGACGAGCTGATGCGTGGTGCGGTGGCATGAGTATTTGGCCCTGGCCAGCGCGGAGGACTCGATGATGTTTGAGTTAAGGGTGCTTGATGGGCAGCGCCAAGGCGCTGCTTTACCGTTGTTTGGCGAGCAATGGAGCATGGGGGCTCACGCGGACGCTGACCTGATATTGAACGATCCGGGAGTCGTCGAGCAGCATGCGCTCCTGCGGTTTATCGACGGCAACTGGTCGGTGCAGGCCGAAGCCGGGCTGTTGCGAGACCCCGACGGCCAGGTACTGGCGCAGATCGCCAGACTGGAGCTGAACGTGCCGTTTTCGTTGGGGGACGTGCGCCTGTGCGTCACCTTGGCCGAGCAGCCATGGCCCCAACCCGCACTTCCTGAGACGGTAGCGACGCTACCGGCCAATGAGCCTGCGCAAGCGCGGAAGTTATCGTCAATCTCGCACGTGCAGCAAAGGCGCCTGATCAGCCTGGTGTTGGTGGCGGCGTTAATCATCCTGGTAGTGGGCATGGACTCCGAAGAGGACCGCGAGGCACAGGCGTCTCTAATGGTGCCGCCCGTGGTTCAGAAGCAGGAATTGGCTTCGTCTGTTGCCGTACGCCAGCAGCTGTTGAAGATGCTCAGCGAGCGCGAGCTGAGTCAGCGGGTCACCTTGCAAGTGATCAATGGCCAGGTGGCGCTCAGCGGAGATGTCTCCCATGACGAAATGGAGTTGGTGGCGCGCATGCTCAGCCGTTTTGGTGAGCAATTCGACAGCTCGGTGCCGGTGATCAGCCGTGTGCGTGTGCACGATGGCGCACTGCCGTTCAGGATTGTGCAGATCGTCGGTGGGCCGAATGGTCACGTGGTCCTGGATCAGGGCGACCGACTGTTTTTGGGTGACGAAGTGGAAGGGCTGCGCCTGGTGCAGATCGACAACAACAAGGTCGTCTTCGATGGCGCGCGCCGTTACGAGGTGCGCTGGTGAGTGTGGATCTGCAAGCGCGTCTTGAGGCCTGGCAGCAGCGCCAGTCCCAGTCCCTGGCCGGCTTTGCGCCGGTGTCGATGCGAGGTCGCATCCAGCGTGTCAACGGCATGTTGCTGCAATGCCGATTGCCCCAGGCGCGTATTGGCGACTTATGCCAGGTGGAAAAAAGACCGGGCGAAAACATGCTCGCCGAGATCGTCGGTTTCGATGAGCAGGATGCGGTGCTCAGTGCCTTGGGACACCTGGAAGGCGTGCGCGTCGGCGCCAGTGTCGAGCGCCTGGGAGTCTCCCATCGAGTGCAGGTCAGCAGTGCCTTATTGGGTCAGGTGCTGGATGGTTTCGGGAGGCCGATCACGGGGGAGGGGGCCAGCGCGTTTGTCGAGGCGGACTTACCCGATACCAGTGCGGTGTTGTGTGAAGCGCCGTTGCCCACCGAGCGACCGAGGATTAACCGTGCGCTGGCCACCGGAGTGCGTTCGATCGATGGCCTGCTCACGCTTGGCGAGGGGCAGCGTGTGGGGCTGTTCGCCGGGGCCGGTTGTGGCAAGACCACCTTGTTGGCCGAGATCGCGCGTAACGTCGACTGTGACGTCATCGTGTTCGGCCTGATCGGCGAGCGAGGTCGGGAGCTGCGTGAATTTCTCGACCATGAGCTCGATGACTCGTTACGCGCCAAAGCGGTACTGGTGTGCGCCACCTCCGATCGCTCCAGCATGGAGCGCGCCCGGGCCGCGTTCACGGCGACGGCATTGGCCGAAGGTTTTCGGCGCAAGGGTAAGCGGGTATTGCTGCTGATTGACTCCCTGACCCGTTTCGCCAGGGCGCAACGCGAAATCGGCCTGGCTTGCGGCGAACCCCTGGGGCGCGGAGGTTTGCCTCCTTCGGTATACAGCCTGCTGCCACGGCTGGTAGAGCGTGCCGGATTGACGCGTGATGGCGTGATCACTGCGATCTATACGGTGCTGATTGAGCAGGACTCGATGAACGATCCGGTGGCCGATGAAGTTCGCTCGCTGCTCGATGGGCATATCGTGCTGTCACGCAAATTGGCCGAGCGTGGGCACTACCCGGCGGTGGATGTGTTGGCCAGCCTTTCGCGCATCTTGAGCAACGTCGCAGAGCCCGAGGATATTCGCGCAGGTACGGCATTGCGACGGTTGCTGTCGGCGTACCAACAGATCGAGTTGATGCTCAAGCTGGGGGAGTACCAGCCCGGCAACGATGCCCTGACCGATTTGGCCGTGGACAGCCGTCAGGCGGTCGATGGCTTTCTGCGCCAGGACCTGCGTGAGCCTACGCCGATGTTTACGACGCTGGAGCAACTTAAGGATCTGACCGCCCATGTCCCATTCTGATGAGCTTCTCGGTGAAGTCGAGACGCTGCGGCGCCTTCGCAGGCATAGGGCTGACCGCGCCGAGCGCGCCCTGCGTGAGGCGAAACGTGCCCAACAGGCCCTGCTCGCCAATATCCAGCAGGCCAAGGACACGCTTGAGCAGACTCGGCAGGAGGAGGCCCTGCAAAGTGCTCAATTGCTCAGCCAGCATCAAGGCCAGGTACTGACTCTGAGGGACTTGAAATCCTGGGGCGCACAGGAGCGCTGCCTGTCTGACAGTACTCGGCAGGAGATGGGCCGTCTGGAGGCATTGCAGGGCCAGCAGGATGAAAGGAACAGTCGTGTTGGCAGCGCCCAGAAACAGGTCACGGAATACCTGCGGCAGGTGGAAAAGCTTCAGGAGTTATCCCTTTTACTTGCTCAGGAGCAGATATGACCGAGGTTTCAAATAAACCCGCTGAGCGTCCGCGCCCACGCGAGACACGTGAGGAACCGGGGGCCACGGCAGGCGTGCCTGTGGAACTCGGGCGATTCTTCGCCCAACTGTTTACCGAAGAGAGGGGAGGCGCTGGGGCTTCCTTATCGGGCAAGAAGGCATCCGCCGGTATAGCTCATATCGATGCACTTGCCGAACAACTGGCACCTCGTCTGCAGTCAGCGTCGCAATGGCCGTTGCAGGCGGTGTTGTACTTGCCTCGCCTGGGACGGATCAACGCCAGTGTGCGCCGCGAACAGGGGGCCTGGACGATCGAGCTGGAGGCCGAGCAACACACGACGGCACGCTGGCTCAGCGGTGTACGCCAACAGTGTGAGGGCCGATTCGCGGTTGCGTTGGGACAGCCGGTGAACTTGCTTGTGCCCAGCGTCGGTTGTGCATGCTGATGCCGCAGCTGACATTTCCCTTGGTTAATGGCGATACGGCTGCCGCGCGCCGTCGATTGGGGCGCGGCCTGCGCCTGCCGTTTAAGGTGGTCGGGCAGGACGGCGAGTTGCTGCTTGAACCCGGGAGTGCCCCTGCGCAAGACAAGGCCGTGTGCTTTGAGACGGTACGTGGGGTACTGGCGTTTGCTGACGCCGGGCCGCTGCTCAGTCTGCTGGGTGAGTGCCCGGTGACCTTGGCGCAGTTTGGCAACGACCCGGACTCCTGGTTCTGGGCGTTGTACCAGCACCATATGAGTCCCCAGGTGCGGGAGCTGCTGGGTTATGTGCGTTTGCTGGAAACCCATCGACCCAAGGGGTTTGGCTGCCGGCTCAGCGTGACCCAGGGCGCGTCGCGGGTTGAGGGCTACGTGTGGCTGACCCCCGAAACCTTCCTGGCGTTATGTGAGGCAGGGCCTTGGCGCGCCACAGCGGCAGCGTTGCCGGCACGGTTTCAACTGGCAATCGCCGTGACCCTGGGGCATGCGCAATTACCGATTGCGCAGGCGCGCAGTTTGCGCAGCGGTGATGTGCTGGTACTCGACTCGCGTTTTTTTTCCGCCCAGGGCACCGGCTACGTGCAGGTTGGCAGGCAGCGGTTGCACGGCCGCATTGACGATGACACCGGGCCGTTGTGTCTGACGCTTACTTCTATCGAGGACTCGCCTGTGGACGACAATTTTGCAGCTCCCCATTACTCGGCGCATGAGGAGGATAAACCGGTGCTGGACGTATTTGGTCAAGAGCCATTCGAGGCGTTGAGCGTGGCGCTGAATGTGCGCTGCGGAACGCTGAACCTTACCCTCGGCGAGTTGCGCAACCTCGCGCCCGGCTCGGTGTTGGGCATTGCCGGTTATTCGCCCGGCATGGCGGGGCTTTTTTATGGCGACCGCGCCATTGGCCAGGGCCAGTTGGTCGAGGTGGATGGGCGCCTGGGTTTGCAGTTGTCTCATGTGATGTTCGGCCAATGATCCTTCAAGGGCTCGACCCCATAGTCCTGGCGGTATTTCTGGCAACGCTGTCGTTGCTGCCCATGCTGTTGATCATCTGCACAGCGTTTTTGAAGATTGTCATTGTGCTGATGATTACCCGCAACGCCATCGGCGTGCAGCAGGTGCCGCCAGGTATGGCCATCAATGGCATTGCGCTTGCTGCGACGCTGTTCATCATGGCGCCAGTGGGTTACGAGATCGCCGAGAACGTCAAGGCCTCGCCCCTGGATACGAGCAATGTGCAAACGCTGTTGCAGACGGGCAATGAGGCCATCAAACCGTTGCGAGCGTTCATGCTGCGCAACGTGGATCCGGATGTGCTGACGCACCTGCTGGATAACACCGCGCGCCTGTGGCCAGAGAAAATGGCGCAGGAGGTGCAGCGTGAAGATCTGATTTTGCTGATCCCCGCGTTCGTGCTGTCGCAATTGCAGGCGGGGTTCGAGATCGGCTTTCTGATCTATATCCCCTTCATCGTGATCGATCTGATTGTCTCCAACCTGCTGCTGGCGCTTGGCATGCAAATGGTCTCGCCGATGACCATTTCCCTGCCGCTCAAATTGCTGCTGTTCGTATTGGTATCGGGCTGGTCGCGCTTGCTCGACAGTCTGTTCCTTTCCTATCTCTGAGGGGCGTATGGAACCGATTGTGCTGTTCAAGCAAGGCATGTTGCTGGTGGTTGTGTTGTCGGCGCCACCGTTGATTGTCGCGGTGGTAGTGGGTGTGCTGACGTCCTTGGTGCAAGCGCTGATGCAGATACAAGACCAGACGCTGCCCTTTGGCATCAAGCTGGTGGCGGTAGGGGTCACACTGATCCTGACCGGGCGCTGGATTGGCGTGGAGTTGATCCAGTTGATCAACCTGACCTTCGATATGATTGGCCGATCGGCCCTGAACTGAGGCCTGCCCTGTGCTGCTATATCTAGAGTTCCTGCCCAGCCTGGTGATCGGCATGGCGCGCATTTACCCCTGTGGCATGCTGGTGGCAGCGTTCTGTTTCCAGCATATACGCGGCATGCCCAGGCACGTCGTAGTGATGGTCATGGCCCTGATACCCGCGCCAGGCATTCATGCGACATTGGAAGGCCAGGGCTACTCCGCACTCCTGCTCAGTGCGCTGGTACTCAAGGAGGTGGCATTGGGGTTGCTGCTGGGGATATTGCTGTCGATGCCGTTCTGGCTGTTCGAGTCGGTGGGCGCGCTGCTGGATAACCAGCGTGGGGCCTTGGCGGGTGGTCAGCTCAACCCTTCGCTGGGGCCGGATGCAACGCCGATAGGGCACTTGTTCAAGCAACTGGCGATTTTTCTGTTGATGGCCACCCTGGGGTTAGGCGCGTTGACCCAGGTGATCTGGGACAGTTACCTGATTTGGCCGCCCACTGTGTGGTTTCCACTCCCGGCACCTGATGGCATGCGTGTATTTGCCGACCTGCTGGGCGACACCTTCATGCATATGATGCTCTACGCTGCGCCGTTTATCGCGGTGCTGCTGTTGCTGGAGTTCGGCATCGCGCTGCTGGGGGTCTACAGTCAGCAGTTACAGGTGAGTACGCTGGCGCCGCCGGTCAAGTGCCTGGCGGGTATCGGTTTTCTGCTGTTGTACTTTGCGCTGCTGCAGGACCTGATGGTTGGGCGTATGAGCCAACTGGGTGACCTGAAGCACTCGCTGGGCCTTTTATTCAAGGCCCCGATGCCATGAGTGACTCGGGGGAAAAAAAGCACCCGGCTTCAGCCAAGAAGCTGCGTGACCAGCGCAACAAAGGCCAGGTCGCTCAAAGTCAGGATGTGGCCAAGTTACTGGTGCTCACGGCCATCAGTGAGATCGCCTTGTTGACCGCCGAACCCAGCTTGCAACGCTTCCAGCAATTGATGTTGTTGCCGATCTCACGCCTCAACCAACCCTTTGTGCGGGCGTTGGAAGAAGTGCTGATTGAAAGCCTGGTGGTGTTTTTCTCATTCGCCCTGTTGATGGCAGGCGTGGCGATTGCCGCGAAGCTGATCGGCAGTTGGATGCAGTTCGGAGTGTTGTTTGCCCCCGAGACACTGAAGCTCGATTTCAATCGCCTCAACCCGATCAGCCAACTCAAACAGTTTTTTTCTGCACAGTCGCTGATGAACCTGTTGATGAGCGTCGCCAAAGCGTTTCTTTTGGGGGTGATTGTGTACGTGGTGGTCTGGCCCTCTCTTGGGACGTTGATCAACCTGGCAAACAGCGATCTGCAAACTTACGTCGTGGCATTGATTGCGTTGTTCCGCCATCTGCTGCATGCCTGCCTTGCATTGTTGCTGGTACTGGCCTTTATCGACTTTTCCTTGCAGAAGCACTTCTTCGCCAAACGCATGCGCATGACCCAGGTCGAGATGGTCAAAGAGCACAAGGACATGGAAGGTGACCCGCATGTGAAGGGCCAGCGCCGCGCGTTGGCACAGCAATTGGCCCAGGAGGAACCGAAGGTCAAGCTGCCCAAGCTGGAGGAGGCCGATATGTTGGTGGTGAACCCGACCCACTTTGCTGTCGCCCTGTATTACCGCCCTGGCAAGACGCCGCTTCCGCTGCTGGTCAGCAAAGGCACGGACGCCGACGCCCGCCAGTTGATTGCGCGGGCGAAGGCTGCCGAGGTGCCGGTCATCCAGTGCGTATGGCTGGCCCGCTTGCTTTATACCAAAGCGTTGGGCACCAGCATTCCCCGCGAAACCCTGCAGGCTGTTGCGCTGATCTACCGCACCTTGCGTGAACTCGATGATGACGCCAAGCGCGAGACGCTGGAATTACCGGAGCTGGAGCGGCGTTGATCAACGGCTGGAACGTGCGTCCAAGGCTTCGAGATTGGCAAGCGTCAGCATCCGACTGAGGATCCTGTCCAGCGCATCGTTCGACGCCGGCAGCGCGTGCCAGACCACCAAGGCACCCTGAGCGTCGAGATAGATAAAACAGCCATCGAATACCACGGCCCGCTCAAAGCGTCGCTCCAGCACTTGCTGCAATTGTCCTGCCTGCAACGCTTCACGCGCGACCTGCAAGGCCATGCCCGGGCGATTGCCGGCGTGCAATGCACATACCTTGATGCCGGGCGCGAGCATCAGGTGAGCGGCTGCGCCGCTCACCAGGTTGTCCAGAAATACCTGGCGTTGATTGTCGGGCATTTCCTGGCGGCTCATCGTTCCAGCGAGACAGTCTGGTAATCCGACCGCTCCCCGGTGGGGCCAGCCTCGGCGCGCATCTGCGGTGGCCACCAGATCACCAATGTATCCTTGCTCGATTGCGGGCGTGAGCAGGAGTCGCCCTTGCAGGTGGGAGTACAGCCGGCGACAAGCAGTGCTGCGCCGATCAGGGTTACGCACATTAAGCGCTGTTTCATGGCTTGGCCTTCTGAGTTGGGATCGTCAAGGAGGTGCGGGGTACGCTGAGGTGTTCATCCTTCACCACGGGGCGCATGGCGATAAATACCTCGGCTTCTTCACCTGGCTTGAGCCAGGCGCGCGGCCACACGCTGACGGCCAGGGTCTGCGAGTTGCTGCATTCCTTTTCGTCGATACGTACGTGGCGGTTGGCCTGGTTGCGCAGCACCACTACCGCCACGTTGTACTCAGGTCCCGCGTACCATTGACTGCGTTCGGTGTTCAGCGCGAGTAAGTCGCGGGTGCTGCACAACGTGTTCAGTCCCAGAGGCATCGGTTCCTCTTTGAAGGCCTTGGGCACTTGCCCGCTGACCATGTGCGCCAGGGTGCTGATGATGTCGCTACGCTTGATGACCGGCTGGTGAGGGCTATAGCGCCGCGCCAACGGTGCGAGGGCTGCCTGCAGTTCGGCCTGGTCGTCCTGAGGCAGGTAGCGCGATGGATCGGCCTGGTCACCGATGACACGCGGGGTGAGGATGAACAGCCGTTCACGCCGATTGCTCTGCCGTTCGGTCGAGGAAAAAAACGTCTTGCCGAGCAGAGGGATATCACCCAGCAGGGGCACTTTGGTGCGTTTGTCGCTGCTTTCGCTGACATGGAAACCACCAACCACCAGCGAGCGCTTTTCCGCCATGACAGCCTGGGTGCTGACCTTGCCTCGGCGTACATCGAGGTTGTCGTGGGCGGGGTTGGATTCGTCGAAATTGCCATCTTCAATATCCACCGCCAGATGGATCTGGTGGCTGCCACGGCTGGTGATGACACGGGGGACAACCTGGAAGCTGGTGCCCACGGTGACCGGCAAAATAGTTGCATTCTCTCGGCCGGGCGTGAGGTATTGGGTGCGGTTGAAGTCGATGACGGCCGGTTGGTTTTCCAGCGTGAGTACGGAGGGGTTGGAGACTATGCTCGCCAGCCCCTTGGCTTCCAGCGCGCGTATATCCGCGTAGAAACGCTCGCGGTTTTCAATCGACACCTGCGACGAGGCGCCGGGCGCCATATTGACTCCGCCACGGAATCGACTGTTCTGAAACCCCCAGTTAACTCCGAACTCCTGCAGTTGCGTGCGCTCGATATCAAGAATGATCGCGTCAATTTCCACCAGCTTGCGCGCGACATCGAGTTGATTGATCAACTCGTGGTACATGCCCTGACGCTCCGGCAGGTCATAGATCAACACAGCGTTATTGCGCACGTCGGCTTCGACGCGGATCCTGCTGGACGAGGCGGGTGCGCGCGAGGTGAGTGGAGGCGGCGCGTCTGACTGTCCGGCGTTGGCGTTTGTCCCCATCATCTGCCCCAGTAAGGGGGTATTCAGTCGGTGCGTGTTCGGCATGAGCGGCGCGGGCTGTGACGCAGAGCGCTGGTTCAGCTTGTCGAGGGTCGAATTGGAGCGCGGCTCCAGCAACCCTTGCAGGATGCTGGCCACCCCCCCAATAGTGAGCTTCTCGCCGCGGTAATCGACTTGACGGTCTGCAGCATTGGCGAATTTAAGCGGGAAGCTCAGCACGCTCTGCTTTTCATCTTGAGAGCGGCGCTGAGTGCTGAAATGTTTGATCTGCTCGATATAGCGCCGAGGGCCCGAAACGAGTACCACGCCGTCTGCGGGCAACTCGCCCCAACCGAAACGGCTATCAAGCAGACCGATATCGGTGAGCGCTTGCTTAAGATCGGCAATGGCCTCGGACGAGACCTCCAGACGTGCTGATTCTTGCTGGTCCAGCGTGCTGATATAGAGAGTGTTGTTGTACAAGTACCACTGGAACCGGTGTTCTACCCCCAGCCGGTCGAGCATCGACTGCGGGGTATTCGCGCGAATCTTGCCATTTACGTGACCCTCCAGCAGCCCCTCGACATGCAGCTGTGTACCAAAGGTCTGGGCGAAATCCTCCAGTACTTCCCGCAGGGGCTTATGTTCGGCTTCATAAGCGTACGCGGTGTTTTTCCATTCGGTGGGGATGGCAGCCAATGTGCTTCCCGCTGGAATCAACAGCCAGGACAGCAAGACCGTGGTGCGCCAACGGGCTCTTTTCGATGAATCACCAGGCGAATCAAGGCACAAGCGGCTGGGCTTTTTGAGCGTGTTATACATAGATAATTCTCTGGTTAATACGAGAGTGAACGTAGCGAGGTGGGTTTGACGTGTTGAGGGGGGCGGGCCAGGCGCGCGCCGATTGCGCGCCGGGTATCGCGCTGGTTGAGCAGGGCTTCGAGGCAACCGAACAGGTGCGCCTGCCCATCCCCGACCTTCGATATTTGAATCAGCCAGAGCGCTCCGGTGTCAGCTTGTTGAGCCACTGTCCCCTGGAAATGAGTCAGGCTGGCCGCGCCCAGACGCAGCCAGTTTTGCAAGGTCGTGTTGTCGGGACGAGTTGATGTCAGTTGAGCACTTAATAGAACAGCACCTCCCTGACGTGTCAGCGTGATTTCGTCGTCACCTTCAACCAGCGTGATCTGTTCCTTTGCGCTGCTTAACCATTCACCCACGAGATCTCTCATTTACGGAAAGCTTTCCAGGGTCGTTTTGAGCATCTGGTTGATAGTTTTACCGTGTTCATTGTAGAACTCTCGGGTGACTAACTCGCGGGTCGTCAACTTGTGGAATAATTCACCGTCCTCCGATAGCAAGGCTTCTTCGTAGCGTGATTTATATTCCTGATAGGCAGAATTTCTACTTCTTTCTAGTGATTCACTCTGATCTTTGAAAAAATCCATGATTTTTCCTTTAAGTTCTATAGATTAAGTGTGTATTTAAGCAACTAGCTTTTAGTGTTGGATGTAAATAAAGTCTCTGGCCGTGTGGGATTAGATCTCGATCCTATAATCTTTCCCTTGTTTGAAAAAAGTATCGAGCATGGCGTTCCAGCTGATACGGAAGTCGCCTTCTTCTGTTTTCAGTACGAGGGTTTGAGGGGGAATCGTTTCGTCAGCGTGGAGGCTCCAAAAGGTACGATTGTGATGAGCGAGAACCTCTTTTATGGCCTCAAGATCATGAGGGTGACAGAGCAGTGTTGCGCTGATTTCCTGGACTTGGCTCTCCAGCAATTGCTTCAGTAGCGCTTTTAGTCTTTGCGCAGCGACTGTCTCGTCCAGCAGGCAACGAATTGCCTGGTTGGTGATAGCCGTCGCGTATTGTTCGAGGTTGTCGCACATCGCCTGACGATCGCATTCCCACTGCTTGAGTTGAGCATCGGCGCGTTGCCAGATCTCCAGTGACGCTGCTTCCAGCAATGCCTCGCATTGTTTCTTGGCCTGACTTATCAACTCATCGGCCTGGTTATTGGCATGGAGCAGGAGTTGGTTGGCCTGTTGCCAGCTTTCAAGCTCTTCGCGCAGGATAAGGCTGCATCGCGCTCCAGCGATGCCGTTGGGCAGCTCAATGGTGTGTCGGCATAACATCGCTGGTTTCCTCACTCAAGGGGAGCAGGGGCGTGGAGTCGTTCTCTGTCGTCGTAACGCGCCAGACGACTGCCTGCCAGAGTGTGTTCAATCGGCTGTTTGCGCTTTCGAGTGGCGCGCTGGTCATTTCAGTCTCGCGTACGCGTTGACGGGGAAAGCGCAATCGAAGGCGCTGCCATACAGCCGGTTCAAGCCAACTATGGAGCAGTCCCAGCGGATCGGAATCGGGTGGCAGCATGTTGGGAGGCAGCGCCTTGGAGAGGCGCGTGCACCACAAGTGATGAGCTTCATTCAATGGGGACGTGGCGGCAGGATTGAAGGTTTCGTGAACCAGTGTCAGCACCAGGTTGAGTTGCTCCGCCGAGCTCAAGGCCAAGCGCAGCACGGTAGGGTGAGGTTCAGCAGGAAGGCAGGCGGAAAACCCTGTGAGGGTGTCTGGGGCTGACCGCCGACTGTGAAAAAGCACTTCAATCGCAGGATACTCGCTGCCCTTCCAGTCTTTGTGGGCAGACGTCCAGGGAAACACCCACCATTGTGCCCAGGCCAAGTGCTCACGCATGAGGGAATCGGAGCTAGGCGCCATGAATTGAACTCGTTGAATCGCCTTCCAAGGCCGACGCTTGAGGTGCTCGCTGACGGCGATTGCGCACGAACAATGTGCCAGCCACGGCCGATATCAGGCCAAGCAACAAAGCGATGACGCTGGTTCGCCAGAACCCGAGATCATCGCTGGGCACCAGGAACGGGCCGAAATACACCAGGCGTTGTTGTTCTTGATAAGTGGTGGCAGGTACGAATATCACGGTGAGCTTTTGCGGGTCGTTCACCGCCGTCGTCATGCCTGGGATGCTGCTCGCCACCATTCTGCGAACCCGTGCGCGGATGTTATCGGGGTCCAGACGTGGATCATGCTTCATAAACACTGACGCGGAGGCGGGTTGGACCGGCTCTCCTGGAGCGATGCGTTCCGGCAGCACCACGTGTACGCGTGCGACGATAACGCCGTCGATGTTGGACAAGGTGGCCTCAAGCTCTTGAGACAAGGCATAGATGTAGCGTGCTCGCTCTTCCAGCGGCGTGGAGATTACCCCTTCCTTGCGAAACGTATCCCCCAGCGTGGCGCGGGCAACTCTGGGTAGACCGGCGGCTTCCAGCGTGCGTACAGCGCGGCCGATGTCGGCAGTATTAACCGCCACGATGACACCATCTTTGGCCGGGATTTTTTGTGCGCGAATATGTTTATCCGCCAACTCTGCCACCACCTCATTGGCTTCCTGTTCGGAGAGCTGGCGATGAAGTTCCACGCGATCACTGCAGCCACTCAATATCAATGCAATGCCCAGGGCTAAGGCGAGAAACAGAGAGTTATTCATTGTTAAGACTGCATGTTGCAGATCTTGTCGATACCCTGTGTCGTCTTGGCAAGGCATTTCACCATCAGTTGTGATGTAAGTTGCGCGTTATATAGTTCGCGCGGGAAATTCGCTATCGCCTCGACGTCTATTTCTGTTTTGGTAGAGCGAAGTATTTTTGCAAAACCATTTCTTGATTCGCTGAGATGCTTTGACGCTTCTGTCAGAAGTACTGAGTCGCCAGGTCTGACAGAGGTATTGTTGGTCGGGTGTGAACTCTCCAACAGGGACGTGAAAAAGTTGACGTCCATACTTTGCCCTGATTGTTCCGGTGTCGTTCGGGCAGCCGTGATGACGTCGAATTCGTCTGAAAATTGATTTTCTATTATTCTCATGGACTCTCCACTCTCTCAGGGCATAAAGCAACTTATATAGAGATACGTCAAATAGCCCGCAGAGCTGATCGGATGATTACCTCTCGAGCTGAGAGGTAATCGATCAAGCAAAGTTACTGAGCCTTGGAAGAGGCGATCAGGCCTTTAAGGTGACTTACTCGAGACGAGGTCCAGGCATTATCTAACGTGTCTCTAATGGTTTTTTTCTGGATATATTCGGCTTCAATCTCATCTGGAGTCTTAGACTTCGATTTCATGTAACCATCGGCACGGTGACCGATATTGGTAATGCCTTGTATAAGTGAACCTATGATCATGTAGAGCTCCACTGATAACTTAAGGAGGTATTTAATATGCCTTTCTTCAAGCCCCGGGGGTGAAATAGCGTACGGTGAGGCTTGATGTTGACATATAACTATGTGGCCTATGCGAGCGAAGTGTTCCATGACTTTTTAGGCTTAGGTGTTTCTGAATTTTACTGGGGGGCTTATCACCCAGTTCAGTTGGGTTGTATGCCTATTCAGTTGATACGCGAAGGTTAATATTGGCTGCCAAGGCAATCGCTAGTTGGAGGGCGCGATGGCGCTTATACCAGCGATATGTCGAGTTGTTTCATCCTGTAGTACAGCGTGCGTTTAGCGACCCCCAGTTCAATAGCCGCGGTATCTACACAGTGATGGTGGCGATACAACGATTCTTCAATGAATGCTTTTTCGATGCAGTGCAGGCGTGCCTTGAGGCCGGTCCGGGCATCCTGTTGGTCGCTCTCCGAGGTTGAAAACGGTGGCAGGCCCAGTACGAACCGTTTGGCCGTAGAACGTAACTCACGAACATTGCCCAGCCAGGTGTGGCACAGCAGTTGTTGCAGCAGTCCGTCGGAGGGCGCTGGGGCTGTGCATTTGAACTGTTGGGCTTCTTGCTGAATCATTTTCAGGAACAACGGGATGATGCACTCTCGGCGGTCACGCAGGGCTGGAAGCTGGATGTTGACGACATTCAGGCGGAAGTACAGGTCACGCCTGAAGGTTCCGAGTTCGACCATCTGATGGAGTGAGTGCTGGGCAGATGCTATGACACGCATGTCCACCGGGATAAAGCGGGTTGAGCCCAGGCGCTCGACCCCCCGTGACTCCAGCACGCGCAGCAGTTTGGCTTGCAGGTTCAACGGCATGCTGTCGATCTCATCAAGGTACAGGGTGCCGAGATGGGCGGCCTCGATAAAACCGGCACGGGACTGGATTGCTCCGGTATAGGCACCGCTGTTGACGCCGAACAATTGGCTTTCGGCGAGACTTTCAGGAATGGCTGCACAATTGACGGCAACAAAGTTGCCACGCCGTGCCGATAGACGATGAACCCGCTGTGCCAGGGTATCTTTACCGGTGCCGGTCTCTCCCAGTAACAGTATGTCTATGTTGAGGGATGCCGTGCTTTTCAGTGTGTTTTCAATATCCGTGTCTTCGAAGAGTGAAAGGTCTTTTTGATCTTCTCTAGGGGCGGAGACCGACATCGAAGAGTTCTCCATTTTCGCTGGACTTCAGTGTTGAGAGGGCAGTGCGCACGTGTTAATCAGGGAGGGAGGGTATAAGATTTATCATGCGATATTGAAGTAACAGTGGGCCGAAATAATGTAGGAAAACCCGGTTTTATCGAGTTTAAATTGTGTAACTGCTGGGTTGCTTTAAGTGCGGGGGAGTCAGTAGGGGAAGTCTGATAGTTGGGCGTGACTGATGCTGATCAGAGGATATGAATATTCAGCCACAAAAAAAGCCGATGCAGTGCATCGGCTTTTTTGTTCGGACAATCGCGGTGTTTACACGTTAAAACGGAAGTGCATCACATCGCCATCTTTTACGATGTATTCCTTACCTTCCAGGCGCCACTTACCGGCTTCCTTGGTACCGGCTTCACCCTTGTACTGGATGAAGTCGTTGTAGGCGATCACTTCGGCGCGGATAAAACCTTTTTCGAAGTCGGTGTGGATCACGCCGGCGGCCTGAGGTGCGGTGGCACCAACCTTAACGGTCCAGGCACGCACTTCTTCGACACCGGCGGTGAAGTAGGTCTGCAAGTTGAGCATTTCGTAACCGGCGCGGATCACGCGGTTCAGGCCAGGCTCTTCCAGGCCCAGGGCCTCAAGGAACATGTCTTTTTCTTCGCCGTCATCAAGCTCGGCGATTTCTGCTTCGATCTTGTTGCACACCGGAACCACGATGGCGCCTTCTTCGTCGGCAATGGCCTTGACCACATCAAGCAGCGGGTTGTTCTCGAAACCGTCTTCTGCGACGTTGGCGATGTACATCACCGGCTTGGTGGTCAGCAGGTGAAAGCCCTTGATCACGGCCTTTTCGTCAGCGCCCATAGTCTTCATCAGGCTACGTGCCGGCTTACCCAGGGTGAAGTGCGCAATCAGCTGCTCCAGCAGGCCTTTCTGGACCACAGCGTCCTTGTCGCCGCCCTTGGCGTTACGCGCGACTTTCTGCAGTTGCTTCTCGCAGCTGTCGAGGTCGGCGAAGATCAGTTCCAGGTCGATGATCTCGATGTCGCGTTTCGGGTCGACGCTGTTGGAGACGTGAATCACGTTTTCGTCTTCAAAGCAGCGGACCACGTGGGCGATGGCGTCGGTTTCACGAATGTTGGCCAGGAACTTGTTGCCCAGGCCTTCACCTTTCGATGCGCCGGCCACCAGGCCTGCGATGTCGACGAACTCCATGGTGGTCGGCAGGACGCGCTTGGGATTGACGATGGCCGCCAGTGCGTCCAGGCGTGGATCCGGCATCGGCACGATACCGCTGTTGGGCTCGATGGTGCAGAAGGGGAAGTTCTCCGCCGCAATACCGGACTTGGTCAAAGCGTTGAACAAGGTGGATTTGCCGACGTTGGGCAGGCCGACGATGCCGCAATTGAATCCCATGGTGTTTCCCCTCGGAAAAAAGTCAGGCCTTCTGGCTGTGCAGGTTTTTCATCGCACGGTTCCATTCCCCGGCGAAGATATCCGGCAGCACGCCGAGGGCAAAATCGATGCTGGCATCGAGTTTTTCCTGTTCGGCGCGTGGCGCACGACCCAGGACGAAATTTGAAACCATACTGGCGACGCCTGGGTGGCCAATGCCGAGCCGCAGACGGTAAAAAGTATTCTGATTGCCCAACTGCGCGATGATGTCGCGCAGGCCATTGTGCCCGCCGTGCCCGCCGCCTTGCTTGAGCTTGGCAACACCGGGTGGCAGGTCCAGTTCGTCATGGGCCACCAGGATTTCCTCGGGTTTGATCCGGAAGAAGCCCGCAAGCGCCGCGACAGCCTGGCCGCTGCGGTTCATGTAGGTGGTGGGAATCAGCAGACGAACATCCTGACCCTGGTGCGAGAAGCGCCCGGTCAGGCCAAAATATTTGCGATCGGCGGCCAGGTTTACACCTTGGGCGTGGGCGATGCGCTCAACAAAAAGGGCCCCCGCGTTATGCCGGGTCTGTTCGTATTCGGCGCCTGGATTTCCCAGGCCAACGATCAGTTTAATGGCAGTCACGACAGGGGCCCTTCCTTTGGAGTTGTGGATAATATCGCCTGACCTGAGTGCGGCGAAAGTGGACGACAGGAGCTAACTTATCCAGAGATAAACTTCGCGTTATCGCCCGCTTTCTCGCTACGTTTCGGTCCGCGATGTTTCCTCAAGCTCCGGCAATACAGAGTGAATTACTCTGCAGCGCCTTCTTCAGCTTCTGGAGCAACGCGTGGAGCGTGTACGTTTGCAACAGCTTTGTCATCACCGTGAGCCAGTGCAACGAATTCAACGCCTTTAGGCGCTTTGAGGTCGGACAGGTGAACGATGTCGCCGATTTCCAGAGCCGACAGGTCGACTTCGATGAACTCAGGCAGGTCTTTCGGCAGGCAGGTCACTTCGATCTCAGCGACAACGTGCGAGACTTCGCCGCCTTTCTTGACCGGAGCTTCTTCACCAACAAAGTGCACAGGCACGATAGCGGTCAGTTTCTGACCGGCTACGACGCGTACGAAGTCAGCGTGCAGCACGTGGCCTTTAGCTGGGTGACGTTGCAGGGCCTTGATGATGACGTTCTGCTTTTTGCCACCCACGTTCAGCTCGATGATGTGGCTGTAGGCCGCATCGTTTTCGAGCAGCTTGGCAACTTCTTTAGCCAGCATGCTGATGGATTCAGGGGCTTTGTCGCCACCGTAAACTACAGCTGGAACCAGGCTTGCGAGACGACGCAGGCGGCGGCTCGCACCTTTCCCCAGGTCGGAACGCACTTCAGCATTCAGAGTAAAATCGTTCATGTTGTATCTCCAAAATAACCACATTCGCCCCAGCGTTTGCGACCAGCGCTAAAGGCGATATGGGCAAAAAAGCCCCGCCCCAACAGAATGCTGGGGCGGGGCGCTTTTCGTCAGTGAGGTGTTCCGAAGGTTTGACCCTTAGCGGAACATCGCGCTGATCGATTCTTCATTGCTGATGCGGCGAACCGCTTCGGCAACTACCGGTGCGATATCCAGTTGACGGATACGCGCACAGGCTTGAGCAGCGGCGGACAACGGGATGGTGTTAGTCACCACCAGTTCGTCCAGCACGGAGTTCTCGATGTTCTCGATCGCTCGGCCCGACAGCACAGGGTGTGTGCAGTAGGCGAAGACTTTAGCAGCACCGTGCTCTTTCAAGGCTTTGGCCGCGTGGCACAGGGTGCCGGCGGTGTCGACCATGTCATCAACCAGAATACAGGTACGCCCTTCGACATCACCGATGATATGCATCACTTCAGAGTGATTGGCTTTCTCGCGGCGTTTGTCGATGATCCCGAGGTCCACGCCCAGGGATTTGGCAACAGCCCGTGCACGCACGACGCCACCAATGTCCGGGGACACGATCATCAGGTTTTCAAAGCGCTGGTCTTCGATGTCATCCACCAGAACGGGGGAGCCGTAGATGTTATCTACCGGAATATCGAAGAACCCCTGGATTTGGTCAGCGTGCAGGTCAACCGTGAGAACACGGTCGATGCCTACCACGGTGAGCATGTCAGCAACGACTTTCGCGCTGATAGCCACACGTGCGGAACGCGGACGGCGATCCTGACGGGCATAACCAAAGTAAGGGATTACAGCTGTGATTCGAGTCGCTGAGGAGCGGCGGAAGGCATCAGCCATCACGACGAGTTCCATCAGGTTATCGTTGGTCGGAGCGCAGGTCGGCTGAATAATGAAGACGTCTTTACCGCGGACATTTTCATTGATCTCGGCTGTAATTTCGCCGTCGGAGAACTTACCGACAGAGATGTCACCGAGAGGGATATGCAGCTGACGTACGACACGTCGAGCCAGATCGGGGTTGGCGTTCCCCGTAAAGACCATCATCTTGGACACGCGCAGTACCTAGAGGCTGAGGGTAACCTGGATGAGTATTAGAAAATGGCAGGGGCGGCTGGATTCGAACCAACGCATGGCAGGATCAAAACCTGCTGCCTTACCGCTTGGCGACGCCCCTGTATCTGTTGCAACGAGTACCCAGTACTCGATTCCTTTTAGAGCAGACTTTGCAGCTTGCGATGCAACATCGAAACGTTGCTTCCCTTTGCTACAAACCCTGTAAGGGTCTCTGTAAGAAGGGCCGAGACTTTATCAGCTTCAGCTTTGCTTGGGAAGCCCCCAAACACACAACTTCCAGTTCCGGTTAATTTTGCTTCGGTAAATTTACCTAACAAATTCAAAGCGTTACGTACCTCTGGATAACGCCTTGCTACAACCGGCAAGCAGTCATTTCGACTGTTTCCCTTGGGAACGGGGCGCACTTTAATGGGAGGAGAGTTACGTGTCAACAGTGGATCTGAAAAAATTTCTGCTGTACTTACAGATACTTGCGGGACAAGCACGACATACCACGGCTCTTCGGGGTATTCCGGGGTGAGTTTTTCCCCCACGCCCTCAGCAAAAGCGGCGTGTCCACGCACGAAAACCGGGACGTCGGCGCCCAGCGTCAGGCCCAGCGCAGCCAGGCGATCAAAGTCCCAGCCCAGTTGCCACAAGTGATTGAGACCCAGCAGCGTGGTCGCGGCATTTGAGCTGCCACCACCTATTCCGCCCCCCATGGGCAAAATTTTATCGATCCATATATCGATGCCCTGGGAACAACCGGACTGCTCCTGAAGTTTTCTGGCCGCCCTCACGATCAGATTGCTGTCGTGGGGCACGCCTTCGAATTCAGTGTGCAGCTGGATCACGCCGTCGTCGCGCACGGCGAAGGTGAGCTCGTCGCCGTAGTCGAGAAATTGAAACAACGTCTGCAACTCGTGGTAGCCGTCTTCACGGCGACCCAGAATGTGCAGCATCAGATTGAGTTTGGCCGGGGAGGGCAGGGTCAACTTTTCTACGGTCACGTTTATTGCCCCAGCTTGCGTGGTTGCCAGTCCTTGATCACCAGCGTGACGTCCAGGTCGGTGCCATGCAGCTTGATGCGCTCGGGCAGCCAATAGCCACCCTGTTCCACGTAGCTGAGGTACTCAACCTGCCAGCCATCTTGCTCCAGGTTGGCCAGACGGCTGTCACCGTTAAGGCTCAGGCGGCTCTTGCTGTCCGGCGCAGGCAGGCCGCGGACCCACCACACGAGGTGCGAGACCGGCAGTTTCCAGCCAATCTGTTCTTCCAGCAGCGCTTCGGGCGAGGTGGCTTCATAGCGCCCTTGATTGGCAACTTCGAGGCTGACTTGCCCAGGGCGACCCGTCAGGCGAGCGGCGCCACGCCCCAAGGGGCCTGACAAGCGAATGTCGTAGTAGTCCTGGCGTTGCAGCCAGAACAAGGTGCCGCTGCCGGAGTCTTTCGGCGCGCGAACCCCGACTTTGCCTTCGATCTGCCAGCCGTCGATGCTGCTGAGCTGATCCTTGTGCTGTTGCCATTGTGCCGGGTTGCCCTGGCCCTCGACGGATTCACGGCTGCCGACGCCCGCGCAACCGGCGAGCAGGGCAATGAGGCTGAAAACGATAACGTGGCGCAAGAACATAAGCTTAAAGGGTCTCGGATCCGGTCAGGCGCTTGATGGTGCCGCGCAGGATGGGGCTTTCGGGTTGTTCCTTGAGGAATTTTTCCCAGATTTGTCGGGCTTCGCGTTGCTTGCCGTTGGCCCACAGTACTTCGCCCAGGTGGGCGGCAACTTCCTGGTCGGGAAAGCGCTCAAGCGCCTGGCGTAGCAAGCGCTCGGCTTCATCCAGGTTGCCCAGGCGATAGTTGACCCAGCCCAGGCTGTCGAGTACGGCCGGGTCTTCAGGATTGAGCTTGTGCGCCTGTTCGATCAGCGCCTTGGCCTCGTCGTAACGCGTGGTGCGGTCGGACAAGGTGTAACCCAAGGCATTCAGGGCCATGGCGTTGTCCGGGTCGCGCTTGATGATCAGGCGCAGGTCTTTTTCCATCTGTGCCAGGTCATTGCGTTTTTCCGCCTGCATGGCGCGTGTATACAGCAGGTTCAAATCGTCTGGGAATTGCAGCAACGCTTGCTGCAGCAGCTTCCAGGCGCGCTCGCCCTGATTGTTGGCCGATAGGGTCTCGGCCTGGATCAGGTACAGCTGGATCGCGTAATCGGGTTCTGCATCCCGCGCAGCCGTCAGGCGTTTCTCCGCCTCGTCGGTGCGGCCGTTGCTCATCAGGATATCGGCCTGGCGCAGTTGCGCCGGCAGGTAGTCGTTGCCGGGGCCGACTTGGGCGTATTCGAGCAGGGCAGCCTGCGGATCGTTGCGCTCTTCGGCAATACGGCCGAGGTTCAGGTGCGCCGAATCCACATGGCTTTCCCGTGCGATCAAGTCTTCCAGGTAACCCTTGGCCTCGTCCCAGGCCTTGGCTTCCAGGCACACCAGCGCCAGGGAATAGCGCAGTTCGTCGTCGTCCGGGTATTGCTGGACCAGGTTGGCGAACTGCACTTTGGCGTCCTCCATACGGTCCAGTTCCACCAGCGTGCGCGCGTAAGTCAGGCGCAGGCGCTTGTCGTCCGGATACTTCTTGATGCTTTTTTCCAGCAGCGGAATGGCTTCCTTGCCGCGATTGAGGTTCTGCAGCAGGCGCGCACGCAGCAGGATCGGGGCAATCTCGCCTTCGTCCGGCGGATTCTGCTCCAGCAGCTTCAGTGCGGCGTCGGCTTCATCATCCTGTTGCAGCAGCAAAGCCTTGCCGAACACCAACTGGCTGTTCTTCGGGTGTTTTTGCAGCAGGCGGTCGAAACTCTTCATCAGGCCATTACGCGTGTCCTGGTCGGTGTCGGCGGCCGACAGCGCGAGGAAGTCGAAATGGGTGTCGCCCTTGCCCTGCAGGACCTTCTCCATATAGACCATGGAGTCGTCATAACGCCCCGCCCGTGCCAGCTGAATGGCGGCTGCCCGTTGCGCTTCCAGATCGTCCGGCGCGTTCTTCGCCCAGATCAGCGAGGTGTCCAGCGCGGCCTGATCGGCCCCCAGGTACTCGGCAATGCGGAATGCCCGCTCGGAAATCCCCGGATCCTGGGTGTTGATGGCCTGGGTCACGTAATTATCCAGCGCAATGTCGAAGCGATTGCGCTGGCCGGCCAGTTCCGCGCTGAGCAGGCTGAACACCGTTTCTTCACTGAACGAGGAATAAACCTTGGGCTTTTCAGGCGCGGGGGTGCTGTCTTCCACCGGCGGTGTACCGTCCGGCGACACGGGTGCCATGGCCTGGCAGCCGCTGAGGAAGACAAAAGCGAGGAGCAACGCGGAGGATCTATTCATATAGGAAGAGGACGACTAACCTGCGGTCGGATCATCATGACACAAGCCTTCGGCCAAACATAACCGTGTAGGAGCGAGCTTGCTCGCGAAAAGCCTGAGGACAACGCGTTTTGTCAGGAGGCCGTGTCATGGTTCACGACCATCGCGAGCAGGCTTGCACCTGCAGATGGCCTTTTTATAGGCATAAGCTACTAGGACAATAGACGACGGTGGTTGTTCTGAATCTTTCGAAGTAGGACAATTGTCGGCTTCCCGACATCATCAGCGATATTGAATGGCCTTCCTCGCACTCGGTATTAACCACAAGACTGCTTCCGTAGACGTGCGCGAGCGCGTGGCGTTTACGCCAGAGCAGTTGGTTGAGGCCTTGCAGCAGCTCTGCCGTCTCACCGACAGCCGCGAAGCTGCGATCCTTTCGACCTGCAATCGCAGTGAGCTTTATATAGAGCAGGAACATCTTTCAGCGGATGTCGTGCTGCGCTGGCTGGCCGATTATCACCATTTGAGCCTCGAAGACCTGCGCGCGAGCGCCTACGTGCACGAAGACGATGCGGCAGTTCGTCACATGATGCGTGTGGCATCCGGTCTCGATTCGCTGGTGTTGGGCGAGCCGCAGATCCTTGGCCAGATGAAATCCGCCTACGCCGTGGCGCGCGAGGCCGGCACCGTCGGTCCGCTGCTGGGCCGTCTGTTCCAGGCCACCTTCAATTCCGCCAAGCAGGTGCGCACCGACACCGCCATCGGTGAAAACCCGGTGTCCGTGGCGTTTGCTGCCGTCAGCCTGGCCAAGCAGATTTTCAGCGATTTGCAGCGCAGCCAGGCGCTGTTGATCGGCGCCGGTGAGACCATCACCCTGGTCGCCCGCCACCTGCATGACCTGGGCGTGAAGCGCATCGTGGTCGCCAACCGTACCCTGGAGCGCGCCAGCATCCTCGCCGAGCAGTTCGGCGCCCATGCGGTGCTGCTTTCGGACATCCCAGCCGAACTGGTGCGCAGCGATATCGTCATCAGTTCCACCGCCAGCCAGCTACCGATCCTCGGCAAGGGCGCGGTAGAAAGCGCGTTGAAACTGCGCAAGCACAAGCCGATCTTCATGGTCGACATTGCTGTTCCCCGGGATATCGAGCCCGAAGTCGGCGAGTTGGACGACGTTTACCTCTACAGCGTCGACGATCTGCATGAAGTGGTTGCCGAAAACCTCAAGAGTCGCCAGGGCGCTGCCCAGGCGGCTGAAGAGATGGTCAGCGTCGGCGCCGAAGAATTCATGGTGCGCCTGCGTGAGCTGGCGGCGGTGGACGTGCTCAAGGCGTATCGTCAGCAGGGCGAACGCCTGCGTGATGAAGAGTTGATCAAGGCCCAGCGCCTGCTCGCCAACGGCAGCAGCGCCGAGGAGGTGCTGATGCAATTGGCCCGCGGCCTGACCAACAAGTTGCTGCATGCGCCCAGCGTACAATTAAAAAAACTGACTGCCGAAGGCCGCCTCGATGCGCTGGCCATGGCCCAGGAACTCTTTGCCCTCGGTGAGGGCGCGCCCAGCTCTTCGGATAAAAAATCGCAATGAAAGCGTCACTGCTCAATAAACTGGACGTGCTCCAGGATCGTTTCGAAGAACTGACCGCCTTGCTCGGCGACGGCGAGGTCATCTCGGATCAGACCAAATTCCGCGCCTATTCCAAGGAATACGCCGAAGTTGAGCCCATTGTGGCTACCTACAAAAACCTCACTAAAGTGCAGGCCGATCTCGAAGGCGCCCAGGCGCTGCTCAAGGACAGCGACCCGGACATGCGCGAAATGGCCGTGGAAGAAGTCCGCGAAGCCAAGGACAAGTTGGCCGAGCTGGAAGGCGACCTGCAGCGCATGCTGCTGCCCAAGGACCCGAATGACGGGCGCAACGTGTTTCTCGAAATCCGTGCTGGCACCGGCGGTGACGAAGCGGCGATTTTCTCCGGCGACCTGTTCCGCATGTATTCACGGTATGCCGAGCGTCGCGGCTGGCGGGTCGAGATCCTGTCCGAAAACGAGGGCGAGCACGGCGGCTATAAAGAAGTCATCGCGCGGGTCGAAGGCGACAACGTCTATGGCAAGCTGAAGTTCGAGTCCGGTGCCCATCGTGTGCAGCGGGTTCCGGCGACGGAGTCCCAGGGCCGTATCCACACCTCGGCATGCACCGTGGCCGTGTTGCCCGAGCCGGACGAGCAGGAAGCCATCGAGATCAACCCGGCCGACCTGCGGGTCGACACCTACCGCTCGTCGGGCGCCGGTGGCCAGCACGTCAACAAGACTGACTCGGCGATCCGCATCACCCACTTGCCGTCGGGCATCGTGGTGGAGTGCCAGGAAGAGCGTTCCCAGCACAAGAACCGTGCGCGGGCCATGTCCTGGCTGTCGGCCAAGCTGAATGACCAGCAGACCAGCGCCGCCGCCAACGCGATTGCCAGCGAGCGCAAATTGCTGGTGGGCTCGGGCGACCGCTCCGAGCGCATCCGTACCTACAACTTTGCCCAGGGCCGGGTCACTGACCACCGGGTCAACCTCACGCTTTACTCCCTGGACGAGATTCTCGCCGGTGGCGTGGATGCGGTGATCGAGCCATTGCTCGCCGAATACCAGGCCGATCAGTTGGCGGCGATAGGTGAATAAATGACCATTATCGCCAGCCTGCTGCGCGCCGCCGACCTGCCCGACTCGCCCACGGCGCGCCTGGATGCCGAGTTGTTGCTGGCTGCGGCCTTGGGCAAGTCCCGCAGCTACCTGCACACCTGGCCGGAAAAAATCGTCAGCAGCGAGCACGCCCTGACCTTTGCCGGCTACCTGCAACGCCGCCGTGGCGGTGAGCCGGTGGCCTATATCCTCGGCCAGCAAGGTTTCTGGAAGCTGGACCTGGAGGTCGCGCCCCACACACTGATCCCACGTCCTGACACTGAGCTGCTGGTGGAAGCGGCCCTGGAACTGTTACCGGCCACCCCCGTCAAGGTCCTCGACCTGGGCACCGGCAGCGGCGCCATCGCCCTGGCCCTGGCCAGCGAGCGTCCGGCCTGGCACGTCACGGCCGTCGACCGCGTGCTGGAAGCCGTGGCGCTGGCCGAGCGCAATCGCCAGCGCCTGCACCTCCATAACGCTACGGTGCTCAACAGCCATTGGTTCAGCGCCCTGACAGGCCAGACTTACGACCTGATCATCAGCAACCCGCCCTACATCGCCGACAACGATCCGCACCTGGTGGCGGGCGATGTACGTTTCGAGCCAGCCAGCGCCTTGGTTGCGGGCCATGATGGTTTGGACGACCTGCGGCTGATCATCGCCCAGGCCCCGGCCCACCTGGATGCCACTGGCTGGCTGCTGCTGGAACACGGTTACGACCAGGCCGCAGCGGTGCGCGACCTGTTGCTGAGCCAAGGCTTCGACCAGGTGCACAGCCGCATTGACCTCGGCGGTCACGAGCGCATCACCCTGGGACGACGGCCGTGCTGACCGATCAGGAGCTGTTGCGCTATAGCCGACAGATTCTGTTGCAGCATGTCGACATCGACGGCCAATTGCGCCTGAAAAACAGCTGCGCGTTGATCGTCGGTCTCGGTGGCCTGGGCGCCCCGGTGGCGATGTACCTGGCCGCCGCTGGCGTCGGCGAATTGCACCTGGCAGATTTCGACACCGTCGACCTCACCAACCTGCAACGCCAGATCATCCATGACACCGACAGTGTCGGGCAGTCCAAGGTCGACTCGGCCCTGCGCCGCCTGAGCGCCCTCAACCCCGAAATCAAACTGGTCGCCCATCCCATCGCGCTGGATGCCGATACCTTGGCGGCGGCAGTGGTGGATGTGGACGTGGTGCTCGATTGCAGCGACAACTTCTCCACCCGCGAGGCGGTCAATGCCGCCTGTGTGGCTGCGACCACGCCCTTGATCAGCGGCGCGGCGATTCGTCTTGAAGGGCAGCTGTCGGTGTTCGATCCACGGCGCGCCGAAAGCCCGTGCTACCACTGTTTATACGGGCACGGCAGTGACACTGAACTCACCTGCAGCGAAGCGGGCGTGGTCGGCCCGCTGGTGGGCCTGGTCGGTAGCCTGCAAGCCCTGGAAGCCTTGAAGTTGCTGGCGGGTTTCGGCGAGCCGCTGGTGGGCCGCTTGCTGCTGATCGACGCATTGACCACACGCTTTCGCGAATTGCGCGTCAAGCGTGATCCCGGTTGCAGTGTCTGCGGGACGCGACATGGTTAAGGACGCGCCGATCGGTGTGTTCGATTCCGGCGTCGGCGGCTTGTCGGTGCTGGATGAGATTCAGCAATTGCTGCCCCATGAGTCACTGTTGTACGTGGCCGATTGCGGGCATATCCCCTACGGCGAGAAAACCCCGGCGTTCATTCTTGAGCGTTCCCGGTCGGTTGCCGAGTTTTTCCGCGAGCAGGGCGCCAAGGCCTTTGTGATTGCCTGTAACACCGCAACCGTGGCGGCCGTCGCGGATTTGCGCCAGGACTACCCCGATTGGCCCCTGGTGGGCATGGAGCCCGCAGTCAAGCCCGCTGCTGCCGCCACTCGCAGTGGGGTGGTCGGGGTGCTCGCCACCACCGGCACCCTGCAAAGCGCCAAGTTCGCCGCGTTGCTCGACCGTTTTGCCACCGATGTACGGGTGATCACCCAGCCGTGCCCGGGCCTGGTGGAGCTGATTGAAACCGGTGACCTGGACAGTCCGGCCCTGCGCCAGTTGTTGCAGGGCTATATCGACCCGCTGCTCAGCGCCGGCTGCGACACCATCATCCTCGGCTGCACCCACTATCCCTTCCTCAAGCCGCTTCTGGCGCAGATGCTGCCCCCCAGCATCATCCTCATCGACACCGGCGCTGCCGTCGCACGTCAGCTCAAGCGTTTGCTGGGCGAACGCGATTTGCTGGCCCTCGGCGATCCTGAGCCTGCGCAGTTCTGGACCAGCGGCGATGTGTATCACCTAAGAAATATCCTACCGACACTATGGAAACATTCTGGAGTTGTGCGAAGCTTCGTGTCGTGAAAATTTCGTGAAAAATCGCGGATACCGGCTGAACTTCTGACACCGCGTCCGCTTCTATAGCCAGATTGCTTGTACAAAACCATATAACTTCGTTCGGAAAGGATGTTTCTTATGAAGCGCTTGTTCTGTTTGGCTGCGATTGCGGCCGCTGTGGTGGGACACTCTTTTTCGGCGCAGGCTGCCGGGCTTGAGTTTGGCCTGGGGGCTACCAGTGATTCGACGCTGACCTATCGATTGGGGCTGACGTCGGATTGGGACAAGAGCTGGATGCAAAGCGACGTTGGTCGCCTGACCGGCTACTGGAGCGGCGCCTACACCTACTGGGAAGGTGACGACCGTGCAGGTGCGAGCAGCCTGTCGTTCTCGCCGGTCTTTGTGTATGAATTCGCCGGCCAGTCGGTCAAGCCCTACATCGAAGCCGGGATCGGCGTGGCGGTGTTCTCCCGTACCAAGCTGGAAGACAACAACATCGGCCAGGCTTTCCAGTTCGAAGACCGCCTGGGCTTCGGCCTGCGCTTCACCGGTGGGCATGAAGTCGGCATTCGCGCCACGCACTACTCCAATGCCGGGATCAGCAGCAATAACGACGGTGTAGAAAGCTACTCGCTGCACTACACCATGCCGCTGTAATTCCCAGGAACGCTGCAAAACAGTGTGGGAGGGGGTAAGCCCCCTCCCACATTTTGATCGTCATCAGTCTTCAGGTCAGCGGTAGGCCGTGGCGATTCCTTCGCGTTCGGTCAGGCACTCCGGCGCACCCATCTCGAACTCCCTGCAGATCAGCGGTCGACGCTCGTAAATCGTGCACATCATCGTGTCCCGATCCAGCGCCGCGCACCAGCCGTCGTCCAGGCGCAGCATCACTTCACCGCCCCATTCATCGGTATCGATATAGCGTTCCGGCACGCCGGTGTCGGTGATCAGCATCACTTCCAGCTGGCAGCAGCAGGCCGCGCAGGTCGAGCAGGTGACGGCGGGTTCGGTGATTTGAGTGTGCGGGATGTTGGTCATAGGCGCGCAGTGTAAGGCAAGCGGGTGACGCAGGTGTGAACGCTCTGACAGACGTCAGCGCGCCACTCGGTGCAGCGCGACGAACACCACCGCCCAAAGCAGCGCCAACCCAGTCATGGTGGGCAACAGCGCATAGCCAAAATACACGCCCGCCAACTGGCTCCCGGCGTAATACGACAACGGCCCGCCGATCGCCCCCAATGCTGCCGCACGCCACCAGGGCCGTGCACTCCAGGCCAGGCAATGGCGCAAGGTGGTGGCCAGCACTGCCCATAGCAGAATCAGCCAGAACGGAATCAGCGGTCCGGGCTCGCTGAAGTGAAACACCCCCAGGCTGCGCAGCAACGTATCCAGTACCGTTCCCAGCGCCGTCACGCGGATAATCAGCGCGCCGTCCTGGGCCCACGAACTTATCCACAGCAGGTGGATTGCCAGCACCGCCAGCCCCACCAGCAACCAAGGGCCGTCGCCGCCGAGTACACAGGCAAACCACCCGCACTGGAACAGCACGGCATTGGCCAAAGGTTTAAGCACTGAAGCGCCCGAGCAGCGGTGGGTTGATGGCCGACGGTTTGGCCAACAGTAATTGCGCGGTGCCAATGGTGCGCTCCATAAAGCCGCCCTCGCAGTAGCACAGGTAAAACTCCCACAACCGCAGGAAATATTCGTCGTAGCCCAACTCCGTCAGATGGCCGTGGGCGTGGCGAAAGTTCTCGTGCCACAGGCGTAGGGTTCGCGCGTAGTGCAGGCCGAAATCCTCCATGTGCAGCAGGTTCATGTCGGTGTCGCGGCTGACGATGTTCAGCATGTTCTGCACACTGGGCAGGGCGCCGCCGGGGAAGATATAGCGCTGGATAAAGTCGACGCTGTTCTTCGCCTGTTCAAAGCGTTGTTCACGGATGGTGATGGCTTGCAGCAACATCAGGCCATCGCGCTTGAGCAGGTGCGCGCACTGTTTGAAGTAGGTCGGCAGGAAGCGATGGCCCACCGCTTCGATCATTTCGATGGACACCAGCTTGTCGTACTCGCCGGTCAGGTCGCGGTAGTCCTGCAGCAACAACGTGACCTGGTCTTGCAACCCCAGGGCGGCGATGCGTTTTTCGGTGTAGGCGAACTGCTCCTTGGACAAGGTCGTGGTGGTGACCTTGCAGCCGTAATGCTGCGCCGCATACAGCGCCATGCTGCCCCAGCCGGTGCCGATCTCCAGCAGATGATCGGTGGGTTTGAGCGCGAGCTTCTGGCAGATGCGTTCCAGTTTGTTCAGTTGCGCCTGTTCCAGGGTGTCGTCAGGCGTCAGGAACTGCGCGGCCGAATACATCATGGTCGGGTCGAGGAATTCTTCGAACAGGTCATTGCCCAGGTCGTAGTGAGCGGCGATGTTTTTCTGCGAGCCTTTGCGCGTATTGCGGTTGAGCCAGTGCAGGCCTTGGGTGAACGGCCGCGCCAAGCTCGCCAGGCCCCCCTCCATTGCGTCGAGCACATCCAGGTTGCTCACCATCACCCGCACCACCGCCGTCAGGTCCGGGCTGGTCCAGTAGCCGTGGATAAAGGCTTCGCCCGCGCCGATGGAACCGTTGGCCGCCACCAGGCCCCAGACCGCCGAATCGACAATCTGGATTTCCCCCAGCAGGTGCGCTTCCCGTGCGCCGAATACCTGGCGCTCGCCGTCCTCAATCACCACCAACTGGCCATGGCGCAGTTGGCTGAGTTGGCGCAGCACACCCTTGCGCAGCAGCGCACTGGTCATGCCGTTGACGTTCAGGCGGTTGGTCTTGACCGATAAGCTAGGGGATTTCATGGCGGCGATCCTTGGTGTACCCGACTGCTGTGCGAGAGGCGCCATCGGCGGCCTGATGGGAAAAAATCGGTGTGCGCTTGAGCAACAGGCGCAGGGCCTGCCAATAAATGGCCAGGCAGGTCTTGGCGGTCATCCACGGAAAGCGCCACAGGTAACGGTGCAGGCTGGCGCGGTTGAGCGTTTCTTTGTGCAGGCTCAGGGTGGCGTCGAAGACTTTCACGTCGCCCTGCCAATCGGCCATGTGCACGCCGAGCTTGGTGGCGGGCGGGCTGAAGCTCATGCGGTATTCCAGATCGCGCGGCAAAAACGGCGACACGTGAAACGCCTTGGCCACGGCGAAGTGCTGGTGTTCATCCGCGCCGAGGGCCTGTGCCGGCAGCACATAGTGATAGCGCTCGCGCCATGGGGTGTTGGTGACTTCGCACAGGATCGCGGCCAGTCGTCCGTCGGCCTCGAAGCAGTAGAAGAAACTCACCGGATTAAAAGCCAGGCCCCAACTGCGGGCCTGGGTCAGTAGGCAGATAACGCCCAGGGGTGTATGCCCCAGGGCCTTGCCGACTTCCTGGCGCACGGCATCGGTCAAACTCATGCCGTGACGCGTAAATTCACGCAGGTAGTCCTGCTCGCGAAAGCCGAAGGGCGCCAGGCGACTCGCACCGGCCAGGGGCGACAGCCCGAGCACTTCGTCTTGTTCGCTGAGGTCCAGGTACAGCAGGCCGATGCGGTAGCGAAAGGCATGGGCCTTGGGTGCAAACCGCCGATGGGCGATCCAGCCGCTGTACAGGGCGCTGTTCACAGGCTTTCCCCAAAGGCTTCGGCCACGCGCAGGGCGCTGACCACGCCGTCTTCATGAAAACCGTTGGCCCAATAGGCACCGCAATACCAGGTATGTCGGGTGCCGTTCAGTTCTTCCCAGCGTGCTTGTGCGGCCACGGCGGCCAGGCTGTATTGCGGGTGGGCATAGGTGTAGCGCGCAAGGATCTTCAGCGGGTTGATCATCGACGTCTGGTTGAGGCTGACGCAAAAGGTGGTGGCGCTGTCGATGCCTTGCAGGATGTTCATGTCATAGGTGACGGCAGCCTGGGTCTGTGCGCCACCGCTCAGCCGGTAGTTCCAGCTGGCCCAGGCCAGTTTGCGTTCGGGCAGCAGCCGCGTGTCGGTGTGCAGTACCACGTCGTTGTCGGCGTAGGGCAGGGCGCCGAGGATCTCCTGTTCGGCCTGGCTCGGGTCACCGAGCAAGGCCAGCGCCTGGTCGCTGTGGCAGGCAAACACCACCTTGTCGAAAGCTTCGGTGCCGGCGGCGCTGTGGATAATCACCCCCTGCGCGTCGCGTTCGACCAGGTGCACGGGGCAGTCGAGGCGAATCTGCTCGCGAAAGCTGCGGGTCAGCGGTTCGATATAACGACTGGAACCGCCCTCGATCACGCACCACTGCGGCCGGTTGTTCACCGAGAGCAAGCCGTGGTTCTTGAAGAAGCGCACAAAGAATTGCAGCGGAAAGTTGAGCATGTCCGCCAGGGACATCGACCAGATCGCCGCGCCCATCGGCACGATGTAGTGCTGGATAAACCGCGGCCCGTAGCCCCCTGCTTCGAGGTAGTCGCCCAGGGTCATCTCGGCGCTGATGCGCTGCTCTTGCAGGTCCAGCGGCGCCTGGCGATTGAAGCGCAGGATGTCACGCAGCATGCCCCAGAAGCCCGGCGACAGAATATTGCGGCGCTGGGCAAACAGGCTGTTGAGGTTGTTGCCGTTGTACTCGAAGCCGCTGCTCTGATCGCACACCGAAAAGCTCATTTCGGTGGGCTTGAAGGTGACGCCGATCTGCCCCAGCAAGCGGATGAAGTTGGGGTAGGTCCAGTCGTTGAACACGATGAAGCCGGTATCCACCGCATAGGGTTTGCCCTCGACGGTGACGTTGACCGTGTGGGTATGCCCGCCGATACGGTCGCCCGCCTCGAACAGCGTGATGTCGTGACGGCGGCTGAGCAGGTAGGCGCTGGTCAGCCCGGCGATGCCGCTGCCGATAATGGCGATCTTCACAGGTCGTCCTTTTTCGGTGGCGGGCTGCGCAACATGCGTTTGCCGATGATCAATTGCGCACGGTTCGGCAGTTTTGACAGCGGCCACAGCGTGGCGATAAACAGCGCGGGGAAGGCGATCTCCAGCGGGCGTTTTTCCAGCTTGGCGAAGATATGCCGCGCAGCCTTGTCGGCGGACCAGCTCAGGGGCATCGGGAAGTCATTGCGCTCGGTGAGTGGGGTGTCGACGAAGCCTGGGCTGATCACCGTGACGTCGATGTTCTCGGGCGACAGGCTGATGCGCAGGGATTCGAACAGGTAGCGCAGCCCTGCCTTGGACGCGCCATACGCTTCGGCCCGTGGCATCGGCAGGTAGGTCACGGCGCTGGCGACGCCCACCAGGTGTGGCGTGCGCCCGGCGCGCAACAACGGCAGCGCCGCTTCGATGCAGTAACTGCTGGCCAACAGGTTGGTGCGCACCACGTGTTCGATAATCGAGGAATCGAATTGCTTGGCGTCCACATATTCACAGGTGCCGGCGTTGAGGATGACGGTGTCGACCGAACCCCAGGTCGCGCCGATGTGTTCACCGATCTCGCGCACGGTCTGGCTGTTGGTCAGGTCGCCGGCCACCACCAGCACTTGGCCGGGGTAACGTTGGGCGAGTGCTTCCAGCGGGCCTTTGGTGCGTGAACTGAGGGCCACGTGGGCGCCGCTGTTGAGCAACTCCACGGCCAGCGCGGCGCCGATGCCACTGCTGGCACCGGTCAGCCAATAACGACGGGGCGGCAGTGCGTTCATCCCACTCTCCTTTTCAACCAACTGACGATCCCGCCCAGCACGGGAAGGTGTTCGTACAACAGGGCGCCGGCGTCGAAGTAATCGCGGTGGCGGTACACCTTGTCACGCCACATCAAATGCGAGCAGCCCTCCACGCGGATGACCTTGCCCTTGCCCAGGCGTGGGTGGCAGAAACTCATTTTCCAGCGCAGGTAACCTTCGCCTTCGGCCACCTGGTCGAAACCATGGAAGTCGAAGCGCAGCTGGCTGACGTTGCTGTACAGCTCGGCGAAGTACGTGTGCAGCGCAGTCAGGCCGTGGATTTCATGCAGCGGGTCGGTGAAGGCGATGTCCTTGCTGTAGAGACCGTCGAGCAACTGCAGATTGTGCTTGTCCAGCGAGGCAAACGCCTGGGCGAAGCGGGGCAGGAAGTCACTCATGTTCAGCGACCTCCTGGCGTGAAGGCAGGTTGCGAAAGGCCGCCAGGGCGCGTTCGCGGGATTTTTTCAGGTCGACAATCGAGCGTGGATAATCCGCCACGCCAAACAAGCCGCCAGCGGTTTCCGGATTGTGTACTTCCTTCTTGTTCAGTGTGGCCAGCTCCGGCAGCCAGTGCTTGATAAACACGCCTTCGCTGTCGAATTTTTCCGACTGGCTCAGCGGGCTGAAAATCCGGAAATACGGCGCCGAATCGGTACCGGTGGATGAACTCCATTGCCAGCCGCCGTTGTTGGCCGCCAGGTCGCCGTCGATCAGGTGGCGCATGAAGAAGCGCTCGCCTTCGCGCCAGTCGATCAACAGGTTCTTGGTCAGGAACATCGCCACCACCATGCGCAGGCGGTTATGCATCCAGCCGGTTTCCAGCAGTTGGCGCATCGCGGCATCGATGATTGGCAGACCGGTGCGCGCCTGCTGCCAGGCGGCGAGGTCCTTGGGCGCATCGCGCCAGACCAAGGCTTCGGTCTCGGGACGGAAGGCGCGGTGACGGGAGACCCGTGGGTAGCCGACCAGAATGTGTTTGTAGAACTCACGCCAGAGCAGTTCGTTGATCCAGGTGATGGCGCCGATGTCGCCGCTTTCGAACTCGCCCTGGTTGGTTTGCAGGGCGGCGTGCAGGCATTGGCGCGGTGAAACCACGCCGGCGGCCAGGTACGCCGAGAGCTGGCTGGTGCCGGGTTTGGCCGGAAAGTCGCGCTCGTCTTTGTAGTAGCTGATCTGCTGGTCGGCGAAGGTGTCGAGGCGGCGGCGGGCCTCTTCTTCGCCAGCGGGCCACAGCGCACGTAACGTGTCGCTGGGTGGTTCGAAGCCTTCGACCTGCTGGGGAATCGCATCGCTCTTGAGCGTGAGCGGGGCTTGGGCCTGGGGCGCTGCAACCAAGCGTGGCAGGGCGCTGTGCAGGCGGGCGTAGCAAACCTTGCGGAACTGGCTGAACACCTGGAAGTAGGTGCCGGTCTTGGTCAGCACGCTGCCCGGTTGAAAGAGCAGTTGGTCCAGGTAGCTGTGGAAGCTTACGTCGCCGGCTTCCAGCGCCTTGGCGACAGCGGCATCGCGGCGGCTTTCATGGATGCCGTATTCCTCGTTGACGTGCACCGACTCCACGGACAGTTCCCGGCACAGTTGGCTCAATACGGCGGGAGCCTGGTCCCAGGTGGCAGCGTGGCGGATCAGCAAGGGAATGTTCAGCGCGCCCAGGGCCTGGCTCAAGTGCTGCAGGTTGCGCAGCCAGAAATCCACTTTGCACGGCGCATCGTCATGGGCCAGCCATTGCTCTGGAGTGATCAGGTACACGGCGGCCACCGGGCCTCGCTGGCGGGCGGCGGCCAGGGCGGTGTTGTCGTGAAGGCGCAAGTCGGTGCGCAGCCAGATCAAGTGCATTTAAATAAGTCCACGCTGGATCAGGAGCTGGTGGGCCGACAACGAGTCTTCGGCCACGAACAATTCAGGGATGTCATCGGTTAATACGGCGAGCTCGGCCTGGTGGATGCATACCGTTGGTCCGACGATCAGTTTGGCGCAACTGACTCCGGCCAGAAGCTTGGTGAGTGCCGGCAATTGCAGGGCCTTGCTCGAGTACAGGAGCACGGCGCGCGGTTGCAGGTGTTCCGCCGCGAGGGCCAACTCGCCGACGGGCAGCGGCCAGTCGAAGACTTCCACCGGGCAATCGGCGCTGCTGGCCAGCCAGGCGCTGAGCCACAGGTGCGGCTCCAGGGGCAGGTCGGAGTGGTTGACCAGCAACAGCGGCGCGCCGTGCAACTGCCGGTTGTTGTGGTAGATGCGTGCACCAAACTTGCTGCGCAGCCAGGACAGGAAAAACACCCGCTCCATCTGCGCGCCAAACTGGCCTTGCCAGCGTTGCTCCAGCTCCTGCAGCAGCGGCAGCAGCAGTTGCTCACACAGGGTGCGCGGCGGGTAGAGCGCCATGGCTTGGTTAAACACATCGTCCACCCGACGCTCGGCCAATTCGCTGACGGCCTGCACCAAATTCTGACGCAAGGCATGCCACTCGTTCTCCACCGCATCGGGGAGGACCTGGGCTGAGTCGATCAAGCCTTTGACCTGGCTGACCGGCACGCCGCGATTGAGCCAGGTGAGGATGGTCTGGATGCGTTGTACATGGTCGGCGTTGAACAGCCGATGGCCCTTGGGTGTGCGCTGGGGCACGATCAGGCCATAACGGCGTTCCCAGGCGCGCAGGGTCACGGCGTTGACGCCGGTCTGGCGCGCCACTTCGCGAATCGGCAGCCAGCCGTCTTCGAGGGCTTGGGCGATATCTGCGCCGGGTTCGTCTGGCAAGACAGCTGTCATGAGGCTTTTCATGGTCTAGATCGCATTACGCAGGCTGAGATTTTCCGGATGCGGCTGCAAGTAGGCCTGCTGCGCGATGTAGCGGTCCGGGTGTTGGCGAAAGTGATGCTTGAGCAGGGTCAAGGGCACCACCAGCGGCACAATGCCCTGGTGGTACTGGCCGATAACCGTTTGCATTTCCTGTTTGTCATCAGCGCTGATGGCTTGCTTGAGGTAGCCGCTGATGTGTTGCAGCACGTTGGTGTGGGTGCCGCGGGTGGCGCACTTTTTCAGGCCGGTCATCAGGTCGCTGAAATAGCAGGCGCCCAACTCGTCGAGGTTGACGTGCTTGGCCATGCTGCCGAGTTGGTGGCCCAGGTTTTTGTAATGCGCGGGGCTGTGGGCCATCAACAGGTATTTGTAGCGCGAATGGAAGGCCAGCAGGCGATGACGGGTCAGGCCCTCCGCCAGCAGTTGTTGCCAGCTGGCGTAAACGAAGACGCGGGTCAGGAAGTTTTCCCGTAGCACCGGATCATTCAGGCGGCCGTCTTCTTCCACCGGCAGGTTGGGGTGGCGCGCACAGAACGCCTGGGCGTAAATGCCGCGTCCGCCGCCCTCCACCGGTGCGCCGTTGTCCCGATAGACCTTGACGCGTTCCAGGCCGCAGGACGGCGACTTCTGCATGAAGATGTAGCCACACAGGTCAGTGTGTTCAGCGGCCATTTTGCGTCCGTATGCGTCCAGCGGCGCGGTGACATTCAGCTCACGGTGTACGGTGCCGACGGCCTGGGGCTGTTCGGCATCGCCCACCAGGCGAATGGTTTCACGGGGAATGCCCAGGCCGATCGCCACTTCCGGGCACAGCGGTACGAAGTCGAAATACTCGGCGAGTACTTCGCTGCATAGCTGAGATTGCTTGTGGCCACCATTGAAACGCACGTTCTCGCCCAGCAGGCAGGCGCTGATGCCAATCTTCGGCTTGATGGACGGTGTGGTGGGCATGGCCAAACCTCTGCGAGAATCCTGTACAAAATCTAAAGTCTGTACAACTAAGTCTCATCATAGGTTTGATGCTGTACAAGTCAAATATTTTGTACAGGTATTTGCGTAGAGACTATTTCCAGCCGATGTGCCAATCCTCGGCATTTTGCAGGGTTTGCCAGGCCAGGCGCTGAGCGCGCTTGGTCATCACGGCTTGCAGCTCGATTTCCAGCACCGTGCCTTCTTCATCACGAAACAGTTCGGTGACCAGGAAGTGTTTTTCCTTGTTGCGTGGCAGGGCTGCTGTCCATTTCGACAGCAGCAATTTGGCGGGGTTGATGCGGTTCATTGCAGGTGCTCGATCAGCCGTCGCGCGGCCTCTTGGCCACTGAGCCACGCGCCTTCCACTCGGCCCGAGAGGCACCAGTCGCCACACACGTACAGGCCCAGGTCGGCGTCGGCCAGCACCCCGAATTCATGGGCGCTGGACGGTCGGGCGTAAAGCCAGCGGTGCGCCAGGCTGAAGGACGGTGCGGGCATGGCGCTGTGCAGCAATTCGGCGAAGGCACCGTGCAGGTGTTCGATCACCGCTTCCTTGGACAGGTCCAGGTGGGCCTTGCTCCAGGTGCTGGTGGCGTGCAGTACCCAGGTGTCGAGGGTGTTGTCGCGTCCCGGTTTGCTGCGGTTGCGCGCCAGCCAATCCAGCGGGCTGTCTTGCACGAAGCAGCCTTCCATCGGCGTATCCAGGGGCTTGTCGAAGGCCAGGGCGATGGCCCAGGTCGGGTCCATCTTCACCCCGGCGGCGGCACTCGCCAGCTTGGGAGCGGCGGCCAGCAGCGCAGTGGCTTGGGGGGCGGGCGTGGCAATGATCACGTGGCTGAACGGGCCGTGATTTTCGCCATCGGCATCCAGCAGGTTCCAGTGTTGCTTGCCTTGGAAGACTTCGGTGATACGGCAACCGAACTCCACCGGCAGGTCGTCGAGCAGGGCGCGGGTGATTGCGCTCATGCGTGGCGTGCCGACCCAGCGGATCTGTTCATCGGGGGAGGGCGTGAGCTGGCCGGACTTGAAGTTGTACAACTGCGGCTTCCATTGCTCGGCCCAGCCGTTGCTTTGCCAGCGCTGCACTTCGTTGACGAAGCGCCGGTCGCGGGCGGTGAAGTATTGGGCGCCCATGTCCAGCGCGCCGGCATCGCTGCGTTTGCTGGACATGCGGCCGCCGCTGCCGCGGCTTTTATCGAAGAGTTGTACAACGTGCCCCGCGTCTTGTAACGCTCGGGCGGCGGAGAGACCGGCAATGCCGGTACCGATGATCGCGATGGGGACAGTCATGGGAGGCCTCGTTTTACCGTTGGGTACAGACTACGCCGACACCAATAGCTGTACAATATTGTTTTTTGGTATAAGTTTTGGCGTACCTGATCTCTTAGCGTGACCTATGGTTAACCATGAGGCTTAAACAAAAGTCACGCCCGATTACAAATTGATCCCTGCTTATAAAATAGACCAGTGATCGGCGGCGAACGTTACATGAGGAGCGTCCCATGCATATTTTGCTGACCGGCGGTACCGGCCTGATCGGTCGCCAACTCTGCCAACACTGGATTGCCCAAGGCCATCGCCTGACGGTGTGGAGTCGCCATCCTGAAGATGTCGCTCGGTTGTGCGGTGCGACGGTGCTGGGTGTTGGGCGTCTGGAGGACGTGACCGGCGTGGTGGACGCGGTGGTCAACCTGGCTGGCGCGCCGATTGCTGACCGTCCCTGGACCCACAAACGCAAGGCGCTGCTATGGAGCAGCCGCATCGGCTTGACCGAGACCCTGCTGGCCTGGCTCGACGGCCTGGCGCAAAAGCCGGCGGTGTTGGTTTCCGGTTCGGCGGTGGGCTGGTATGGCGACGGCGGCGAGCGCGAACTGACCGAGGCCAGCGGGCCGGTGCAGGACGATTTCCCCAGCCAATTGTGCATCGCCTGGGAAGAAACCGCCCAGCGCGCCGAAGCCATGGGCATCCGCGTGGTACTGGTGCGTACCGGCCTGGTGCTGGCAGCCGAGGGCGGCTTTTTGTCGCGCCTGCTGCTGCCGTTCAAACTCGCGCTGGGCGGGCCTATCGGCACGGGGCGGCAGTGGATGCCGTGGGTACATATCAAGGATCAAATCGCCCTGATTGATTTTCTTCTGCACAAGGATGACGCCAGCGGTCCTTATAATGCCTGCGCGCCGCACCCGGTGCGTAACCGTGAGTTCGCCAAGGCATTGGGCCAGGTGCTGCACCGCCCGGCCTTCATGCCGATGCCGGCCTTTGCGTTAAAGGTGGGCTTGGGCGAGTTGTCGGGGCTGTTGCTGGGCGGGCAGAAGGCGATTCCCGAACGCTTGATGGCCGCCGGTTTCATTTTTCAGTTCACTGAGTTGCATGCGGCTTTGGATGAACTGTCCAGTCGCCTCTAAGAGATAGGAAGTTGCATGACGGATCACGCGTTGTTACTGGTTAACCTGGGCTCACCGGCGTCCACTTCGGTGGCCGATGTGCGCAGCTACCTCAATCAGTTCCTGATGGACCCTTATGTGATCGACCTGCCGTGGCCGGTTAGGCGCTTGCTGGTGTCGCTGATCCTGATCAAGCGCCCCGAGCAGTCGGCCCATGCCTATGCCTCGATCTGGTGGGACGAGGGCTCGCCGCTGGTGGTACTCAGCCGTCGCCTGCAACAGCAGATGACAGCGCAGTGGACCCAGGGCCCGGTGGAGTTGGCGATGCGTTATGGCGAGCCTTCCTTGGAGACCACCCTGACGCGATTGGCTGCCCAAGGCATTCAAAAGGTCACCCTGGCGCCTTTGTACCCGCAATTTGCCGACAGCACCGTGACCACGGTGATTGAAGAAGCCAGGCGTGTGGTGCGCGATAAAAAGCTCAGCGTGCAGTTCTCGATCCTGCAACCCTTCTACGACCAACCCGAATACCTGGATGCGCTGGCGGCAAGTGCACGGCCGTATGTCGAGCAGCATTACGATCACTTGTTGCTGAGTTTTCACGGGCTGCCCGAGCGTCATCTGAAAAAGCTCGACCCTACCGGCCAGCATTGCTTCAAGGATGCCGACTGCTGCAAGAACGCCTCGCCCGAGGTGCTCGCCACCTGCTATCGCGCGCAATGCTTCAGCGTTGCCCGGGATTTCGCTGCGCGTCTGGGCTTGTCCGACGACAAATGGTCAGTGGCGTTCCAGTCGCGCCTGGGCCGTGCGAAGTGGATCGAACCCTATACCGAGGCACGCCTGGAAGCGCTGGCCCAGCAAGGGGTGAAAAAGCTGCTGGTGATGTGCCCGGCCTTTGTTGCCGATTGCATCGAGACCCTGGAAGAGATCGGTGATCGCGGGCTGGAGCAATTTCGCGAGGCGGGCGGTGAGGAGTTGGTGCTGGTGCCGTGCCTCAATGATGACCCGCAATGGGCGGCGGCGCTCAATACGCTCTGCGAAAGAGCACCGCTGTCACTGTAGGCGCGAGCTTGCTCGCGAGGGTCGTTAACGATAAAGCACGGCGTCTGGGTTAACGCGGCGCTCTCGGGTTTTTCGCGAGCAAGCTCGCTCCTACAGGGGGTTGGGTTAGAGGTCGAGGGTCAGGCTGACGGTGAGGTTGCGCGGCTCGCCGGGGTTGACCCAATAATTGCTGTAGGACCGCTCGTAGTACTTTTCATCGAACAGGTTGTTGAGGTTCAGGCCCACAGTAACGTTTGGCGTGGCTTTGTAATGGGCCAGAAGGTCGACGGTGTGGTAGGCGGGCAACTCGAAACGAGTGCCCGCTTCACCGGAGCGATCACCCACATAAGTGAATGCCGCGCCCAGGTCTGAACCGCGCAAGGCACCCTCCTGGAATTCATACACCCCCAGCAGACTGCCGCTGCGCTTGGCCACGCCGAGTATTCGGCTGCCCGTAGGTATGGCTTTATCACCTTTGGTCACTTCGGCATCGATGTAGGCAAAGGCGCCGATCACCTGTACGGCATCGGTCAGTTGTCCCGTCAGTTGCAGGTCAAATCCCTGGCTGCGTGCCTTGCCCATGGCGCGGTTGGTATTGGTGGCCGGGTCCAGGGCCAGCACGTTTTCCTTTTCGATATGGAAGGCGGCGAGGGTGGCGCTGAGGCGGTCGTCGAACAGCTCGCTCTTGATCCCCACTTCATAGCCCACGCCTTCTTCGGGCTTGAAGGTTTTGCCGGTGGCGTCCAGGCCGCTGTTGGGTTTGAACGAGGTGGAGGCGTTGGCGAATACGCCGACCTCTGGCGTCAGTTGATAGAGCAGGCCGGCGCGCTGGGTAAGTGCGTCGTGGGTTTGCCGACTCTTGGCGTGGTTGCGGGTGAAGTCGTCGGTGCTTTGTTCGAAGTGCTCGAAGCGCGCGCCGATCATGCCGCGCAGGCGGTCGGTGAAGATGATCTGGTCTTGCAGGTTCAGCGCCTGGCTTTTGGTCTGTTCAAAGAAGTCGGTGCCGGAGCGTGCGCCATTGGGCTTGGGCTGGCCGTAGACCGGGTTGTAGAGGTCGATGGCGTAGGGGCTGCCGGCAATGGTGGTGACGCGCTCTTTTTTGCGGTAGTCCTCGTATTCGGTGCCGACCAGCAGTTCGTGCTGCCAACTGCCAACCTCGAACAGGCCGCGCAGTTCCAGCTGGGTGATGCTGTCGTGCCAGCCCGTGGAGCGTTCGCGGTAACGGCGGTTAAGGGTATGGCCGTCGGTGTTCAGTGCGCGGTTTTCCGAGGCGTCGCCCCATAGGCTGCCCTGTTTGTAATGGCTGGCCAGGCGCAGTTTCCAGGCGTCGTTGAGGTGATGTTCAAGGGTGGCCTGGATGCGGTTGTTGTGGTTGTCGATAGTGCCGTCGTTGGGTTCGCCGAGGAAGGTGGAGCGCGATACGCCGGGGGCGTCGACGATGCCACGGTCGAAGGTGGAGCTGTGGCGGACGAATTCGCTCTCCACCAGCAGGGACGTGTCCGGGTCCAGCTGCCAGCTGAATGAAGGCGCGACAAATACACGCTTGCTCTCGACGTGATCGCGGAAGCTGTTGTTGTCTTCCACCGCCAGGTTGACCCGTGACAGCAGGTTGCCCTCGCTGTCCAGCGGCGTGTTGACGTCCAGGGCGGTGCGATAACGGTCCCAACTGCCGGCGCTGGTTTGCAGGGTGGTGAAGGCTTCAGGCTGAGGCTTTTTGGTGACGATATTCACGGTGCCGCCGGGATCACCACGGCCATACAGGCTGGCGGCCGGGCCTTTGAGCACTTCGATACGTTCGATATTGGCCGCGTCCGGCGTGCTCGGGTAGCCCCGGTTGGCGCTGAAGCCGTCTTGGTAGAACTCTGATGTGGTAAAGCCGCGCACGCTGTATTCGTAGAGCGTGAGGCCGCCAAAGTTGTTCTGCTTGGACACGCCGCCGGCAAATTCCAGGGCGCGCTCCACGTTGGTGCTGCCCAGGTCCGTGAGTACCGAGGCGGGAATCACGCTGATGGACTGTGGGATGTCGCGCAGGGCGGTGTCGGTTTTAGTCGCGCTGGCAGAGCGGGTGGCGCGGTAGCCGTTGACCGGGCCGGTGGCGGATTCATAGGCGTCGGTAGTGACGCTGATGGTGTCCAGCTCAACGGTGTTTTCTTCGGCAAACGCGGGATCCAGCAGCAGACCCAAGGCCAGGCCAGCCAGGGGGGCAAACTTTCGAGACGGCATGATAGAGCGTTCCAATGGCGATATTGAAACAATATAACATGTCTAATGAGAATGCTTTTGCTTTGAAATATATGCTTACAGGTACCCGCGAACGGGTACCTGTGGAGCCGGTTTATTCCTCTTCTTTGACCGGCGCAGGCGGTGGGCGCAGGCCGATTTCCGCCAGCAGCTTGATCTCTTTACCGTTGCGCATGACCTGGATCGCCACCTTGTCGGTCGGCTTGATCCGCGCGACCTGGTTCATCGACTTGCGCCCATCACCGGCCGGTTCGCCGTTGATACTGAGGATCACGTCCCCGAGTTGCAGGCCGGCTTTCTGCGCCGGGCCATCGCGGAAGATCCCGGCGACCACGATGCCGGGACGCCCGGTCAGGCCAAACGACTCGGCCAATTCCTTGGTCAACGGCTGTACTTCAATCCCCAGCCAGCCGCGAATTACCTGGCCGTGCTCGATGATCGACTTCATCACTTCCATCGCCAGCTTCACCGGGATCGCAAAACCGATACCTTGGGAACCGCCGGATTTGGAGAAGATCGCCGTGTTGATGCCGGTCAGGTTGCCATTGGCATCCACCAGCGCACCGCCGGAGTTGCCTGGGTTGATCGCCGCGTCGGTCTGGATGAAATCTTCGTAGCTGTTAAGCCCCAACTGGTTACGTCCGGTGGCGCTGATGATGCCCATGGTCACCGTCTGGCCCACCCCGAACGGGTTGCCGATGGCCAGTGCCACATCACCCACCCGCAGTCCATCGGAGCGGCCGAGGGTGATGGACGGCAGGTTTTTCAAATCGATCTTCAGTACCGCGAGGTCGGTTTCCGGGTCGCTGCCCACCACGCGGGCGAGGGTTTCGCGGCCGTCACGCAGGGCCACCACAATCTGGTCGGCGCCGGTGGTCACGTGGTTATTGGTGAGGATGTAGCCTTCGGGGCTCATGATCACCCCGGAACCCAGGCTGGACTCCATGCGGCGCTGCTTGGGCCCGTTGTCACCGAAATAGCGGCGAAACTGCGGGTCTTCAAACAGCGGATGCGCCGGCTTGTTGATGACCTTGGTGGTGTACAGGTTGACCACGGCAGGGGCCGCAATGACTACCGCATCTGCATAAGTCACCGGGCCTTGCACTACCGCACTGGTTTGCGGTGCCTGTTGCAGGTTCACATCAAGGCTGGGTAAGCCCACCCACTGGGGATAACGCTGAATAATCAGCATCGCGATCAGCACGCCAGCCAACAATGGCCATCCAAAAAAACGCAGTGCCTTGAGCATCAAGTAAGTCCTGACAGGTTGCAGGGGGCGGGAGAGCGCCCATAATGTCGCGCATTATACGAGGCTGCGAGCGCCTCGGAACGGGATATTTAGGAGTCTTTTATGGCCGTCCCCCTTACCACCCTCGTCGAGGAAGCGGACCGCTACCTTGGCAGCGCAAAAATTGCCGATTACTGCCCCAATGGCCTGCAGGTCGAGGGGCGGCCGCAAGTGATGCGCATCGTCAGCGGCGTCACGGCGAGCCAGGCTTTGCTGGACGCGGCCGTCGAAGCCCAGGCCGATTTGATCCTGGTGCACCACGGTTATTTCTGGAAAGGCGAAAACCCCTGCATCACCGGCATGAAGCAACGCCGCCTGAAAACCCTGCTCAAACATGACATCAGCCTGCTGGCCTATCACCTGCCGCTGGACCTGCACCCCGAGGTCGGCAACAACGTGCAGCTTGCCCGCCAGTTGGACATCACGGTCGAAGGCCCACTGGACCCGAGCAACCCCAAGATTGTCGGCCTGGTCGGCTCGCTCGCCGAACCACTGTCGCCCCGCGACTTCGCCCGGCGCGTGCAGGACGTGATGGGCCGCGAGCCGCTGTTGATCGAGGGCAGCCAGATGATCCGTCGCGTCGGCTGGTGCACCGGCGGTGGCCAGGGCTACATCGACCACGGGATTGCCGCTGGCGTGGACCTGTTCCTGAGCGGCGAAGCTTCCGAGCAGACTTTCCATAGCGCCAGGGAAAACGACATCAGCTTCATTGCTGCCGGCCATCACGCCACCGAGCGTTACGGCGTGCAGGCACTGGGCGATTACCTGGCGCGGCGCTTTGCCCTGGAGCACCTGTTCATCGATTGCCCCAACCCGATTTGACTGCCAAACCTTGGGGCATATTGATATACCGTTTCGATCTAGCTGGCGCCCTGAATAGAAGAAGGTGCTGTGCTAGCATGCCCCGCTCGAACACGGCCCGCTGGCCGTCCATAAGATCGTTTTTCCGTGAGTAACCATGGTCGACAAACTGACGCATCTGAAACAGCTGGAGGCGGAAAGCATCCACATCATCCGCGAGGTCGCCGCCGAGTTCGATAACCCGGTGATGCTCTACTCGATCGGTAAAGACTCCGCCGTGATGCTGCACCTGGCGCGCAAGGCCTTTTTCCCAGGCAAATTGCCGTTCCCGGTGATGCACGTCGACACCCGCTGGAAATTCCAGGAGATGTACAAGTTCCGCGACAAGATGGTCGAAGAGCTGGGCCTGGACCTGATCACCCACGTCAACCCGGACGGCGTGGCGCAGGGCATCAACCCGTTCACCCACGGCAGCGCCAAGCACACCGACATCATGAAGACCGAAGGCCTCAAACAGGCCTTGGACAAGCATGGTTTCGACGCTGCGTTCGGCGGTGCCCGTCGCGATGAAGAGAAATCCCGTGCCAAAGAGCGCGTGTACTCGTTCCGCGACAGCAAGCACCGCTGGGACCCTAAGAACCAGCGCCCGGAGCTGTGGAACGTCTACAACGGCAACGTCAACAAGGGTGAGTCGATCCGTGTGTTCCCGCTGTCCAACTGGACCGAGCTGGACATCTGGCAGTACATCTACCTGGAAGGCATCCCGATCGTGCCGCTGTACTTCGCCGCCGAACGTGATGTCATCGAGAAGAACGGCACGTTGATCATGATCGACGACGACCGCATCCTCGAACACCTGTCCGACGAAGACAAAGCCAGAATCGTCAAAAAGAAAGTACGTTTCCGTACCCTTGGCTGCTACCCGTTGACGGGCGCGGTGGAGTCCGAAGCCGAGACGCTGACGGACATCATTCAGGAAATGCTCCTGACGCGAACTTCCGAGCGCCAGGGCCGTGTCATCGACCACGATGGTGCAGGCTCGATGGAAGATAAAAAACGTCAAGGCTATTTCTAAGGGGCTGTCATGTCGCATCAATCTGATTTGATCAGCGAGGACATCCTCGCCTACCTGGGCCAGCACGAGCGCAAAGAGATGTTGCGCTTCCTGACCTGTGGCAACGTCGACGACGGCAAGAGCACCCTGATCGGGCGCCTGCTGCACGACTCCAAGATGATCTACGAAGATCACCTGGAAGCCATCACCCGTGACTCGAAAAAGTCCGGCACCACCGGTGACGACATCGACCTGGCGTTGCTGGTCGACGGCCTGCAGGCCGAGCGTGAGCAGGGCATCACCATCGATGTCGCCTACCGCTACTTTTCCACCGCCAAGCGCAAATTCATCATCGCCGACACCCCCGGCCATGAGCAGTACACCCGCAACATGGCCACCGGTGCATCCACCTGTGACCTGGCGATCATCCTGATCGACGCCCGTTACGGCGTGCAGACCCAGACCCGTCGCCACAGCTATATCGCCTCGTTGCTGGGCATCAAGCACATCGTGATCGCCGTCAACAAGATGGACATCAACGGCTTTGACCAAAGCGTGTTCGAGTCGATCAAGGCCGATTACCTGAAGTTCGCCGAAGGCATCGCGTTCAAGCCAAGCACCATGGCCTTCGTGCCGATGTCGGCGCTCAAGGGCGACAACGTGGTGAACAAGAGCGAGCGTTCGCCTTGGTACACCGGCCAGTCGCTGATGGAGATCCTCGAGACCGTCGAGATCGCCAACGACCGTAACTACACCGACCTGCGTTTCCCGGTGCAGTACGTCAACCGACCGAACCTGAACTTCCGTGGGTTTGCCGGCACCCTGGCCAGCGGCATCGTGCACAAAGGCGACGAAGTCGTGGTGCTGCCGTCGGGCAAGAGCAGCCGCGTCAAATCCATCGTTACCTTCGAAGGTGAGTTGGAGCACGCCGGCCCAGGCCAGGCCGTGACCCTGACCATGGAAGACGAGATCGACATCTCCCGTGGCGACCTGCTGGTGCATGCCGACAACGTGCCGCAAGTGACCGACGCCTTCGACGCCATGCTGGTGTGGATGGCCGAAGAGCCGATGCTGCCGGGCAAGAAATACGACATCAAGCGCGCCACCAGCTACGTGCCGGGCTCCATCACCAGCATTGTGCACCGTGTGGACGTGAACACCCTGGCCGAAGGCCCGGCGAGTTCGCTGCAGTTGAACGAGATCGGCCGGGTCAAGGTCAGCCTCGATGCCGCCATCGCGTTGGATGGCTATGACAGCAACCGCACCACCGGTGCGTTTATCGTCATCGACCGCTTGACCAACGGCACTGTGGCGGCGGGCATGATCATTGCGCCACCGGTCACTCACGGCAGTGCGGGGCAGCACGGCAAGTTGGCCCATGTCGCCACCGAAGAACGCGCCCTGCGTTTCGGTCAGCAACCGGCGACTGTTTTGTTCAGCGGCCTGTCGGGCGCTGGCAAGAGCACCTTGGCCTACGCGGTCGAGCGCAAACTGTTCGACAGGGGCCGCGCGGTGTTTGTGCTGGATGGCCAGAACCTGCGTCACGACCTGAACAAAGGGTTGCCGCAGGACCGTACCGGGCGTACCGAGAACTGGCGTCGTGCTGCCCACGTGGCGCGTCAGTTCAACGAAGCCGGCCTGTTGACCCTGGCTGCGTTCGTCGCCCCGGATGCCGAAGGCCGTGAACAGGCCAAGGCGCTGATTGGTGCTGATCGCTTGCTGACGGTCTACGTGCAAGCCTCGCCGCTGGTGTGCGCCGAGCGTGATCCGCAAGGCCTGTACGCGGCGGGCGGGGATAACATCCCTGGCGAATCCTTCCCGTACGACGTGCCGTTGAATGCCGATCTGGTGATCGACACCCAGGCCCTGTCGCTGGAAGACAGCGTCAAGCAAGTGCTGGAATTGCTGCGCCAGCGCGGCGCGATCTAAGCCTCAAGCGCACAAAAAAGCCCGCCACCGATCACTTGGTGGCGGGCTTTTTCATGCGAACCGTGATCTCTGTAGGAGCGAGCTTGCTCGCGAAAAACCTGAGTGCGCCGCGTTGAATCAGGATGCCAACGTCATCGTTAACGACCTTCGCGAGCAAGCTCGCTCCTACAGGTGTCAAGCAGGAAAGTCGCGGTGAAGTTTTTCGAGCAACACATCCCTCTCTTCCCACAACCGGTTGATCCAACCCTGGAACGCCAACCGATACTCCCCATCCTGCTCATAATTCCTGCCGATAAACTCTGCCGGAATCTGCACCTCTTCAAACTGCACCACAACGTCCTTCACATTCCCGCACAGCAAGTCCCAATACCCCGGGCGCCCGCCAGGGTAGTGAATGGTCACGTTGACCAGTGATTTCAGCTGTTCCCCCATGGCATCCAGCACAAACGCGATACCACCCGCCTTGGGCTTGAGCAGGTAACGAAACGGCGACTTCTGCTGTGCGTGCTTGCCCGGCGTAAAGCGCGTGCCTTCGGCAAAGTTGAAAATCCCCACTGGGTTGTCGCGAAACTTCGCACAGGTCTTGCGGGTGGTTTCCAGGTCTTTGCCTTTCTTCTCCGGGTGTTTTTCCAGGTAGGCCTTCGTGTAGCGCTTCATGAAGGGAAAGCCCAGCGCCCACCACGCCAAACCAATCACCGGCACCCAGATCAACTCCTGCTTGAGGAAGAACTTCAGCGGGCGAATCCGACGATTGAGCACGTATTGCAGGACCATGATGTCGACCCAGCTCTGGTGGTTGCTGGTCACCAGGTATGAGTGCTGGTAGTCCAGGCCTTCAAGGCCTTTAAGGTGCCAGCGGGTGCTGCGCACCAGGTTCATCCAACCCTTGTTGTTGGTAACCCAGGCTTCATGGGTGTGGTTCATCAGCCATTCGCTGAAGCGTTTGGCGAAGGGCAGCGCCTTGAACAGTGCCACGATGAACAGGAATGAGCACAGCAGGATCGTGTTCAGCGCCAGCAACAAGGACGCGATCACCCCGCGTACGGCGGCAGGTAGAAAATCCAGCATTTAGATATCCATAGGTCGGTTGGCGGCTTGGATCGCAGTCAGTGCGATGGTGTACACGATGTCGTCGACCTGGGCACCGCGTGGCAGGTCGTTGACCGGTTTGCGCAGGCCCTGGAGCATCGGCCCGAGGCTGACGCAATCGGCACTGCGTTGCACGGCCTTGTGGGTGGTATTGCCGGTGTTCAGGTCCGGGAACACGAACACAGTGGCTTTGCCGGCGACCAGGCTGTCGGGGGCCAGTTGGCGAGCCACGGTTTCGTTGGCGGCGGCGTCGTATTGCAACGGGCCGTCGATCAGCAGTGAGCTTTGCTGCTCATGAGCGAGCAGGGTGGCTTCGCGGACTTTCTCCACTTCTTCACCGCTGGCCGAGTCGCCGCTGGAGTAACTGATCATCGCCACACGCGGGGTGATGCCAAAGGCTGCGGCCGAGTCGGCGCTTTGCAGGGCGATTTCCGCCAGCTCGGCGGCACTTGGGTGCGGATTCATCACGCAGTCGCCGTAGACCAGCACCTGCTCCGGGAACAGCATGAAGAACACCGACGACACCAGGGTGCAGCCCGGTGCGGTCTTGATCAACTGCAGGGCCGGGCGAATAGTGTTGGCGGTGGAATGGATAACGCCGGAGACCAGGCCGTCCACTTCATCCAGCGCGAGCATCATGGTGGCGATCACCACGGTGTCTTCCAGTTGCTGCTCGGCCATCGGTGCGTTGAGGCTCTTGCTTTTGCGCAGGGCAACCATGGGCTCGACGTAGCGCTGGCGAATCAGGTCCGGGTCGAGAATCTCCAGGCCTTCGGGCAATTCGATGCCCTGGGCGCGGGCGACGGCTTCCACGTCAGCCGGCTTGGCCAGCAGCACACAGCGAGCGATGCCCCTTGCCTGGCAGATAGCGGCGGCTTGCACGGTCAGCGGCTCGCTGCCCTCGGGCAACACGATGCGTTTGTTGGCGGCCTGGGCGCGCTGGATCAACTGATAGCGGAACACCGCCGGCGACAGGCGCATCTCTCGTGGCGTGCCGCAGCGCTGGTGCAGCCAGCGCGCATCGAGGTGGCTGGCGACGAAATCGGTGATGATCTCCGCGCGCTCGCGGTCATCGATGGGGATTTCCTTGTTGAGGTTGTTGAGCAGATTGGCGGTCTCGTAGGAACCGGTACTTACCGACAAAACCGGCAGCCCGGCCTGGAACGCACCGCGGCAGAGCTCCATGATGCGCGGGTCGGGCAGGGTGTCGCTGGTCAGCAGCAGGCCGGCGAGGGGCACGCCGTTGATCGCGGCCAGGCTGACGGCGAGGATGATATCGTCGCGGTCGCCGGGGGTCACCACCAGCACGCCGGGCTTGAGCAGCTCCACGGTGTTACGCATGGTGCGGGCGCAGATGATGATCTTGGTCATGCGCCGGGTTTCGTAGTCGCCGGCATTGAGGATCTGTGCGCCCATCAGGTCGGCCACGTCGCGGGTGCGTGGCGCGTTGAGTTCCGGCTGGTAAGGAATGCAGCCGAGCAGGCGGAAATCGCCGCTGCGCAGCAAGGGCGAATGCTCCTTGAGGCGTGCCGAGAAGGCTTCCATGCCTTCGTCGGTACGGACCTTGTTCAGGATCACACCGAGCACTTTCGGGTCTTTCGGGCCGCCGAACAGCTGGGCCTGCAATTCCACGCGGCCGGAGAGTTCGGTAAGTACTTCGTTTTCCGGAGCCGAGACCAGGATCACTTCCGCATCCAGGCTCTTGGCCAAGTGCAGGTTGACCCGCGCCGCATAGCTGGCGCTGCGGGTCGGCACCATGCCTTCGACGATCAGCACGTCCTTGCCCACGGCGGCCTGCTGATAAAGGGTGATGATTTCTTCGAGCAGTTCGTCGAGTTGGCCGTCGCCGAGCATCCGCTCTACGTGAGCCAGGCCCAGGGGCTGTGGTGGTTTCAGTCCGTGGGTGCGCGCTATCAATTCAGTGGAGCGCTCAGGGCCGGTATCGCCAGGGTGCGGCTGGGCAATCGGCTTGAAGAAGCCGACTTTCAGGCCGGCTCGCTCGAGGGTACGCACCAGCCCAAGGCTGATGGAGGTCAGGCCCACACCAAAATCGGTGGGCGCGATAAAAAAAGTCTGCATGCGAATTCTCTGGAGGTGCATGGCTTCGGTGGCGCTCTATGGCTGAGTGCCTGCCGGGAATCAGGTGCCAAGGTTATCGTTATTCGGGCGCTCGCGCACACCAGCCGCAGGCAAAGGGCTGGCCTATTTTTTCCAGGCGCTGCGCAGGGTCGAGTACCCACGCGCGGGACTGCCATGGCGGCTGGTGGCGCAGGTGCTGGGTGTGGCCGCAAGACAGCTCGGCAACCCAGTGATCCTCCTCGTCCTGGTGGAAACCGATGATCAAGGATGCCGTTGATCGGTCCCGTCCGTCCGGGTTCTGTTCGCTTTCGGGCAAATCCTTGTTTAGACTTGTCCGTTCTTCATTCTTATGCAAAAGGTCTCGCCCCATGACGATCGCCGCTAACAAGGCTGTCTCCATCGACTATACCCTGACCAACGACGCTGGTGAGGTCATCGACAGCTCAGCCGGCGGCGCGCCGCTGGTCTACCTGCAAGGCGCAGGTAACATCATCCCAGGCCTGGAAAAGGCCCTGGAAGGCAAGAGTGTCGGTGATGAACTGACCGTTGCCGTAGAACCTGAAGATGCCTACGGCGAATATTCCGCCGAACTGGTCAGCACCCTGAGCCGCAGCATGTTCGAAGGTGTTGATGAGTTGGAAGTGGGCATGCAGTTCCACGCTTCCGCGCCGGACGGCCAAATGCAGATCGTCACTATCCGTGATCTGGACGGCGACGACGTTACCGTCGACGGCAACCACCCTCTGGCTGGCCAGCGCCTGAACTTCCAAGTGAAGATCGTTGCCATCCGTGACGCTTCCCAGGAAGAAGTGGCCCACGGCCACGTCCACGGTGAAGGCGGTCATCACCATTGATTGATGTTTTGATCAAGTGGTAGCCAAAACGCCCCGACTGGTTCGGGGCGTTTTTTTTGTCTGAGAATCACCACATCCACCTGTAGGAGGGGCGTATTTTCAGGCACAAACAAAAATGCCCCGGACCTTTCGGTACGGGGCATTTCTTAACTGTTTCGCAACCGAGGCTGCGTCGCAGTTGTTACCACTTAGGCTGCAGCAGGAACGCTCAGAGCCTTGATGTGGCCATTCAGGCGGCTCTTATGACGAGCGGCCTTGTTCTTGTGGATGATGCCTTTATCGGCCATACGGTCGATAACTGGCACAGCCAGAACGTAAGCTGCTTGAGCTTTTTCAGCGTCTTTGGTGTCGATGGCTTTAACTACATTCTTGATGTAGGTACGAACCATGGAACGCAGGCTGGCGTTGTGGCTGCGACGCTTCTCAGCCTGTTTTGCACGTTTTTTGGCGGAAGGTGTGTTGGCCACCGTCGAGCTCCTCGAAAGACTTTTTAGGAAATAGCAAACAAAATAGGCCGCGAATCATGCCGATGACTTGATGTGTTGTCAAGGCCGGCTGATGCGAACTGCTGAGTGGTCGATCTGAAGAGGCGGGTGATTTATTTCCGGCGCTTGACCTGTAAACTCGCGAGCTTTGGCGCTGTGCTGTTGCAGGCGCGCAGTATCGCATAAGTAGGCGCTTAGTTCGCCTGCTCTTTATCTATAGGCGCAAACTCTTTCAATGAATCTGCTCAAATCGTTGGCCGCCGTCAGCTCTATCACGATGATCTCCCGGGTTTTGGGGTTTGTGCGTGACACCCTGCTGGCGCGTATTTTTGGCGCCAGCATGGCCACGGATGCGTTCTTTATTGCGTTTAAACTGCCCAACCTGCTGCGGCGGATCTTTGCCGAGGGCGCATTTTCCCAGGCGTTCGTGCCGATTCTGGCCGAGTACAAGACCCAGCAAGGGGAGGAGGCGACCCGTACCTTTATCGCCTACGTCTCGGGCCTGCTGACCCTGGTGCTGATGCTGGTGACCCTCGTCGGCATGCTCGCTGCGCCTTGGGTGATCTGGGCCACCGCGCCGGGTTTTGCCAATACGCCGGAAAAATTCGCGCTGACCACTGATCTGTTGCGGGTGACCTTTCCTTATATATTGCTGATCTCGCTGTCATCCCTGGCCGGTGCGATCCTCAACACCTGGAACCGTTTCTCGGTGCCGGCGTTCGTGCCGACGCTGCTTAACGTCAGCATGATTATCTTTGCACTGTTCCTGACACCTTACTTCGATCCGCCGGTCATGGCCCTTGGCTGGGCCGTGCTGGCCGGTGGCCTGGCGCAATTGCTCTACCAGCTGCCGCACCTGAAAAAGATCGGCATGCTCGTATTGCCGCGCCTGAACCTCAAGGACACCGGCGTGTGGCGCGTAATGCGCAATATGTTGCCGGCGATCCTTGGCGTGTCGGTGAGCCAGATTTCCCTGATCATCAACACCGCGTTCGCCTCGCTGCTGGTATCCGGCTCGGTGTCGTGGATGTATTACGCCGACCGCCTCATGGAATTGCCGTCCGGCGTGCTGGGCGTGGCGCTGGGCACCATTTTGCTGCCGACACTGGCGCGCACCTACGCCAGCAAGGATCGCCAGGAATACTCGCGCATCCTCGATTGGGGGCTGCGCCTGTGCTTCGTCCTGGTCCTGCCATGCGCACTGGCCTTGGGGATCCTGGCCGAGCCGCTGACAGTGTCGCTGTTCCAGTACGGGCAATTCGATGCACATGATGCGTTGATGACCCAGCATGCGTTGGTGGCGTATTCCGTCGGCCTGCTCGGCATCATCGTGATCAAGGTGCTGGCGCCTGGTTTCTATGCCCAGCAGAACATCCGTACCCCGGTAAAGATCGCGATCTTTACGCTGATCGTCACGCAACTGCTCAACCTGGTGTTTATCGGCCCACTGGCCCACGCCGGCCTGGCCCTGGCCATCAGTGCCGGTGCGTGCATCAACGCCGGCCTGTTGTTTTATCAACTGCGCAAGCAACAGATGTTTCAGCCCCAGCCGGGCTGGGGCATGTTTGCCCTCAAGTTGCTGGTGGCCGTTGCGATGATGTCGGCGGTATTGCTCGGCCTGATGCACTTCATGCCGGCCTGGGATGAAGGCCATATGCTCGAGCGTTTCATGCGCCTGGGTGTGCTGGTCGTGGCCGGTGTGGTGGTGTACTTCGGGATGTTGCTGCTGCAGGGCTTCCGCCTGCGGGATTTCAATCGCAAGTCATTGAGCTAGAGAGTTTGCCGCGATAAAACGGTTGTTTTATCGATTCGATCCATTTGCCCTGCGCTGTTGCCTGTCGTCCGGGGCCGGGTGTGGTTATAATCGACCACTTTATGAGCAAGAAGCGCGTTATGCAGCTGGTTCGAGGTCTCCACAACCTGCGCCCTGAACATCGGGGCTGCGTCGCCACTATTGGCAACTTTGACGGTGTTCACCGTGGCCACCAGGCTATCCTGGCCCGGCTGCGCGAGCGTGCGGTCGAGTTGGGCGTACCCAGCTGCGTGGTGATTTTTGAGCCGCAGCCGCGGGAGTATTTCACCCCGGAAACGGCGCCGGCGCGTCTGGCCCGTCTGCGGGACAAGCTGCAACTGCTGGCCGAAGAGGGTGTGGACCGCGTCCTCTGCCTGGCTTTCAACCAGCGTTTGCAAAGCCTCAGCGCTGCCGAGTTCGTCGACCGCATATTGGTAGACGGCCTGGGCGTACAGCATTTGGAGGTCGGCGACGACTTCCGTTTCGGGTGCGACCGCGTAGGCGATTTCGATTTCCTGCAACAGGCTGGTATCACCCAAGGCTTTACCGTCGAAGCCGCACAAACCGTCGAACTGGACGGCCTGCGCGTGAGCAGTACCCAGGTGCGTAACGCCCTGGCCGCTGCCGACTTCGCCCTGGCCGAGCGTTTGCTCGGTCGCCCGTTCCGCATTGCCGGACGGGTACTGCACGGTCAGAAGCTGGCGCGCCAACTGGGCACGCCAACCGCCAACGTGCAACTCAAGCGCCGCCGTGTGCCGCTCACCGGGGTTTACCTGGTCAGCGTCGACATCGACGGCCAGCCGTGGCCGGGAGTCGCCAACATAGGCGTCAGGCCCACGGTTGCAGGTGATGGCAAGGCCCACCTGGAAGTTCACCTTTTGGATTTTGCCGGTGATCTGTATGACCGGCGTTTGACGGTGGTTTTCCACCAGAAGCTGCGTGAAGAGCAGCGTTTCGCCTCCCTTGAGGCGTTGAAAACGGCGATCAATGCGGATGTCGCCGCCGCCCGTGCACTAGCCGCACCTAGCGCCCATCGCTAACCGAAGAGCCTTAAATGACCGACTATAAAGCCACGCTAAACCTTCCGGACACCGCCTTCCCAATGAAGGCCGGCCTGCCACAGCGCGAACCGCAGATCCTGCAGCGCTGGGACAGTATTGGCCTGTACGGAAAGTTGCGCGAAATTGGCAAGGATCGTCCGAAATTCGTCCTGCACGACGGCCCTCCTTATGCCAACGGCACGATTCATATCGGTCATGCGCTGAACAAGATTCTCAAGGACATGATCCTGCGCTCGAAAACCCTGGCGGGCTTCGACGCGCCTTATGTCCCGGGTTGGGACTGTCACGGCCTGCCGATCGAACACAAGGTCGAAGTGACTTACGGCAAGAACCTGGGCGCGGATAAAACCCGCGAGCTGTGCCGTGCCTACGCTGCCGAGCAGATCGAAGGGCAGAAGTCCGAGTTCATCCGCCTGGGTGTGCTGGGCGAGTGGGACAACCCCTATAAAACCATGAACTTCAAGAACGAGGCCGGTGAAATCCGTGCCTTGGCCGAAATCGTCAAGGGCGGTTTCGTGTTCAAGGGCCTCAAACCCGTGAACTGGTGCTTCGATTGCGGCTCGGCCCTGGCTGAAGCGGAAGTCGAGTACGAAGACAAGAAGTCCTCGACCATCGACGTGGCCTTCCCGATCGCCGACGACGCCAAGCTGGCCCAGGCGTTCGGCCTGGCAAGCCTGAGCAAGCCGGCTGCTATCGTGATCTGGACCACCACCCCGTGGACCATTCCCGCCAACCAGGCGCTGAACGTGCACCCGGAATTCACCTACGCCTTGGTAGACGTCGGTGATCGCCTGCTGGTGCTGGCCGAGGAAATGGTCGAAGCGTGCCTGGCGCGCTACGAACTGCAAGGTTCGGTGATCGCCACCACCACCGGTTCCGCGCTGGAGCTGATCAACTTCCGTCACCCTTTCTATGACCGTCTGTCGCCGGTGTACCTGGCTGACTACGTCGAGTTGGGTTCGGGTACAGGTGTGGTTCACTGCTCGCCCGCCTATGGTGTGGACGACTTCGTGATCTGCAAGAAGTACGGCATGGTCAACGATGAGATCATCAACCCGGTGCAAAGCAACGGTGTTTATGTGCCGTCGCTGGAATTCTTCGGTGGCCAGTTCATCTTCAAGGCCGACCCGGCGATCATCGACAAGCTGCGTGAAGTCGGTGCGCTGATGCAGACCGACACCATCAAGCACAGCTACATGCACTGCTGGCGCCACAAGACCCCGCTGATCTACCGCGCCACCGCGCAATGGTTTATCGGCATGGACAAAGAACCGACCAGCGGCGACACCCTGCGTGTGCGCTCGCTCAAGGCCATCGAAGACACCAAGTTCGTCCCGGCCTGGGGCCAGGCGCGCCTGCATTCGATGATTGCCAACCGTCCGGACTGGTGCATCTCCCGCCAGCGCAACTGGGGCGTGCCGATCCCGTTCTTCCTCAACAAGGAAAGCGGCGAGTTGCACCCACGTACCGTCGAACTGATGGAAGTGGTGGCCCAGCGTGTTGAACAGGAGGGCATCGAAGCCTGGTTCAAGCTGGACGCCGCCGAGTTGCTGGGTGACGAAGCACCGCTGTACGACAAGATCAGCGACACCCTCGACGTGTGGTTCGATTCGGGCACCACCCATTGGCACGTGCTGCGCGGTTCGCACCCTATGGGTCACGAGACCGGCCCGCGTGCCGACCTGTACTTGGAAGGCTCCGACCAACACCGTGGCTGGTTCCATTCCTCGTTGCTGACCGGTTGCGCCATCGACGATCACGCCCCGTACCGCGAGCTGCTGACCCACGGCTTCACCGTCGATGAGACGGGCCGCAAGATGTCCAAGTCGCTGAAGAACGTGATCGAGCCGAAGAAGATCAACGACACCTTGGGCGCCGACATCATGCGTCTGTGGGTGGCATCGACCGATTACTCGGGCGAAATCGCCGTGTCGGACCAGATCCTGGCCCGCAGCGCCGATGCTTACCGCCGTATCCGTAATACCGCGCGCTTCCTGCTGTCGAACCTGACCGGGTTCAACCCGGCCACCGACATCCTGCCGGCCGAGGACATGCTCGCCCTGGACCGTTGGGCCGTGGACCGTACCCTGTTGCTGCAGCGCGAGTTGCAGGAACACTATGGCGAATATCGTTTCTGGAACGTCTACTCGAAGATCCACAACTTCTGCGTGCAGGAGCTGGGTGGTTTCTACCTCGACATCATCAAGGACCGCCAGTACACCACCGGCGCCAACAGCAAGGCCCGCCGTTCGGCGCAGACCGCGCTGTACCACATATCCGAAGCGCTGGTGCGCTGGATCGCCCCGATCCTGGCCTTCACCGCCGACGAACTGTGGGAATACCTGCCGGGCGAGCGTAACGAGTCCGTCATGCTCAACACCTGGTATGAAGGTTTGACCGAACTGCCGGCCGACTTCGAGCTGGGTCGCGAGTACTGGGAAGGCGTAATGGCCGTCAAGGTTGCGGTGAACAAGGAGCTGGAGGTTCAGCGTGCGGCCAAGGCCGTCGGTGGCAACCTGCAGGCCGAAGTCACCCTGTTTGCCGAGGAAGGCCTGACCGCCGACCTGACCAAGCTGAGCAACGAACTGCGCTTCGTATTGATCACTTCCACTGCGAGCCTGGCACCGTTTGCCCAGGCACCGGCGGACGCCGTGGCCACCGAAGTACCGGGTCTCAAGCTCAAAGTGGTCAAGTCGGCCTTCCCTAAGTGCGCCCGTTGCTGGCACTGCCGTGAAGATGTGGGCGTGAACCCTGAGCATCCGGAAATCTGCGGTCGTTGCGTCGATAACATTTCTGGTGCAGGCGAGGTTCGCCACTATGCCTAACGCCAGTCGTTTCGGACGTCTGGGCTGGCTCGTGTTGAGTTTGCTGGTCCTGGTCATCGACCAGGTCAGCAAGGCTCACTTCGAAGGCTCCCTGGAAATGTTCCAGCAAATCGTGGTGATCCCGGATTACTTCAGCTGGACCCTGGCCTACAACACCGGCGCGGCTTTCAGCTTCCTGGCTGACGGTGGTGGCTGGCAGCGCTGGCTGTTCGCTCTGATCGCCGTAGTGGTCAGTGCGGTGCTCGTGGTCTGGCTCAAGCGCCTGGGCCGCGATGACACCTGGCTGGCCATCGCCTTGGCTTTGGTGCTGGGCGGCGCGTTGGGCAACCTGTACGACCGCATTGCCCTGGGCCATGTGATCGACTTCATCCTGGTGCATTGGCAGAACCGCCATTACTTCCCGGCGTTCAATTTTGCCGACAGCGCCATCACCGTCGGCGCAATCATGCTGGCGTTGGACATGTTCAAAAGTAAGAAAACCGGAGAGACCGTCAATGACTGATCAGGTATTGGCTGAGCAACGCATCGGCCAGAACACGGAAGTCACCTTGCATTTCGCACTGCGCCTGGAGAATGGCGACACGGTCGACAGTACATTCGACAAAGCCCCGGCGACTTTCAAAGTCGGCGATGGCAACCTGCTGCCGGGTTTTGAAGCAGCCCTGTTCGGTTTCAAGGCCGGCGATAAGCGCACCCTGCAGATCCTGCCGGAGAACGCGTTTGGCCAGCCCAACCCGCAAAACGTGCAGATTATCCCGCGTTCGCAGTTCCAGGATATGGAACTGTCGGAAGGCCTGCTGGTGATTTTCAACGATGCGGCGAATACCGAGCTGCCCGGTGTGGTCAAGACCTTCGATGACGCGCAAGTGACCATCGACTTCAACCATCCGTTGGCCGGTAAAACCTTGACGTTCGATGTTGAAATCTTCGACGTTAAAGCGATCTGATCGACGAAAACCAGCGCCTGCGGGCGCTGGCCTGTGTAGGAGCCAGCTTGCCGACGATTGCATCACCGCGACGTAGCTTATACGACGCTGCGCCTGCATCGCCGGCAAGCCAGTTCCTACAGGATTCGGTACCCGTCAGGGGCCGGGTTGATCCAATTTCTTGCGCTGCAAGACACGAGGCATAGCATGCAAATCAAACTCGCCAACCCCCGTGGCTTCTGTGCTGGCGTGGACCGGGCGATCGAAATCGTCAATCGCGCCCTGGAAGTCTTTGGGCCACCGATTTACGTGCGCCATGAAGTCGTCCACAACAAATTCGTGGTCGAAGACCTGCGCGCCCGTGGTGCGATCTTCGTCGAAGAGCTGGATCAGGTGCCGGACGACGTGATCGTCATCTTCAGCGCCCACGGTGTTTCCCAGGCCGTGCGCACCGAAGCGGCTGGCCGTGGGCTGAAAGTGTTCGATGCTACTTGTCCACTGGTCACCAAGGTGCATATCGAAGTGGCACGCTATAGCCGTGACGGTCGTGAATGCATCCTGATCGGCCATGCTGGCCACCCGGAAGTCGAAGGCACCATGGGCCAGTACGACGCCAGTAACGGCGGCGCCATCTATCTGGTGGAAGACGAGAAAGACGTTGCCAACCTGCAGGTGCACAACCCCGACCGATTGGCTTTCGTGACCCAGACCACCTTGTCCATGGACGATACCAGTCGTGTCATCGACGCGCTGCGCAGCCGTTTCCCGGCTATCGGCGGCCCGCGTAAGGACGACATCTGCTACGCCACCCAGAACCGCCAGGATGCAGTCAAGCAACTGGCGGATGAGTGCGACGTGGTGCTGGTGGTCGGCAGTCCTAACAGCTCCAACTCTAACCGCTTGCGCGAGTTGGCTGAACGCATGGCGACACCGGCGTACCTGATCGATGGGGCCGAAGATATGCAGCGCAGCTGGTTCGATGGTGTCGAGCGTATTGGCATCACGGCGGGCGCTTCGGCCCCGGAAGTCCTGGTGCGCGGTGTTATCCAGCAGTTGCATGCCTGGGGGGCTACGGGCGCCGATGAGTTGGCGGGTCGTGAAGAGAACATCACTTTCTCCATGCCCAAGGAGCTGCGGGTTCGCTCGCTGCTCTGAATGCCAGGGTGCCGGAGTAATTCCGGCACAACGCCTGTTCGGCTCTATCGCTGCGCAGGCTGATGCGCCCACTGGGTGCCAGCACCACCTGGTGCTGGCTCTGCGCCGAATCCTTTGCACATATGTGCACCGTGCCAGCACGAAAACCTCCCCCAGCAAATACCGGCTCGCCCAGCCCGCTGAAGCGTACCTGGCTTTTGACCGGTCCATTCCCGACTATCGGTACGCGACCGCTGCCCTGACGCTCCAGTAACACCGGGTTGTCATCGTCCAGATGACCACGCCCGCTTACATCCAATACGACCCGCCAACCCAGGCTCCAGTCATCGTCAAATGCGTGGATGACCACCGCTCGGTTACGCGTGATGGCTTCAGTGCGGGCGAAGCGGAGCCCATGCGCCAGCGACTGCGCCGCGCTTTGTCGCTGCTGTGATTCCAGCAGCCCCGTGAAATTGGGCGCTGCCAGATGTGCCAGGATGCCGCTTACTAACAGTCCGAGCAGCAGTTCGATCAGGGTGAAACCTCGTTGCTCCATAGGTCGTCCCTCCGTGGACGTGTGTATAGCGGGTTGAGACATAGGTATAGCGTCCAGTTCGGAGCGTCGAATGGTGGCCTTTATGTCCAAAGTATTTCCCTTTGTTCCGTGGGCGGCGCGGGTGAAAAACCGACGCTAGTCTTGGGTCGCACAGCAGGGTTTCCTGCTTTTTTCGGCCTTCGACACGGATGACGACGGTAATGCTTGCCTGCCTGACAACCTGTTTCTCCCCCACTTTTCCTCGGTCCCAAATCGGCACGACGTTGATCGAAGTGCTCGTGGCGGTGCTGATTCTCGCCGTTGGCCTGTTAGGCGCAGTGGTGCTCCAGCTCAACGCCCTCAAGTACACCGACAGTTCAAGGATGACCAGCCAGGCCAGTTTCATCGCCTACGATATGCTCGACCGAATCCGTGCCAATTCCGGTGCCGACTACTCATTGCGCCGGGGCGTACGGGCGCCGCCCAGTGCCGCGAACACCAGCATGCGTGATCTGGACCTGCATGACTTCGAGGCCAATATTCGCGGTTTTGCCGGGGAGAGTGCCAAAGGCTCCGTGGCGGTCAGTGCAAATGAGGTGACTGTCAGTATCAGTTGGGATGACAGGCGGGGGGCAAACACGCCTGGCGCGCGTGAAACCCTTACCCTGACCAGTCGCATCGACAATGAACCCGGGGTGATGCAATGAGGTGTCAGGCTAGGGGTTTCAGCCTGGTGGAATTGCTCCTGGCCCTGGCCGTCGGGTTGGTATTGGTGCTGGGGGTGAGTCAGGTGCTGATCAGTTCCCGAGCGACCCACGCCAGCCAGCAGGCTGCCATGTTGTTGCAGGATGATGCGCGGTTTGTACTGGGCAAGATGATCCGGGATATTCGCCAGGCGGGCATGTTTGGTTGTTTGGCCACGGCTTTTATTGACAACGCCCCGCCAGCCTTCGAGCGACCCGTCAGTTGGAGTGCCGGGGGCAGTTCAAAGTCGCTGACGCTGGTCACCGCCGATGTCGACGCAGGAGGTGGCAGGCCCGACTGGACGGTACTGTCCGACTGCACTGCTACTGCCCAAGCCTATGCAGGAAGCTCACCTGAGCCGGCGCCTGGGCAGATTCGCTTTGCGATTCGACAACGGACCTACACCTTCGAGGCGGGCCAGTTGAAGGTCAGCACGCCCGCGGCGCCGGCCAAGGCGGTGTTGGTGGACAACGTACGGGCCTTCGATATCAGTTTCGGCGTGGCTGCCAGGCCGACATCCGCACAGGCTGTGCGCTACGACGCCATGCCTGGCGATGAATCTTTGATCCGCAGTGTACGTATCCGCATGACGCTGCAAGACCCGACGGGGCGGGTAAAAGATCAAACCTACAGCGTCGTGGCAGCGCTGCGAAACCGTGTGGGGTAGGACGGCCATGGTGCTTGCTGAAGGTATGTCTTCGCGGCAGAGGGGGATGGTCCTGCTGATAAGTCTGGTGTTTTTGCTGCTGTTGTCATTGATCGGCCTATCTTCGATGCAGGGGGCGGTAGCGCAGCAAAAGATCAGCGCCAGCCTGTGGCATCGCAACCAGTCGCTGCAAACTGCAGAAAGTGGTTTGAGGCTGGGAGAGCAAGGCGTGAGGCAAAAGGGCGCTGCCTTGCCGCAGTGCCAGTCGATCGTTGCCTGTGGCCCGCCGGATGACGCGTATTCGGTGGTTGGCGCCGGTGCCAGTCCTGTGTCATCGGTTAACTGGGTTTCTATCAAGGGTGGCTTCTACGGTATTCAATCCCTGGGCCATGGCATGGGGCTGCCCCATTTACCGCCGCAAACCCTGGCAGCGTTGTATCGGGTGACTGCGATCGGGATCAGTGGCCAATCGCGCACGGTATTGGAGACCGTGTATGTGCGGGTGGAAGAGGAAAGTGGTTCGCGGTTTCGACGCGTGTCATGGCGACAACTTCAATAAGGAGCAATGGAATGGGCATGGACAGCCAGGGCTTTACCCTGATCGAGTTATTGATCGCTGTGGCGATCATCGCGTTTTTAGCCGGGATCGCTTACCCCGGGTATACCGGCCATGTGAAAAAGGTCTATCGCGCGGAAATTGTCGCGCTGCTGACTGAGCAGGCTCAGCACCTGGAGCGGTTTTATGTCAGGAACGGCAGTTTTATTGACGCAAGCGGCGTCAGTACGGGCAATGATCGCTATAGAATCACCGCAGCATTGAACCCTCAGGATTTCTACCTGGTCGCTACGCCGGGCGTCGATTCGGTGATGGCTGGCGACCCTTGCGGTGAATTCAGCTTGGGCAGCAGCGGTGCGCGAGGCAATCCGGGTGCTGCGCCTGAAATGTCGCGCCAGAAATGCTGGGGGCAATGATGAGGGTGCTGGATGATTGGGCGCCGGGTGCGCTTGTCCCTATTTATTGGCTGGATCAAATAATGGCTAAGCAGCAAGTGGTGATTGTCGGTGGCGGAGTCATCGGCTTGTTGACGGCGTTCAACCTGGCGACCGAGGGGCAGGCAGTGGTCCTGCTGGAGCGCGCCGGTGTCGGGCAGGAATCGTCATGGGCGGGCGGAGGTATTGTTTCGCCACTGTATCCGTGGCGCTACAGCCCGGCGGTCACAGCGCTGGCCCATTGGTCTCAGGATTTTTATCCGCAACTGGCTGAGCGGCTGTTTGCCGCTACCGGTGTCGACCCGGAGGTTCACACCACGGGCTTGTACTGGTTGGACCTGGATGACGAAGCCGAGGCACTGGACTGGGCGGCTCGTGAAGGCCGGCCCCTGAGCAAGGTGGATGTGTCTGCCGCCCATGACGCGGTTCCTGTCTTGGGCGATGGGTATTCCCAGGCAATCTATATGGCCAATGTGGCCAACGTGCGCAACCCGCGCCTGGTCAAATCCTTGAAGGCCGCGCTATTGGCTCTGCCTGCCGTGACCGTTCACGAACAGTGCGAAGTGACCGGTTTTGTTCTGGACGGCGACAATGTAGTGGGAGTGGATACGGTAGAGGGGCCGATTCTGGGGGATCAGGTGGTGCTCGCAGCGGGTGCGTGGAGCGGCGAGTTGCTCGCCACGTTGGGAATAGCGCTGCCGGTGGAGCCGGTCAAGGGGCAGATGATTTTGTACAAGTGCGCCTCGGACTTCCTGTCGAGCATGGTCCTGGCCAAAGGGCGTTATGCGATCCCTCGGCGGGATGGACACATCCTCATCGGTAGCACCCTGGAACATGAGGGCTTCGACAAGACGCCCACCGAAACTGCGCTGGAAAGCCTCAAGGCTTCGGCTGTGGAACTGATCCCCGCATTGGCGGACGCTGAAGTGGTTGGGCATTGGGCAGGTCTGCGGCCCGGTTCGCCGGAAGGCATCCCTTACATCGGCCGGGTACCCGGCTTCGACGGGCTGTGGCTCAACTGCGGGCATTACCGCAACGGGCTGGTCCTGGCCCCGGCATCGTGTCAGTTATTTGCCGATTTGCTGCTGGAGCGTGCGCCGATTATCGACCCGGCACCCTACGCGCCCGAAGGTCGGATCAGCGCTGGATAGACTTCGGCCCTTGCTCCAGATGCGCCTGGGTGCAATACCACTCCTGGCGCGAGCTAAGGGCGCGATCCTGCGGCAGGTGCACGCCGCAGTGGGCGCAGCGCACCATCAATGATGAGCCTGGTTCGCTGGTGCGTTGCTGCTTGGCGGTCGGGCTTTTGAATTTGCGCCAGAACCACACTGCGGCAGCAATAACGGCAATCCAGAACAGAAGACGAAGCATGATGGGTGGTTTCTCGACAAGGAATGAGCCAGTTTAGCCAAGGACGTGGCAGGCGCCCAGCGCAATAACGCTTACCCATAAAAAAGGAGCCCCGAGGGGCTCCTTTTTTGCGTTGCGTCGACAGATCAGTCGAACACACCGAAGGTCATGTAGCTGAACCACGAGCGGTCCTGGTTGTTGCCCAGGGCCTGCGGCTCTTCCTCTTCGATTACGTCGCCGTTCTCGTCGTGCGGCTTGAGGTCCGAAGGAATGGCTTCCTTGGCATCCTGGAACTGCTTGATCACGTCCTGATTGGCGCGGGTTTCGCCCGGCGGCAACGGTGGGCGCGACTCGATCAGGCCAAGGGTGTACTTGCTCAGCCACGAACGGTTGTCCGCTTCGGCAACCTGAGGCACGAACTGTCCGTCTTTCAGGCTTGGGTGATCAGGGTAGTTGAGCTTCAGGGTTTCCAGGCTGGTAGCGGCCAGCTCGTCCAGGTGCAGGCGCTGGTAAGCCTCGGTCATCACCGCCAGGCCGTCACCCACGGAAGGGGTTTCCTGGAAGTTTTCTACGACATAACGACCACGGTTGGCGGCAGCGACATACGCCTGACGGGTCAAGTAGTAGTGGGCCACGTGGATTTCGTAGGAAGCCAGCAGGTTGCGCAGGTAGATCATGCGCTGCTTGGCGTCCGGCGCGTAGCGGCTGTTTGGGTAGCGGCTGGTCAGCTGGGCGAACTCGTTGTAGGAGTCGCGGGCGGCACCCGGGTCGCGCTTGGTCATGTCCAGCGGCAGGAAGCGCGCCAGCAGGCCAACGTCCTGGTCGAACGAGGTCAGGCCCTTCAAGTAGTAGGCGTAGTCCACGTTCGGATGTTGCGGGTGCAGGCGGATGAAACGCTCGGCGGCGGACTTGGCAGCTTCCGGCTCGGCGTTCTTGTAGTTGGCGTAGATCAGCTCAAGCTGGGCCTGATCGGCGTAGCGCCCGAACGGATAGCGCGACTCCAGTGCCTTCAGCTTCGCTGTGGCGCTGGTGTAGCTATTATTGTCCAAGTCTTTCTGAGCCAATTGGTACAGCTCGACTTCGCTCAGGTTTTCGTCGACGACTTCCTTTGTTGACGAGCAAGCAGCAGTCATGGCGAGGATGGCGATCAGCAGCAGGTGTTTCACTTGCATGGCGGCTTGCGTCCCTATGACGGCCGCTGTCTTGGGCGGGGCCGTCCTGTTATGATGAGCGCCCCGTTGAAAGCCTCGGGGCAAAAGACGCCGTATTTAACCACAAGCGCGCAGCCGAAACCAAAGGCTGTGCCACGCCTAGTCTGAGCATGTCCGATAAAATTGAACTTCGCGCAGAGGTGCCGTCCGAATTGGGCGGCCAACGCCTCGATCAAGTCGCCGCACAATTATTCGCTGAGCACTCGCGCTCGCGCCTTTCCGCCTGGATCAAAGACGGCCGCCTGACTGTGGATGGAGCGGTTATCCGCCCGCGAGACATAGTTCATGGCGGTGCGATTCTTGAGCTGACTGCCGAGCAGGAAGCCCAGGGAGAATGGGTCGCCCAGGACATCGAGCTGGACATCGTCTATGAAGACGACGACATCCTGGTCATCAACAAACCCGCAGGCCTGGTGGTTCACCCGGCGGCCGGGCACGCTGATGGCACCTTGCTCAATGCCCTGTTGCACCACATCCCCGACATCGTCAACGTGCCGCGTTGCGGCATCGTGCACCGTTTGGACAAGGACACCACCGGCTTGATGGTGGTGGCCAAGACCATTCAGGCGCAGACGCAACTGGTTACGCAATTGCAGAGCCGTAGCGTCAGCCGTATCTACGAGTGCATCGTGATTGGTGTGGTCGTCGCCGGTGGCAAGATCAATGCCCCGATCGGTCGCCACGGCCAGCAGCGCCAGCGTATGGCGGTGATGGAAGGCGGCAAGCAGGCGGTGAGTCACTACCGCGTGCTGGAGCGTTTCCGGTCCCACACCCATGTGCGGGTCAAGCTGGAAACCGGTCGTACCCACCAGATTCGCGTGCATATGGCCCACATCAACTTCCCGTTGGTGGGCGATCCAGCCTACGGTGGCCGCTTCCGCATTCCGCCTGCGGCGAGCCAGACCATGGTCGAATCGCTCAAGACGTTCCCGCGCCAGGCGTTGCATGCACGTTTCCTGGAACTGGACCATCCGACGAGCGGTAAGCGTATGAGCTGGGAATCGCCACTTCCAGACGATTTTGTCTGGTTGCTGTCGCTGCTCAAGCAGGATCGTGAGGCGTTTGTCGGATGAATGACTGGCTGATCCCCGACTGGCCCGCGCCGGCTCGGGTAAAGGCCTGTGTCACCACTCGTGCGGGCGGCGTCAGTCTGGCGCCGTTCGACAGCCTCAACCTGGGCGATCATGTCGAGGACAGCCTGGAGGCCGTCCTTGAAAATCGCCGTCGTCTTCGCGACGCATTTGATATTCAGCCGGCCTGGCTGCGCCAAGTCCACGGGGTGACCGTGGTTGAGGCTGACCCTGGCCGCACGGCTGAAGCCGACGGCAGTTGGACCAGTACCCCTGGCATCGCCTGTACTTCTATGACTGCCGATTGCCTGCCCGCGTTGTTCTGCAACCGTGCTGCGACGCGCGTCGCTGCCGCGCATGCCGGTTGGCGTGGCCTGGCGGCTGGTGTGTTGGAAGCTGCTGTTGAAAGTCTGGATACCGAACCTGCCGATGTACTGGTCTGGTTGGGCCCGGCAATCGGTCCGCAATCCTTTGAAGTCGGTCCGGAGGTGCGTGAAGCCTTCATGCAGCGTCTGCCGACAACTGCCGAAGCCTTTGTACCAAGCCGCAATCCCGGCAAGTTCATGGCCGACATCTATCAGTTGGCGCGCCTGCGCCTTGCCGCACGGGGTGTCACGGCTGTTTACGGTGGTGGTTTCTGCACCGTGACCGATCCGCGCTTCTTTTCTTACCGGCGCAGCCCGCGCACCGGTCGATTTGCCTCCCTGATCTGGCTCGAACGCTAGACTCTCCTGACTTACGTCAACTGTCCGTAGCTTGAATCTTCCAGAATCCACCCCATCTATAAGGGTATCTGGCAGGCTTCTTCATTCAGGAATGTTTTATAGCTCCGGCCTGCTCAAAAGGAAGGTGACTAATGCGTATTGATCGTTTAACCAGCAAATTGCAGTTGGCCTTATCGGACTCCCAATCCTTGGCGGTGGGCCTCGACCACCCGGCCATCGAGCCTGCGCACTTGATGCAGGCGCTCCTGGAGCAGCAAGGTGGTTCTATCAAGCCCTTGCTGATGCAGGTGGGCTTTGATGTCAGCAGCCTGCGCAAGGAGTTGAGCAAAGAGCTCGACCAACTGCCGAAAATCCAAAATCCTACCGGCGACGTGAATATGTCGCAGGATCTGGCGCGTCTGCTTAACCAGGCCGACCGCCTGGCCCAGCAGAAGGGTGACCAGTTCATCTCCAGCGAGCTGGTGCTGCTCGCCGCCATGGACGAGAACAGCAAGCTAGGCAAGTTGTTGCTCGGCCAAGGTGTGAGCAAGAAAGCCCTGGAAAACGCAATTAACAACCTGCGTGGCGGTGACGCGGTTAATGACCCTAACCACGAGGAGTCGCGCCAGGCCCTGGACAAGTACACCGTCGACCTGACCAAGCGCGCCGAAGAAGGCAAGCTTGACCCGGTGATCGGCCGTGACGATGAAATTCGTCGCACCATCCAGGTCCTGCAGCGTCGCACCAAGAACAACCCGGTGCTGATCGGTGAGCCTGGGGTGGGTAAAACCGCGATTGCCGAGGGCCTGGCCCAGCGCATCATTAATGGTGAAGTGCCGGACGGCCTGAAGGGCAAGCGCCTGTTGTCTTTGGACATGGGGTCGTTGATCGCAGGCGCCAAGTTCCGCGGTGAGTTCGAAGAGCGCCTGAAATCCCTGCTTAATGAACTGTCGAAGCAGGAAGGGCAGATCATTCTGTTTATCGATGAATTGCACACCATGGTCGGCGCCGGTAAAGGCGAGGGCTCCATGGACGCTGGCAACATGCTCAAGCCCGCCTTGGCACGGGGCGAGCTGCATTGTGTCGGGGCTACCACGCTTAACGAATATCGTCAGTACATTGAAAAAGATGCGGCCCTTGAGCGTCGCTTCCAGAAAGTCCTCGTGGAAGAACCGAGCGAAGAAGACACCATCGCGATTCTGCGGGGCCTGAAAGAGCGTTATGAGGTCCACCATAAGGTGGCGATCACTGACGGCGCGATCATTGCGGCGGCCAAATTGAGCCATCGCTACATTACCGACCGTCAATTGCCGGACAAGGCCATCGACTTGATCGACGAGGCGGCCAGCCGCATTCGCATGGAGATCGACTCTAAGCCGGAAGTGCTCGACCGCCTGGATCGGCGCCTGATTCAACTGAAAGTCGAATCCCAGGCCCTCAAGAAAGAAGAGGACGACGCAGCCAAGAAGCGCCTGGAAAAACTTCAGGAGGAAATCGTCCGTCTGGAGCGCGAGTATTCGGATCTCGAAGAAATCTGGACCTCGGAAAAAGCCGAAGTGCAGGGCTCTGCGCAGATCCAGCAAAAGATCGAGCAGTCGCGCCAGGAGCTGGAAGCCGCACGTCGTAAAGGCGACCTGAACCGCATGGCCGAGTTGCAGTATGGGGTGATCCCGGATCTGGAGCGCAGCCTGCAGATGGTCGACCAGCACGGCAAAAGCGAAAACCAATTGCTGCGCAGCAAGGTGACCGAGGAAGAAATTGCCGAAGTGGTCTCCAAGTGGACCGGTATCCCCGTGTCGAAGATGCTCGAAGGTGAGCGCGACAAGTTGCTGAAGATGGAGCACCTGTTGCACCAGCGCGTGATCGGCCAGGAAGAGGCGGTCGTGGCGGTGTCCAACGCGGTACGGCGTTCCCGGGCCGGTTTGTCCGATCCGAACCGTCCGAGCGGTTCGTTCATGTTCCTCGGCCCGACCGGCGTGGGTAAGACCGAGCTGTGCAAGGCATTGGCCGAGTTCCTCTTTGATACTGAAGAGGCCATGGTGCGGATCGATATGTCCGAGTTCATGGAGAAACACTCGGTGGCTCGCCTGATCGGTGCTCCACCAGGCTATGTGGGCTACGAGGAGGGCGGTTACCTGACCGAAGCCGTGCGGCGTAAGCCTTACTCGGTGATCCTGCTGGATGAGGTCGAGAAGGCCCACCCGGACGTGTTCAACATCTTGCTGCAAGTGCTGGAAGATGGCCGGCTGACGGACAGCCACGGGCGTACGGTGGACTTTCGCAACACGGTGATCGTGATGACCTCCAACCTCGGCTCGGCGCAGATCCAGGAACTGGTAGGTGATCGTGAAGCCCAGCGCGCGGCTGTAATGGATGCGTTGACTACGCACTTCCGCCCGGAATTCATCAACCGGGTCGACGAAGTGGTGATCTTCGAGCCGCTGGCACGGGATCAGATCGCGGGTATTACCGAGATCCAGTTGGGCCGTCTGCGCGGTCGTCTGGCGGAACGCGAGTTGTCGCTGGAACTGAGCCGCGAGGCGTTGGACAAGCTGATCGCGGTGGGTTACGACCCGGTATATGGCGCACGGCCTTTGAAACGTGCGATCCAGCGTTGGATCGAGAACCCGCTGGCGCAGTTGATCCTGTCGGGCAGCTTTATGCCGGGCACCAGCGTCGAGGCGACTGTGGAGAACGACGAAATCGTCTTCCACTGAGCCCGGATTGCACTGTAATAAGAGAAGGCCCTGCATCGCAGGGCCTTTTTTTTCGATAGGGCGTTGAACTGTAAGGCAAAGGCTTGTAAAGTGCGCCCCGCAGCAACGTCAGCCCACGGGTTTCTTCTCCCCAAGAAGAAATCAGAAAGAAGCGCAAATCATTGTCTTAAAAGCAATTTAAAGGGTTGACAGGGGTTTTTAAGATTGTAGAATAGCGCGCCTCAGAGACGCTAACGTAGCGATACGGACAGGGTCGAAGAGAAGGTTACATCGCAGTAAAAGTTGTACATTTGAAATATGTAGTTCCGTGATAGCTCAGTCGGTAGAGCAAATGACTGTTAATCATTGGGTCCCAGGTTCGAGTCCTGGTCACGGAGCCAATTTCAAACCGGGGTATAGCGCAGTCCGGTAGCGCGCCTGCTTTGGGAGCAGGATGTCGGGAGTTCGAATCCCCCTACCCCGACCATATTTGGGTCGTTAGCTCAGTTGGTAGAGCAGTTGGCTTTTAACCAATTGGTCGTAGGTTCGAATCCCACACGACCCACCATTTTTGAGACCAGTTAACGCTGGAATCGAATCTTAAGATCAGAGGCCAAAAGCGCTGATCGAAGAAGGCGACTGAAAGGTCGCCTTTTTTTTACCGGGGTATAGCGCAGTCCGGTAGCGCGCCTGCTTTGGGAGCAGGATGTCAGGAGTTCGAATCCCCTTACCCCGACCATATTAAAAATCCTCGTATCGAAAGATACGGGGATTTTTTTTGCCTTAAATTGTCTCAACTCCAACACAATACTAATGTGGGAGGGAGCAAGCCCCCTCCCACATTGACCGAGTCCCACCAGGGACTCTGTTGTCAGTGAAGTTTCAGGCGCGGCTCAGTCCCGCGTCCGATCTTGCTGCCCAGCATCAGCATCGCTGTGCGGAAGAAGCCATAGAGCGCCATCTGGTGCATGCGGTACAGCGACACATAGAACATCCGCGCCAACCAGCCTTCCAGCATCACACTGCCGGTCAGGTTGCCCATCAGGTTACCCACCGCCGAGAACCGCGACAGCGAGATCAGCGACCCATAGTCGGTGTACTTGTATGACGGTAGTTCCTTGCCCTCGATTCGCAGCTTCAGCGATTTGGCCAGCAACGAAGCCTGTTGATGGGCCGCCTGGGCCCGTGGCGGCACATTACGGTCGCTGTCCGGTTGTGGGCAGGCGGCGCAGTCACCAAAGGCGAAGATATTTTCGTCGCGGGTGGTTTGCAGCGTCGGCAGCACTTGCAGCTGATTGATGCGATTGGTTTCCAGGCCATCGATGTCCTTGAGGAAATCCGGTGCGCGAATGCCGGCAGCCCATACCTTGAGGCTGGCCGGAATCACCTGGCCACTGCTGGTGATCAGCGCGTCGGCCGTCACTTCACTGACGGCCGAGTTGGTCAGCACCGTCACCCCGAGCTTCTCCAGGGTTTTATGCACAGGCCCGCCTATCCGCTCCGGCAGGGCCGGCAGTACACGTGGGCCGGCTTCGATCAGGGTGATATGCATGTTTTCCGGTTTGATGCGATCCAGGCCGTACGCCGCCAGCTCGTGGGCCGCGTTATGCAGCTCGGCGGCCAGTTCGACGCCCGTTGCACCCGCACCGACGATGGCCACGCTGATCTTTTCCACCACATCGGTCTGCCCGGCATGGGCGCGCAGGTAGTGGTTGAGAAGCTGTTGATGAAAACGTTCGGCCTGCTTGCGGGTATCAAGGAACAGGCAGTGCTGCGCCGCGCCCTCGGTGCCGAAATCGTTAGTGGTGCTGCCCACCGCAATCACCAGGCTGTCATAGCCCAGCACGCGCGCAGGCACCAGCTCGCGGCCTTCTTCGTCGAGGGTGGCGGCCAGTTGGATTTTCTTCTGCTCACGGTCGAGCCCGCTCATGCGCCCCAGCTGGAACTCGAAGTGGTTCCATTTGGCCTGGGCGACGTAATTGAGTTCGTCTTCCGAAGAGTTGAGTGAGCCGGCAGCCACTTCGTGCAGCAGAGGCTTCCAGATATGGGTGAGGTTGGCGTCCACCAGCGTGATGCTGGCGGTGCCGCGCTTGCCCAGAGTCTTACCCAGGCGGGTAGCCAACTCCAGGCCGCCGGCGCCGCCGCCGACGATAATAATACGATGGGTCATGGGGATATCTCGCAAGGCTAAAGGAAATCGGAGCAGTTACCCCCGCGAGCGCCAGGCAGCTCATAGCGTCAGGTAACTCAAAAGGCGGCTCAGCAGACCGAGCCCGATCACTACCACCAGCACCACACCAAGGAGCAGCCACGGCCGGAAAGGCTTGCGCTCGACTCGGTTCTGGGAGAGTTGCAGGTACTCTTCGACATGCTGTTGGTCGTCGGGGTTCAGGCGGCTGGTCATATAAGGCCTCGTCAGGTAGACGTTGCAAAAGGGCGCCACGTTACAGTGGGGATCAGAGGCTGATGCCCACGTCGAACACTATGCTGCGACCCAGGTTGTTGCGCAAGAAATCCGGTGCGTCCGGGTGGGCGAACAGCACCCGTGCAAACGTTGGTCCCACCAGCGAGAGCGAGCGCCAGCCCTGGCGCAAGTATTCGGTGGGCGGTGGAAAATGGCTGTTGAGGTCGAGCACTTCACGCTTGAGGCTGGTGAAGGCGACTATATCCAGCTCGCCCAGGTCCATGCCGCGTTCCTTGTAGTTGTGCGCTTTTTTGCGCAGCGTGGGCGCCAGGCGCAGCAGGAATTCATGGGCGGGGATCCGTCGAGGCTTGGCTTCGCGGCGCACCAGTTGGCTCAAGGAAAAGGCACTGCGCCGGCGTAGCAATTCATCGCGCCATTCGTCATTCAGGCGGCGCCCTTCATCCAGCACGAAAAACACCTCGAAACTGGCATCGCGAAACAGCACATCGGGTGGTTCTTGCCCGGCGGGGTGAAACTCTTCGGCGCGGTAGGGCACATTCAAGCCTTGCAGCAGGCGCTGGCAGACCCAACGCTCACGCTCCCATTTGCGGGCATTGGACAGGAACGCATTGGCTTGTTCGGCCGCTACGGTGAGCAGGCGCAAATAATCTGAGTCATCCATGCTCGCAGCTTAGCGTCCAAATGATGACCGCAGGAAGTCCTGCTGCAAAAGCCAGGGTGTAGACTGGCCTTTCAAGCCTAATTTCCCCCGTATGAGGAGCGTGCAGTGAAGTTTCTGGTGGTGCTGTTGCTAAGTCTTTTACCGGTATGGGCACAGGCTGTTGAGGTGGGCGAGCGCCTCGCTCCCTGGACTTTGCTTGATCAATTCGACCAAGCCTATACCCTCGATAACCAGGCGCAGATTCTGTTGGTGGCGCGCAGCATGGATGCGGCCAAGCTGGTAGACGCGGCGCTGCAAGGCCAACCTAAGGGCTACCTCGACGCGCGGCATGCGGTGTTTGTCGCTGACATCCAGCGCATGCCTCGACTGATCGCCAAATTGTTCGCGGTACCGGCCATGCAATCCTACAACTACCGGGTCATGCTGGATCGCGACGCGCGTATCGCCCCACGTTATCCCGCGCCGGCGGATACCGTGTTGTGGTTGCAACTGGATCAAGGCCGATTGGTTGCGCGGCACGAATACAACGCCGCCACCGAACTGCGCCAGGCACTGGAGCAGGTGAAACCGTGATCAGTGCAGCGGTGCTGACGCCAGAAACCCTCGGCATCGGCTGGCTGGTTTTTACCCCCGTGGTGCTGTGGGCAATCCTGCGCTCGCCATGGGTGGAGTTGTTTGCCGACCGGCGGCGCCAGCATTTGCTATTTGGTACGGTATTCGCGTTGTTCATGTTGTGGCTGGTACGGCGGGATTTCGACACCGGGGTGTCCTACCACTTTATCGGTATGACCGCCGTAACCCTGCTGCTGGATTGGCCCCTGGCTATCGTCGGTGGGTTTGCCGCCCAGCTCGGCTTAATGCTGCTCGGGCGCCAGGACCTGGCAGCCCTGGGTGTCAACGGCCTGCTGCTGATCGTACTGCCGGTGCTGGTCACCGAAGGCTGTGCGCTTGTGGTCGAGCGAGCGCAGCCGCGCAATCCCTTTGTGTATATCTTCTGCTCCGGTTTTTTTGCCGCCGCGCTATCGGCCTTGCTTTGCCTGTTGCTGGGGCTGGGGTTGCTGTGGTTCGACGGTCGTTTTGCCATGCCGGAATGGCTGGAGGATTTTATCGGCTACCTGTGGCTGATCATCTTCCCCGAAGCCTTTATCAACGGCATGGTGATCAGTGCCCTGGTGGTGTTCTGCCCGGAATGGCTGGAGACCTTCAACCGCACCCGCTACCTCTCGGCACCCTGGAAGGATGACGAATCGCAGCGTTGATCCAGATCAAATCCCGCGCAGGCGAGCAGGCCCATGCTCTGCGAAATTTTCCCAGGCAGGGCAGGAGCACGAATCATGAGTGTGTACGAGTGGGCACGGCAGGAGTTGCGCAGAAGCCAGGATGCGGCACAGGAAATCGGTTTCGACCCAGGCTTGACCCTGCGCGCCATGCTCAGCGCGGTGGTGCAGCAGAGCAAGGGCGTACGCAGTTTCGAAGACCTGGCCGACGAGTTGCAATACCTTGCAGAGAACCTCGACGACCAGCAGGAATATGCCTTTATGCGGCCTTAGTGGCGCGGCGGTAGGTCTTCGGAAAACAGCTCGTCTTCGGCATCCGGAGCCACCGGAATCTTGTGTTCCTCAGCAGCCCAGGCGCCCAGGTCGATGAGTTTGCAGCGGTCCGAGCAGAACGGCCGGTTGGGGTTGGCTGTATTCCATTCCACGGGTGCACCGCAGGTTGGGCAGTCGACGGTCAAGGGTTGGCTCATGATCGGCCTCCACGCAAAGTAAGGTAAAAGTGGTGCAGTCGCTCGACCTCGCTGTGCAGCCAAGCGAGGTCCTGGTCATTGACCAGTACGTCATCGGCATGGTTCAGGCGCTCTTCACGGCTGGACTGGGCCTTGAGGATCGCCTGCACTTGCTGTTCGCTGATGCCGTCGCGCTGCAGGGTACGCTGAATCTGCAGCGATTGCGGCACGTCGATCACCAGGATGCGCTGGGTCATACTGTACTGGCCTGACTCGATCAGCAGCGGTGACACCAGGATCGCGTAAGGCAAGCGGGCGCGCGCCAGGTGACTGCGAATTTCCTCGCCAATCAACGGGTGCAGCAGGGCTTCCAGCCAGCGGCGCTCTTCGGGCACCTCAAAGATCAGCTTGCGTAGCGCAGCGCGGTCCAACTGGCCGTCAGGCTGCAATACTCCAGCACCAAAATGCTCGGCGATGCGGGCCAGCGCCGGGCGGCCAGGTTCGACCACCCAGCGCGCGGCGTGATCGGCGTCCACCAGGTCAATGCCCAGGTCGATAAAGTGCTGGGCTGCCGCACTTTTACCGCTGCCGATGCCGCCAGTGAGGCCAAGAATCCAGGGTGTTGCAACACAAGTGGTCATCTGAAACCGACAGACTGCAAATAGAAGTCGGTTATTTGACCACCCCAGAGCAATGCAATCCAGCCGGCAATTGCCAGATACGGACCAAATGGCATCGGCGTGGACGCCTGGGTCTTGCGCAGGCGCATCAGGATCAACCCGACAACCACTCCCACCAGCGACGACATCAACAGTGTCATCGGCAGTATCTGCCAGCCACCCCAGGCGCCGAGCAAGGCCAGTAACTTGAAATCACCGTGGCCCATGCCGTCTTTGCCGGTGGCCAGCTTGAATAGCCAGAACACGCTCCAAAGGCTCATGTAGCCGATCACGCTGCCCCATAGCGCGTCAGGTAATGTCGCCAGTAATCCAAAGCTGTTGACGATCAGCCCCAGCCAGAGCAATGGCAGCACCAGTACATCCGGCAGCAACTGGTGATCTGCGTCGATCAGGCTCGTTGCCAGCAACCCCCAGCTCAACACCAGCACCGCTGCGGCTTGCCAGCCAAAGCCGAAATGCCAGGCGACCCATGCCGAGATCAGCCCGCAGGCGAGTTCGGTGAGGGGGTAGCGGGGGCTGATGGTTCCCTGGCAATGGGCGCAGCGGCCCCGGAGCATCAGGTAGCTGAGCAGTGGGATATTTTCCCAGGGCCGGATTGGATGATCACAGTGTGGACAGCATGAGTTGGGGTGCATCAGATTGTAGGTCGGCCCCTCAGGTTCGGCAGGCAAAGCGAGCACTTCATGGGCCTGGGCACGCCACTCCCGTTCGAGCATTTTTGGCAGGCGCCACACCAGCACGTTGAGGAAACTCCCGACGATCAGCCCCAGTACCAACGCCATTGCGACAAAAGCCCAAGGATGCTCGGCCAGCAGCAGGCTCAAAATGCGCTCCCTAACTGGAAGACCGGCAGGTACATGGCGATGACCAGCGCACCGACAATCCCTCCCAGAACCACCATGATCAACGGCTCCATCAGGCTGGTGAGATTGTCGACCTGGTTGTCCACGTCAGCCTCATAGTGGTTGGCGACCTTTTCCAGCATGTGTTCCAGGGTGCCCGACTCTTCGCCGATCGCCGTCATCTGAATGGCCATGCCGGGAAACAGGCCGCTGTTGGCCATGGATTGATTCAGCTGCATGCCAGTGGATACCTCGTGACGCATATGTTCGATTGCCTGCTTGAACGGGCCATTTCCTACGGCGCCGGCGACTGAATCCAATGCCTGTACCAGTGGGACACCGGCGGCGAAGGTGGTCGAGAGCGTGCGCGCGTAACGGGCCGCGGCGGATTTTGTCAGCAGTTTGCCTGCCAGGGGCGCTTTCAACAAACCGGCGTCCAGCCAATGGCGAAAGCCCGGCGAGGTCCGATAGGCCTGGCGCAGCCCCGTGGCGCCTGCTGCGATGCCCAACACCAGCATCCACCACGCGTGCTGCATGAACGCCGACAAGGCGATCACGTGCAAGGTAAATGCCGGCAGTTTACCGTTCACTCCGGCGAACAGGCTCTGGAACTGCGGCACCACGTGGATCAGCAATATGCCGGTGACCAGGCTGGCCACCACTAGCACTGCGATGGGGTAGGTCATGGCCTTTTTGATCCTGGCCTTGAGCTGCTCACTCTTTTCCCGGTGGATCGCCACCCTTTCCAGCAGTGTCTCAAGCGCCCCGGCCTGTTCGCCGGCGGCCACCAGGTTGCAGTACAACTCATCGAAATAACGCGGTTGCTTGCGTAGTGCTTCAGCCAGGCTGGTGCCGGCCGCGATTGCCTGTTTAAGTCCTTGGACTTGTTCACGCACGGCTCGATTGTCGAGGCCTTCGCTGATGATGTCGAAGGCTTGCAGAAGCGGAACCCCTGCCTTGAGCAGCGTCGCCAGTTGACGTGTGAACAGGGTGATGTCCGCCGCTTTGACTGATGGGGCAAGGCGTGGCAGCACCGGCGATTGCTTGCGCACACGGCCGGGGCTGATCCCTTGCTGACGCAGTTGTGCCTTGACCAGGGCAGGGTGGCGCCCCTTGGTTTGCCCGGACACCCTGCGCCCTTTGCGGTTGATGCCTTCCCAGAGGTAAATCGTCGAAGCGTTGTTCATGTCGCGGTTCCGCATACAGGTCATCGAAGATTAATAGCTTAGTCAGGTGACGGATTCGGACATGCCGATGGCGCAGGATAAAAATGTCAGAATGTACGTCTTGTGCGCGATTGACCGCTTGCGGGTGAGTACACTGGCGCCGTTGCAAAAACGGGGTGCAGGACGCGCCTTGTCATGAGTTCTATTCTGGAGAGTGAATGTGATACGTCAGAAAGGCTTTACCTTGATCGAGTTGTTGATCGTCGTGGCAATCATCGGCATTTTGGCCACCATCGGCTTGCCCATGTACACCACGCACCAGGCCAAGGCCAAGTTCACTGCCGGCCTGGCTGAAATTGCCGCGTTGAAGGCCGGTTACGAAGACACCCTCAACCAGGGCACTGTACCTACCCTGGCCTTGATTGGCGGCACCAGCCCCACCGCCAACTGCAAGATCGATGTGGCAGGCGACGTGGCCACGGGCGCGAGCTCCATCAACTGCGAAATACTTGATGCGCCGGCACCGGTGCTGGGCAAGACCATCAGCCTGACGCGCAGCGCCACCGGCTGGAAGTGCACGACTACCGCTGAAGCGAAATATGTCGGCAAGGGCTGCGGTGCCGATGGTGCGTAACGGCTAAATCATCCACAGGGACGTAGAGGTGGCCGATGGCGTTATCCGTGCAGCAACGAGGCAATGTTTTCCTGGTAGCAGTGGTGTGCCTGTTGACTGTCGGGATTTGCACGCCGTTCGGTGGGCATGATCTACAGCGTGGAATGCAAATTGCCATCGGGTTTTGCGCGGTGCTGTATGGGCTATCGGTTACCTCTACTGAACCTTGGGTGGACAGGCCCACGGCCTGGGGAGTGACGCTGGTCGTCGGGCTGGGCGTGCTGTCTTCGGTGCTGGCCCATCAGCCGCTCTGGGCGCTCACCGAAGTGGCGCTGTTTGTCAGTTGCGGGGCAATCGCCTTGGCCTTTGCCCTGCTTCGCCGGCACGGCGGCGAGTCTTTGGACCGTGTGCTGATTTTGATTGTGGTGCTGCTGTGCCTGATCAAGTCGGTCCAGTATCTGTATGCCGGTGCGCTTGTATTCACCAGTGGAGCGCGCGCGCTGGACCCTGACGGGCTGATGTCCGGCTTTTCCAACAAGCGTTTCTACGGCCAGTTTCAGACATTTACCCTGCCATTGCTGGCGCTGCCCTTGCTGATCCCCAATCTCTCCCGCGCCTTGCGAGGTACGGTGTTTGCGTTGTTGTGTGTCTGGTGGCTGATCGCGATCAGCGGCGGTACGCGCGGCACCTGGCTCGGTATGGGCATGGCGGGCGTGGTGTTGGCGGTACTTGGGCCTGGGGGACGTCGCTGGCTGGGCTGGCAGTTGGCCGCAGTGTTGGTTGGACTGTTGCTGTATTGGCTGATATTCACGGGGCTGGCGGATTATCTGGGGGCTGAGCTCTCCAGTGGTGCCAGTGATCGTCTCACCACCTCGCTGTCGGGACGTGGCCCGATCTGGTGGCAGGCATGGAATATGCTGGTCGAGCGGCCGTGGCTCGGTTTTGGGCCGATGCATTTTGCGGATATCGCCAACAAGATTGCCGCTCATCCCCATCAGGCGATCCTGCAATGGGCCAGCGAATGGGGTGTGCCGTCGGCCCTGTGCGTGGCGGTTTTGGCATGGCGAGGCGGCTGGGCCACGTTGGCTGTGCTACGTGAGCGGGCGCTGTCCGCCGAGCGTGTTGACCTGCTGCGCTTATGCCTGTTTGCGGCATTGGTGGGGGCGCTGGTGCAGTCCATGGTCGATGGTGTGATCGTAATGCCCAACTCCCAGGTCTGGTTGGCGCTGGTGGTGGGCTGGCTGATGGCGCTGCATGTGTCGCGCACGCCAGCACGTGTTGCGCTGCCATTGGCCTGGAACCTATGGAAAGCCTTGAGTGTGTTGGCCGTTGGTCTATTGGTATTTGTCGCGATGCGCGATGTGCCTCACCTCCAGCAAGCCCAGCAGCAGTACCTGGACGGCAATGGCAGTTACCTGCAACCACGCTTCTGGGCTCAGGGGGTGATTGCCCGCTGAAGGGCGCAAGTTGCCGGACGCCCGATGCGGTGCTAGCTTTAGCCCACCGCCCGTGTAGCTCAGTCGGTAGAGCAGCGCACTCGTAACGCGAAGGTCGCAGGTTCGATTCCTGTCTCGGGCAAAAAGGCATTGCTGTTTTAAAGGCAGTGTTTTAGCGGCAATGTTTCAAAGGCAATGTTTTCAGATGATCCCAGAATGGTTCTGAAGGCCAGACGAGTTGGCATTTGTGCCCGCTCTTTTGTATCTGCGCAACCTTGATGACCCAGATGCATCCCCATTCCTCGATCTAAGAGAACAACATGACCACGACTGAAATGACCCAGGAAGTTCGGCATCAAGCAGCCCTCGAAAAATACCTCGAGGAGTCGCCGCAGCTTAAAGAAGAGATCAAGGACCTGAGCGCCGATGATCAGCGTGACCAGATCCAGTGGGCATTCGAGGACGAGGCCGAGAGCCAGGGCTACCAGCCTTGGGAACTGACCCTCAAGTACACCTCGACACCGGAAGAGTTCGAAGCGGCGCGGCTGGCCCTCCACAAAGAGGCGGCCGAAGTGCTGGGTGTCGAATGGGAAGAGTATTGCGAGATGAATGACCTGGTCGTTTAAAAGCAGCTTGTAGGAGCGAGCTTGCTCGCGAAAATCGCTAACGATGACGCGGGCTGCCTGGTTCTCTGCGGCGTTCTCAGGTTTTTCGCGAGCAGGCTCGCTCCTACAGTTAAGGTGCTCAGATACTCAGGCGCATCGACAAATCCACCGCCTTCACATCCTTGGTCATTGCACCGATGGAGATGTAGTCCACCCCTGTCTCGGCGATAGGCAGCAGGGTGCTTTCATTGATCCCGCCGCTGGCTTCCAGCTTGGCCTTGCCGCCGTTCAGGCGCACGGCTTCACGCATATCTTCCAGGCTCAACTCATCGAGCATGATGATGTCGGCGCCCGCTGCCAGCGCTTCGCGCAGTTCGTCCAGGCTCTCCACTTCGATTTCCACCGGCTTGCCGGGTGCGATCTTGTGGGCGGCGCTGATGGCTTGGGCAATCCCGCCACAGGCCGCGATGTGGTTTTCCTTGATCAGGAACGCGTCATACAAACCGATGCGGTGGTTGTGGCAGCCGCCACAGGTCACCGCGTATTTCTGCGCCAGGCGCAGGCCGGGCAGGGTTTTTCGAGTGTCCAGCAGCTTGACTTGGGTGCTGGCGACAAAATCTGCCAGGAACCGGGCGCGGGTGGCGACCCCGGACAGCATCTGCAGGAAGTTCAGGGCAGAGCGCTCACCACTGAGCAGCGAGCGCGCCGGGCCTTCCAGATGGAACAGTGCTTGGTTGGGACTGACACGCTCACCGTCGGCCACCTGCCAGTGCACGGCGACCCGTGGGTCCAGTTGGCGGAATACGGCATCCACCCACGCAGTGCCGGCGATGACGGCGGCATCGCGGGTAATGATGGTGGCCGTGGCCAGCCGTTCGGCCGGGATCAACTGTGCGGTGATGTCGCCGCTGCCGATGTCCTCCAGCAGTGCGCGGCGCACGTTGGCTTCGATTTCGGCGGTGAGGTCGGCAAGACGGAGATTCGGCATAACAGGCTCCACAAACAAAGTGTCCCGATTATAGGGGCAGCGTGCGCTCGAACCCAGGCTAACCACTCATTTACAGCGCAATGTCAGAGTTTGCTGGCGCAACAGCATTCATTTGCAAGATAATCTTGCGCCTTGCAATTGGCGTCATAGCTTTGACGTCTTGGTGATAAGCGGTTATCCGCAGCGTCCACTGGGCCTGTACCCGATTTTTCCCCAACTCAATACCGCCGTTTCAGGAGGCCAGGATGCAAAATGACGGAAAGGTGGTGCCAATCAACAGGGCACAAGCCACGCCATCGCCCCTCGCGCGCCTGCCGGTGGTGTTGCAGCAGGTTCGCGACAAGGCCGCGCAACAGTTGCAGCAGGGTTTGCAGGAACTGTTCGATAACGCCGACGACACCTTGTTCGAAATGGCCGATAAGGCCCGCAGCAACGTGGACCACCATATCTTCTTTGAAGCCATGCGCGACCTGCGCCTCAAGCGCAAGAATTTCGAGCGGGTGTTCATGGAGCGGCTGTTCGAAGCCTTCGGAAACCTGGGGCACGCGGGGCGCGCTGAGCTTCAGTTGGTGCCAGTGGTGTCCTATGAGGCGGCCTCAGGCACGTCCAGGGATGACTTGGAAAAAGCCGTGGCACTTGAGGCCATGCTTGGCCGGGTGCGCCACCGCGACGGCCTGGCGCTGTCGCAACTGACTGCACGCTTGAGTGTCTTGCTGGGCAATCGCCTGGATGACCGTGAGAACCCCTTGGGGCCGGCGCTGCTGTGCGAGTTTTTCCTGCGGGCAGGGCGCAGCCTGGGCGTGGAGATCCGCGTCAAACTGATCATGCTCAAGCTGTTTGAAAAGTACGTACTCAGTGACGCCGACCAACTCTACGGTGAAGCCAATCAGTTGCTGGTGGCGACAGGCGTCTTGCCGGAACTCAAGGCCGCGCCGTCCCGTCGTCCTGGTAGTCGTGCCGCTCGTGGGCGTACTCGCGAAGAGGTATTGCCCAGCGCCGACCCGCAGGTCGACGAAAATGGCCAGCAAGCCTTCAGCGCCTTGCAGGCGTTGTTGACCGTCGTGCGCGGCAGCGTGTCGCCTACCCTTGAAGCCAGCGCCGAACCCCTGCCCATTGCCACCCGCGATCTGTTGCGCCTGTTGTCCCATTTGCAGCAGTACGTACCGGAGCCGGACGCCGAGGATGATTTCGACCTGCGTAACCAGCTTGAGCAGTTGCTCACCCGTGTCAGCGTCAAGAGTGGCAAGTCGCGGGTCGTGGAGGAGGCGGACGAAGATGTGATCAACCTGATCGCCCTGTTGTTCGAATTTATCCTCAATGACCGCACGGTGCCGGACGCCTTCAAGGCCTTGATCGGCCGCCTGCAGATTCCGATGCTGAAAGTGGCGGTGCAGGACAAGAGTTTTTTCAGTCGCGCCGGCCACCCGGCGCGGCGCCTGTTGAACGAGATCGCTACGACCGCCATGGGCTGGAGCCCCGTCGATGACGTCCAGCGCGACAGCCTGTACCTGCGCATCGAGCAGGTAGTCCAGCGGTTACTCAATGAGTTTGTCGAAGATCCGGCGATTTTTTCCCAGCTGTTGACCGAATTCACGACGTTCACCGCCGATGAGCGTCGTCGTAGCGAATTGCTTGAACAACACACCCGTGATACCGAAGAAAGGCGCGTGCGTACCGAAGCGGCGCGTGCGCGGGTGGCCGAAGTGCTGAATCGACGGCTGCTGGGCAAGGTTTTGCCGCAGGCTGTGGTGCAGTTCCTGCAGCAGGCCTGGAGCCAGGTGCTGTTGCTGGCCAGCCTCAAGCACGGCGAGCAGTCGGTGCAATGGCAAGCCGGGCTGCGCACCATGGATGAGCTGATTTGCAGTGTCGGCCGGCAGGCAGGCAAAGACGACGGCGGGCACTTGTTGGAGCAGTTGCCGGGCTTGCTCAAGGCGCTGCGCGACGGCTTGACCAGCGCGGCATTCGACCCCTTCAGCACGCGTGATTTTTTTGTGCGCTTGCAGGCCCTGCATGTCCAGCCGCCCGAGGGTAGCGCTGGGTGGCTCGAAGTGCGCGAGCCCTTTGTGTTCAGCACGCTGCCGGCCGATTCAGCCGAGACGCTGTCGGAGAACGATCCGGACCTGCTCAAGGTGCACCAATTGCGCGTGGGCAGCTGGGTGGTGTTCCAGCAAGACCAGGCGGGCACCCTGCGGTGCAAGCTGGCGGCGGTCATGGCGCCCGCCAACACTTATGTTTTCGTTGGCCGCACGGGGCTCAAGGTGTTGGAGAAAACCGCAGGCCAACTGGCGCTGGCTTTCAAGCGGGGTGCGCTGCACAGCCTGGACGATGGACCACTGTTCGAGCGGGCGCTGGCGGCGGTGGTGGCTAACCTGCGTCAACTCAATAGCGGCAAGTGATCGCAACCACGGGGTCGAACGCGGCATACTGGTCACATTCAGTCACATTCAAGGATCCTGTATGCAGTTGGACCCCGCCAGCGGTTGGTGCCAGGGTATTCGCCATTGCCCTTCACCCAACTTCAACGAGCGCCCGGCAGGCGAAATCTCACTGTTGGTGGTGCATAACATCAGTCTGCCACCTGCGCAGTTTGGCACCGGTAAAGTGCAGGAGTTTTTCCAGAACCGCCTGGATGTCACGGAACATCCCTACTTTGAAGGGATTGCCGACCTACGGGTGTCTGCGCATTTTCTGATTGAGCGCGACGGCACGGTGACGCAGTTTGTGTCCTGCATCGACCGAGCCTGGCATGCCGGGGTCTCGTGCTTCGAAGGGCGTGAGACGTGCAATGACTTTTCTTTGGGGATAGAGCTTGAGGGCACCGATGATCTGCCGTTCACCAACCCCCAATACCTGTCGCTGATCGACCTGACCCGACAACTGCTGGCAGCCTATCCAGGCATTACGCCGCAGCGTATTTGCGGTCACAGCGATATCGCGCCGGGTCGCAAGACCGATCCCGGCCCCGCTTTTGATTGGACGCGCTTTCGCAGCGCCCTGCAGGATGGAGGACACGCACGATGAGTTTTCTGGTGTTGGTGTTGGCGGTGTGGATCGAGAAATTCTCGGCCATGCGCCAGCGGTTGCAGCGTGATGGCGGCTGGCTGCGCGAATTGGCCAAGTTGGAATCGAGCCCGCGCTTGGGCAAGCAGCCATGGCTGATTCTGGTCGTGCTGGTGCTGCTGCCGGTAGCGTTGCTGGCATTGTTGCTGCTGGTGCTCGAACCGGTGGCCTATGGTTTGTTGGCGCTGCCGGTGCACCTGCTGGTGGTGATCTACAGCCTGGGCCGTGGCGATCTATTGGCTGGGCTGGGGCCTTTTCGCGATGCCTGGCGCCGTGGTGACCTGCAAGCTGCCGAACATGTGGCCGAGCGCGACCTCAAGCTGGGCGCCGACAGCGGCGAGCAACTGTTGGAGCGCGTCCAGGGCCATCTGTTGTGGCAGGCCTACCAGAGCTTTTTCGCGGTAATTTTCTGGTACTTCCTACTAGGGCCGGTCGCCGCGCTGGCCTATCGACTGCTGGCACTGGCCAGTGAGCATAGCCAGAACCCGCTGGTGGCCGAGCGCGCCGGGCAATTGCGTCACGCGTTCGACTGGCTGCCGGTGCGCTTGCTGGCGGCCAGCTTTGCGCTGGTGGGCAACTTCGTCGCGGTCAGCCGTGTCATGCTCCACGAGTTGCTGAGCTGGGATATCAGCGCCGCGCAATTGGTGGAAAAAGTCGGCCTGGTCGCCGCTGAAATCCCACCGCCCGTAGTGGGTGCAGACGGTATCAACAGCCTGGATCGCCTGTGGGAACTGCTGCTGCGTGCGGCGGTGCTGTGGTATGCCGGGTTTGCGATCTGGACCGTGCTGCCCTGATTCCTGTGGTGAGCGGGCTTGTCCCGCGACGGGCTGCGCAGCAGCCCCCTGCCACCCTCACTCGTTAACTTTACGTTACAAAACTCCCTTTCAAATTGAGCTATACAGACAGAGCGCCAAATAGTGGCTTTCTGCCGCCGCCCTGCGCCTCAATAAAAATAAAAGAAAGGGGAGGTCACCTGTGAAGAGCTTGCTCTATCCCGCCGTCGCGCTGATGAACCGTCTGAGCTTCGGCATGAAGTTCAGCCTGATCAGCGTGCTGTTCCTGCTGCCGATGCTGGCCACCAACTATTACTTGGTGCGCGATTCCTGGCGCGAATTCCAGGGCACCCGTGTCGAGCTGCAAAGCCTCGATCTGCTCGGCAGCAGCCTGATCCTGCGCCGTGACCTGGAAACCCTGAATAACCAGGTGCAGATCAACGCAACCCTCGGCCAGTCCGGCAAGGCTGCTGAGCTTGAGGGCAAGATCAACGCCTTGGAACAGAGCGTGCTCACCCGCTTGCAAGACCTTGCCCCGATGGCTACCGGGCCCGAGCAAATCGTCGCCTTTGAAGCTAAGCGCGACGAACTGATCGCGGCTTTCAAGGCCCAGCAACAGGAAAGCTCGCTGCAGAGCAAAAGTGCGTTGATCGGCAAGTTGCTCAACCAGGCACAGATGCTCAGCCAGATCATTGCCAGCCAGTCCGGCTTGAGCCGCGACCCCCAGAGTGATCTGCGCCAACTCAGCGAGCTGATCACCAGCGTCACCCCGCAGGTCACCCAGACCTTGGGCGAGGGCCGGGCGATGGGCGCTTACTCCCTGGGCCAGGGTTTTCTCAATTCATCTTCCAGCACCCGCTTCGACGAACTGCTGCAACAGTTGGAAAAGCTCCAGGCTGAGTACGGCTTGAAATTGCACGACGCCCTGGGCACCAGCACCGCCGCTCTCGCGGTACTCGACGGCCTGGCCAAGGCCAGCAATGCCAGTCTCAAGCAAGGCAGCGAGCTGTTCGAAGAGCAGGTCGTAATGGCCGAAACCCTCGACGCGCCCTGGCAGGGTTTTTATGACAGCGTCAGCCAATTGATGGATCACACCTATCAGCTCAATGACGCCACCCTGATATTCCTTGGGCAACAGTTGGAGCAGCGCCTGGCGCAGAACCGCACGCACATGGTGGTGCTGGTCTCGGCGCTGACGGCGGTGTTTTTGCTGATCTTCTATCTCTATGCGGGGTTCTACGCGTCTACGCGCACCACGTTGCGGCGCCTGGGGACGATGATGGACAAGGTGGCTGCCGGCGACATGACCGTTACCTTTGTCGCCCACAGCCGCGACGAGTTGGGCGATTTGGGCCAGGTGTTCAACGGTACCGTGGCGAAAATCCATGACTTGATCGAGCGCGTCGGGCACACCGTCAGCCAGGTCGAGTTGCAGGCCGGCCAAGTGGAAACGGTCTCGGCCCGCAGCAATCAGGCGGTCTCCGGCCAGCGCATGCAGATTGAGCAGGTGGCGACGGCCATGAACCAAATGTCTTCCACCGCCCAGGAAGTGGCGCGCAGTGCCGCGGCGGCGGTCGGCAGTGCCCACAGCGTCAACGATGAGACCGTCAATGGCCGTGGCCTGGTGCAATCCCAGCAGGGCAGCATTGCGCGGCTGGCCTCGGAGATCGACCAGTCGGTAAGGGTGATCAACCAGTTGGCCATCGACAGCCAGTCCATCAGCAGCGTCCTGGAGGTGATCAAAAGTATCGCCGAGCAAACCAACCTGCTGGCACTCAATGCGGCCATCGAGGCCGCACGGGCCGGTGAGCAGGGACGCGGCTTTGCCGTGGTGGCCGACGAGGTGCGCACCCTGGCCCGGCGTACCCAGCATTCCACCGAAGAAATCGAACAGATGATCAGCCGCCTGCACAGCGGCGTGGCCGCGGCCGTGAAGGCCATGGGCAGCAGTCATGAAATGGCCAGCGGCACCGTGGAACAATCGGATAAGGTCCAGCAAGCCCTGGAAAATATCCTGGGTGCCGTCGGCATGATCGTCGACCAGAATCAGCAGATCGCTGCTGCCGTGGAGCAGCAGACCGCCGTTGCCCATGATATCGACCGGAACATCGTCGAAATCAATCGCGCCGGCGAGCATGCCGCCCAAGGTGCGCATCAGACTGAAGCGGCGAGCCGGCAGCTATCGATACAGGTGATCGAGTTGAAGCAATTGATCGGGGCCTTTCGTGTGTAAGGCAGTGGCGTAGGATTTGTCTTCGGTTGATGTAGTGCTTGTCTGGATTTCCCGGAGTGCCTTTTTGCGATGCGCGAATGAGTGAGAGTTTATGTCACTCAATCAAGGTCCAGGGGAGGCACGACGATGACCACGGCAGTCGGTATCAAGGGACACTGCGCCCATTGCGACATCACGTTTGAACTCAAGCCTTGGCAGTTGAATGCCATTGCCATCGAAGAACCCTTTGATTGCCCGTATTGCCAGCGCGTCCTTGAGCTGACTTGCCCCCGGCAGTTGCGGCATTTCAAGGCGCTCGACCACTGGGGGCTGGTGCGCCCGAGCATGATTGTGCTGACCTGTATGGTGCTGATCGTGGCACTGGTGATGGAGTGGGTGGGCCTGATCAGCCTGGTCGGGCAACTCAACGTGTCATTGGTGGTGCTGCTGGTGCATTTTTTGGTGTTGCGCTATGCCCGTCACCGGCAGCGAATGACCTTGAACCTGCAAGCGGTTACCCCGGCTCTACCAATTGAACAGCTCGCACGCATTGCGTGTGCTCGCCTCAGCCAGCAATAGCGGGCTGGTGCCCATGCGCTCGGCGAGGGCAGCGCAGATAGCCGGCAGGTGTTGCGGGCTATTGCGCTGGCCTGGGTACATGGCCGGCGCCATGTCGGGGGCATCGGTTTCCAGCACGACCGCGTTCAGCGGCAGCTGTGCCAGCACCTTGTGCATACGCAATGCCTGGGGCCAGGTGGCTGCACCGCCCAGGCCGAGCTTGAAGCCCAGCTTGATGTACTCGTGGGCTTCTTCCCGGCTGCCCGCAAACGCGTGGATGATGCCGCCCTTGGGTAGGCGGATGCGCTTGAGCGTGGCGATCACGGCCGCGTGGCTACGGCGTACGTGCAGCAGCGCCGGCAGTTGGAAGTCCACCGCCAGTTTGAGTTGGGCTTCGAACAGGCTTTGCTGGCGTTCGCGATCCAGCTCTTCAAGAAAGTAATCCAGGCCGATTTCACCCACCGCACAGAGCTGTCGATGGCCGTGCAGGCGGGTCAACCAGTCGCCCAACTCCGTCAGGTCGGCGGGTTTGTGGTCATCGAGATACACCGGGTGCAGGCCAAAGGCTGCGAACAAACCTGCATCGGCCTGCACCAGATCCCACAGCCGCTGCCAATTCTGCTCATACACCCCCAACACCACCATGCGCTGTACACCCAATGTGCGGCTGTGGGCGAGGACTTCCCGGCGATCGCTGTCGAAGTCCGGGAAGTCCAGGTGGGTATGGGTGTCGATCAGCTCCACGCTCAGGCCTCGTGGATACGCTGCTTGAAGGTCCGGCCGATGGCGTGCACGCCCGGTTGGTACTGCTCTTCTTCAATGGCGGCCAGGGCCAGGCGCAGCGCGGTGTCGGCAATCAACTGATGTTGCTGGGCCATGGCGTTGACCGGCAGCGGCAGGAAGTCCAGCAACTGGGTGTCACCAAAGGTGCCCAGGCGCAACGGGCGCGACTTGAGCGGGAAGTCATGCAGTGCGTCGAACACGCCTTGCAGCAACACGTAGGACGTGGTCACCAGTGCGTCAGGCAGGTGTCCCAGTTGCTGTAGCAGTTGCTCCATCAACTGTCGGCCGCAGTCACGGCTGAAGGCTTCGCCGTGCTCGACGATCGCCTCGCCAGTGAAGCCGTGCAGCGCTTCACGGAAACCGGCGGCGCGCTCCTGGCTGATGCTCAGCTCGGGCCGCGCGCCGATCAGCACGATCTGTTTGGGCAAGGGCTGCAGCAGGCTGCTGGTCAGTTGCTGGCAGGCCTGGCGGTCGTCGCTGACCACCGAGCAGAACTGTTCCGGCGCCATCACCCGGTCGATGGCGATCACCGGCAAGCCCTTGGCCTGCAGTTCGCGGTAGCTGTCATCGCTGGCGGGCAGGCAACTGGCCACGAACAACGCATCGCAGCGGCGCGCGCGAAACAGTTGCAACAATTGACGCTCGCTGCCGGCGTCGTCGTCGGAACTGGCGATCAGCAATTGATAGCCGCGCGCGCGCGCGCCTTGTTCCAACAGCTTGGCGATTCGTGCGTAACTGGGGTTTTCCAGGTCGGGCAGGATAAAGCCCAAGGTGCGCGTGTGCCGACTGCGCAGCCCGGCTGCCTGGGGGTTGGGGGTAAAGCCATGGGCTTCGACCACCGCACGCACCCGCTCGACGGTGGCGTTGCTGATGCGTTGCTGTTCGGCTTTGCCATTGATGACATAGCTGGCGGTGGTCACGGACACACCGGCGAGACGCGCGATATCACTGAGTTTCAAACCGGGATTTCCTTGTTTTTTGGAGCTGGCCCCGACATTTTGTCCAATCGTAACCGATTCCTGCACGCGACTAATGTCCCAGCTCAAGCGCCGAGTGGTCCTTCAAGGATGCACAATTAACGCGTAATCTGCCTTAAATTCTAGATTAAACGTTTCAGCCAGCGTATTTTTACGACGTTCGCGACTGAGTAGCTACTGCCAATTGACCGCTCAGTCAGTTAATTTCTGAACGCCCTACACTGTTTTATTCAAAACAATACCTAGTGCGTCCATCGCACTAACTAGGAGAACGGCATGCTTGAGCTCACTGTAGAGCAGATATCCATGGGCCAGGTGGCTGTGGATAAGTCTGCTGCCTTGCACCTGCTCGCTGACAAACTGGTGGCCGAAGGCCTGGTCGCCGAGGGATATCTGAGCGGCTTGCAAGCCCGTGAAGCCCAAGGCTCGACCTTTCTTGGCCAAGGTATTGCCATCCCCCATGGCACCCCCGAAACCCGCGACCAGGTGTTTTCCACCGGCGTGCGCCTGCTCCAGTTCCCCGAAGGGGTGGACTGGGGCGATGGGCAAATGGTGTACCTGGCCATCGGCATCGCTGCCAAATCCGACGAACACCTGCGCCTGTTGCAACTGCTCACCCGCGCCCTCGGTGAGACCGACCTGGGCCAGGCGCTGCGCCGCGCGGGCTCGGCGGAAGCGCTGCTGAAACTGCTGCAAGGTGCACCGCAGGAACTGGCGCTGGACGCGCAGATGATCAGCCTGGGCGTGTCCGCCGATGACTTCGAAGAGCTTGTGTGGAGAGGTGCACGCCTGCTGCGCCAGGCCGATTGCGTCAGCAATGGGTTTGCCGCCGTGTTGCAGCAGGTCGATGCGCTGCCGCTGGGCGATGGCCTGTGGTGGCTGCATAGCGAGCAGACGGTCAAGCGTCCGGGCCTGGCGTTTGTCACCCCCGACAAGCCCATGCGCTATCTCGGCCAGCCTCTCAATGGTCTGTTCTGCCTGGCCAGCCTGGGTGAAGCCCATCAGGCCTTGCTCGAACGCTTGTGCGCCTTGTTGATCGAAGGCCGTGGCCAGGAATTGGGGCGCGCCACCAGCAGTCGCGCGGTGCTCGAAGTACTCGGCGGCGAGCTGCCACCTGACTGGCCCAGCGCCCGCATCACCCTGGCTAACGCCCACGGCCTGCACGCACGGCCGGCGAAGATCCTCGCGCAATTGGCCAAAAGTTTTGAAGGCGACATCCGTGTGCGCATCGTCGATGGCCCGGTAGGCGCCGTGTCGGTGAAGAGCCTGAGCAAGCTGCTGAGCCTTGGCGCCCGGCGCGGCCAGGTGCTGGAGTTTGTTGCCGAACCGACCATCGCCGGTGATGCATTGCCGGCGCTGTTGGCGGCGGTCGAGGAAGGCTTGGGTGAAGAGGTCGAGCCACTGCCGACTGTCAGCGCGCAGCCAGAACCCCTCGATATTGCTCCGGTGCTCAGCGCACCGCCGAGCGGCAGCCAGATCCAGGCCATTGCCGCAGCCCCCGGCATCGCCATCGGCCCTGCGCATATCCAGGTCCAACAGGTCTTCGACTACCCCCTGCGCGGCGAGTCCTCGGCCATCGAGCGTCAGCGCCTGCAAGACGCCCTGGCTGATGTGCGCCGCGATATCCAGGGCCTCATCGAGCGCAGCCAAGCCAAAGCCATCCGTGAGATTTTCATCACCCACCAGGAAATGCTCGACGACCCGGAGCTGACCGACGAAGTCGACACCCGTCTCAAGCAAGGCGAAAGCGCCGAAGCCGCCTGGATGAGCGTGATCGAGGCCGCCGCCAAGCAACAGGAGTCGCTGCAGGACGCACTGCTCGCCGAGCGCGCCGCCGACCTGCGTGACATCGGTCGCCGGGTGCTGGCGCAACTGTGCGGCATCGAGACGGCCCAGGAGCCCACCGAACCCTACATTCTGGTGATGGACGAAGTCGGCCCTTCAGACGTCGCACGCCTGGATCCGACGCGCGTCGCCGGCATCCTTACCGCCCGTGGCGGCGCAACGGCCCACAGTGCCATTGTCGCCCGCGCCCTTGGCATCCCCGCGTTGGTAGGCGCCGGCCCGGCGGTGTTGCTGTTGGCCTCCGGTACGTCGCTGCTGCTGGATGGCCAGCGCGGTCGCCTGCATGTAGACCCCGACGCGGCCACCCTGCAACGGGCCACCGTCGAGCGCGACACCCGTGAGCAACGCCTGCAGGCCGCCTCGGCCCAGCGCCACGAGCCGGCGCTGACCCGCGATGGTCACGCCGTGGAAGTGTTCGCCAATATCGGCGAAAGCGCCGGTGTGGCCAGCGCGGTGGAGCAGGGTGCCGAAGGTATCGGTTTGCTGCGCACCGAACTGATTTTCATGGCCCACCCGCAAGCCCCGGATGAAGCCACCCAGGAAGCCGAATACCGCCGCGTCCTCGACGGCCTCGGTGGCCGCCCGCTGGTGGTGCGCACCCTCGACGTGGGCGGCGACAAACCGCTGCCGTATTGGCCGATTGCCGAGGAAGAAAACCCCTTCCTCGGCGTACGCGGTATTCGCCTGACCCTGCAACGCCCGCAGATCATGGAAGCGCAATTGCGCGCGCTGCTGCGCTCGGCGGACAACCGCCCGCTGCGCATCATGTTCCCCATGGTCGGCAGCGTGGATGAATGGCGCGCCGCCCGGGATATGACCGAGCGCCTGCGCCTGGAAATCCCGGTGGCCGACCTGCAACTGGGGATCATGATCGAAGTGCCGTCCGCCGCGCTGTTGGCGCCGGTGCTGGCCAAGGAAGTGGACTTCTTCAGCGTCGGTACCAATGACCTGACCCAGTACACCCTGGCCATCGACCGTGGTCACCCGACTTTGTCGGCCCAGGCCGATGGCCTGCACCCGGCGGTGCTGCAACTGATCGACATCACCGTGCGTGCGGCCCACGCCCATGGCAAATGGGTCGGGGTGTGCGGCGAGCTGGCGGCGGACCCGCTGGCGGTGCCGGTGCTGATCGGCCTGGGTGTGGATGAGTTGAGCGTGTCGGCCCGCAGCATTCCCGAAGTGAAGGCGCGGGTGCGTGAATTCAGTCTGAGCGAGGCCCAGGGCCTGTCGCAAAAAGCACTGGTGGTGGGCTCGCCCGCCGAAGTGCGTGCCCTTGTGGAGGCCGTGTAGATGGCAAGGATTCTGACCCTGACGCTGAACCCGGCGTTGGACCTGACGGTACGCCTGGCGCGCCTGGAGCCGGGTGAAGTCAACCGCAGCGAAACCCTGCTCACCCATGCCGCCGGCAAGGGCGTGAATGTCGCGCAGGTGTTGGCGGACTTGGGGCATGACGTGAGCGTGGGTGGTTTCCTCGGTGAAGCAAACCCCGAGGCGTTCGACGCGTTGATCGCCAGCCGTGGGTTTGGCGACGCGTTCATTCGCGTGCCGGGGGAAACCCGCAGCAATATCAAGATTGCAGAACAGGACGGTCGGGTCACCGACATCAATGCACCGGGGCCGTTGGTGAGTGAGCAGGCACAGGCCGCACTGCGCGATAGGCTGGAGATGATCGCACCTACATTTGATGCGGTCGTGGTCGCCGGCAGCTTGCCGCGCGGCGTCAGCCCCGAGTGGTTTCAGGGCTTGCTGGAGCAGTTGAAAGACCTGGGCGTGAGAGTCGCCCTGGACACCAGCGGCGAGGCCTTGCGCGCCGGTTTGAAGGCCAGCCCATGGCTGATCAAACCCAACACCGAAGAACTGGCCGAGGCCTTGGGGCATTCCACTGACGTCATCAGCCAATTGCATCAGCAGGGTGTGGAACACGTGGTCGTCTCCGACGGTGCCGCCGGCGTGACCTGGTACAGCCCGGACGCTGCCCTGCATGCCACGCCGCCGAAGGTAACGGTGGCCAGTACCGTAGGCGCCGGTGACTCGCTGTTGGCCGGGATGCTTCACGGTTTGCTCAGTGGCGATACGCCGGAGCACACCCTGCGCCGCGCCACGGCAATTGCCGCCATGGCGGTGACACAGATCGGTTTCGGCATCAGTGACGCCGCGCAGTTGGCGCGTCTTGAAAGCGGCGTCGCTGTACGCCCGCTGACAGAACAATAAGAGGGTTTGTCATGAAGTTAGCCATTGTTACTGCCTGCCCGAACGGCATGGTCACCAGTGTGCTGTGCGCCCGCTTGTTGGACGCCGCCGCGCAGCGCCAGGGCTGGAGCACCAGTGTCGAGGTGGTGGATGTGCAGCACCCGGAACGCCAGTTGTCCAAGGCCACGATCGACGACGCCGAATGGGTGTTGCTGGTCAGCAGTACGCCGGTGGATATGCAGCGGTTTGTCGGCAAGCGTGTGTTCCAGAGCACACCGGCCCAGGCGCTGGCGGATGTCGAAGCGGTGTTGCGCCGAGGCGCTGAAGAAGCCCAGGAGTACGTCGCCAGCCGGGCCCCGGCTGCCTCGAAGCATGCCCCGCGTATCGTCGCGATTACCGCCTGCCCGACCGGCGTGGCCCATACCTTCATGGCCGCCGAAGCCTTGCAGCAGACGGCCAAGCGCCTGGGCTATGACTTGCAGGTCGAGACCCAAGGCTCGGTCGGTGCGCGTACGCCGTTGAGCCCCGAGGCCATCGCGAATGCCGACGTAGTGCTGCTGGCGGCCGATATTGAAGTGGCCACCGAGCGTTTCGCCGGCAAAAAGATCTACCGTTGCGGCACCGGTATTGCGCTCAAGCAATCCGAGGCGACCCTCAACAAGGCCCTGGCCGAAGGCGCGGTGGAAAGTGCCGCCAGCGGTACCGTGGCCAAACAAGAAAAAACCGGCGTCTACAAACACCTGCTGACCGGTGTGTCGTTCATGTTGCCGATGGTGGTGGCGGGCGGTTTGCTGATCGCCTTGTCGTTCGTGTTCGGCATTCATGCGTTTGAACAGGAAGGCACCCTGGCCGCTGCGCTGAAAACCGTCGGCGACCGTGCCTTTATGCTGATGGTGCCGCTGCTGGCGGGTTATATCGCTTACTCGATTGCCGACCGTCCGGGCATTGCTCCCGGCATGATCGGTGGTCTGTTGGCGGGTACGTTGGGGGCAGGGTTTATCGGCGGGATATTCGCCGGTTTTCTCGCCGGTTATTGCGTCAAGCTGATCACCCGTGCGGTGAAGTTGCCGCAGAGCCTGGAAGCACTCAAGCCGATCCTGATCATCCCGTTGCTGGCAAGCCTGTTCACGGGCCTGGCGATGATCTACCTGGTGGGGCCGCCGGTGGCGCGCATGCTCACAGGCCTGACCGATTTTCTCGCGACCATGGGCACCACCAATGCGGTGCTGCTGGGCATCTTGTTGGGCGGCATGATGTGTGTCGATCTGGGCGGGCCGATCAACAAGGCGGCGTATGCGTTTTCCGTCGGCTTGCTGGCGGCACAGAGCGGCGCACCGATGGCGGCGACCATGGCCGCCGGCATGGTGCCGCCGATCGGCATGGGCATCGCCACGTTCCTGGCGCGACGCAAGTTCGCCCAGACTGAACGCGAGGCCGGCAAGGCCGCGATGATCCTGGGCATGTGCTTTATCTCCGAAGGCGCGATCCCGTTTGCGGCCAAGGACCCGTTGCGTGTGATCCCGGCCAGCATCGCCGGTGGCGCGTTGACCGGTGCTCTGTCGATGTACTTCGGCTGCAAACTGGCCGCCCCCCATGGCGGCCTGTTTGTGTTGATCATTCCGAATGCAATGAACCACGCGCTGCTGTACTTGCTGGCGATTGTCGCCGGTAGCCTGCTGACCGGTTTGGTGTATGCATTCATCAAACGTCCGGAAGCGGTCGAACTGGCTGTCGCACCGGTGTCATAACCGCATGCTTTAGTGGCCCTTTTGATACTCAAGAGGGCACCCGCATGAGCCACTTCGATCTTGGCCGTCGCCGTGTGATGCAAGTCGTCGGCGCCGGCCTGTTGCTGCCGGGCCTGGCCCCGGCGGTGATCGCTTCGGTCAAGGACCGGCCGCAACTCACTGACGGTGTGCAGTCCGGCGACGTGCTGGGCGACCGCGCGATGATCTGGAGCCGCAGCGACCGTCCGGCGAAGATGGTGGTGGAGTGGGACACCCGCAGTGTTTTCAGCAACCCGCGCAAATTCGTCTCGCCCCTGGCCGACAGCCGCACCGATTTTACCGCCCGCGTCGAACTCACCGGGCTGCCCGCCGACCAGGCGATTTTCTACCGCGTGCACTTTGAAGATGCCCAGACCGGCGTCGCCAGCGAGCCGTGGTTCGGCCACCTGCGCAGCGTGCCGCAACAGCGTCGCGACATCCGGTTTGTGTGGAGCGGCGACACCGTCGGCCAGGGCTTCGGCATCAACCCGGACATTGGCGGCATGCGTATCTACGAAGCCATGCGCCTGCGGTTGCCGGACTTCTTTATCCACAGCGGCGATACCATCTACGCCGACGGCCCGGTACCCGCGCAATTGCCCACCGAGGGCGGGCGTATCTGGCGCAATATCACCAGCGAAGCCAAGAGCAAAGTCGCGGAAACCCTCGACGAATACCGTGGCAACTACCGCTATAACCTGCTGGATGAAAATGTGCGCCGCTTCAATGCCGAGGTGCCGCAGATCTGGCAGTGGGACGATCACGAAGTGGTGAATAACTGGTCACCCAGCAAGCAGCTCGACGAGCGCTACCAGACCAAGGACATCAACACCTTGGTCGGCCGTGCACGCCAGGCCTGGCTGGAATATTCACCCATGCGCCGACAGAGCGCAGACGGCGGCGGGCGGATTTATCGCAAGCTCAGCTATGGCCCGCTGCTGGATGTATTTGTGCTCGACATGCGCAGCTATCGCGGCGGCAACGATGACAACCTGGGCGACGCAAAACCCTTCCTCGGCCGCGAGCAGTTGGACTGGCTCAAGCGCGAACTCAAGGCCTCCCAGGCCCAGTGGAAGGTGATCGCCGCCGATATGCCCATCGGCCTCGGCGTGCCCGACGGCGAAGTCAGCCCCGGCGTGCCGCGCTGGGAAGCCATCGCCAACAACGACCCAGGCCCGGCGCAAGGCCGCGAGCTGGAAATCGCCGAATTGCTGGGCTTTCTGCGCGCGCAAAAAGTACGCAACCATGTATGGCTGACGGCGGATGTGCATTACTGCGCGGCCCATCACTACCATCCGGATCGGGCGGCGTTCCAGGATTTCGAGCCGTTCTGGGAGTTTGTCGCCGGGCCTCTGAATGCGGGCAGCTTCGGCCCGAACCCCTTGGATAAAACCTTTGGCCCTGAGGTGGTGTTCGAGAAGGCCCCGCCGGCGCAGAACACCTCGCCGTTTGCCGGGTTTCAGTTTTTTGGCGAAGTGCAGATTGATGGGCAGACAGCGGAGTTGACCGTTATTTTGCGCGACCTGGATGGGGTCTCGGTGTTCGAACAGAAGCTGCAACCCACCTGACTTGAAATGCGATCCCAATGTGGGAGGGGGCAACCCCCTTCCCACATTGGATCACATCAATAGACGTCGCGACGGTAGCGGCCCTGTTCGATCAAGCGTTCCACCGCCTCACTTCCCAGGATGTCGACCAGCGCCTGGTCCACGCCTGCCGCCATCCCCTGCAAGCTCCCGCACACATAAATCGCCGCCCCGTCCGCCAGCCATTTACGCAGCACATCAGCAGATTCGCGCAGGCGATCCTGCACGTAGATTTTCTCCTCCTGATCCCGGGAAAATGCCAGGTCCAGCAGTGCCAGGTCGCCACTGGCCAGCCAGCCTTGCAGCTCGTCCTGGCACAGGTAGTCGTGGGCGATAGTGCGTTCGCCGAACAGCAGCCAGTTGCGCTGCTGACCATCGGCAATCCGCGCCTTAAGCAAGCTGCGCAAGCCGGCCAGGCCGGTGCCGTTGCCCAGCAGGATCAACGGTACCGGCGCCTCTGGCAGATGGAAACCGCTGTTACGGCGCAGGCGCAGGCTGATCGAGGAGCCCATCGCGGCATGTTCGGTGAGCCAGCCTGAACCCAGGCCCAGGCTGCCATCCGGGTGGCGTTCCTGGCGCACGATCAGCTCCAGTACGCCGTCGCTGGCAATCGAGGCGATGGAGTACTCGCGCATGCCCAGGGGAGCAAGCGCGTTGACCAGCGCTTGAGCATGCAGGCCTACCAGGTGTGCGCGGTTGTCCGGCAGTTGGCGGGTCGCCAGGGCTTGATTGAGGGTGTGCGGCAAACCGTCGATCAGCACGCCGTCGGTGCCGGCCAGGCCCAGGCCTTTGAGGAAGTGCTCGATGGCCCTGGGACCATTGCGCGGCAGGATTTCCACCAGGTCACCGGCCAGCCAATGCTGTGGCGATGGCGATGTGAGGCCCAGCAGGTAAACGCCCGAACCGGTACTGCCAGGGTTAAGCAAGGCCCGCTGGCTCAGGGTCCAGTTTTCATACTGGGCGGTCGGCCAGGCTGCTGCTGGTGCATGGCCCGTCAATTGGCCAAGTTGTTGTTGCCAGTGCAGCAGGGCGACAGTGTCGCCGCTGTCCACTTCGACCGGTGCGAACAGGGGGTTGCCGCCCTGATTGGTCAGCCAGAAATGCAGGCGCCGGGCAAAGCCGCAGAAGTGTTGGTACTGGCGATCACCCAGGGCCAGTACTGAGTAGTTCAGGCCTTTGAGCGACAGATCCTGGCCGAGCACGCTGCGCTCGAAACCGCGGGCGCTGTCGGGGGCTTCGCCGTCGCCGAAGGTGCTGACGACGAACAACGCATTTTCCGACTGCCGCAAGTCGTCCTGGCTGACGCTGCCCAACGGCTGCACCTTCACTGGCAGGCCGGCCGCCTGCAATTGCCCGGCGGTCTGCCAGGCCAGTTGTTCGGCAAATCCGCTTTGGCTGGCAAAGCCGATCAGCCAGGCCGGGGCATCGCTGTGGTTTGTGTGCAGGCCTTTACGTGCATCACGCACCTGGCGCTTTTTGCGGCGACGGTCCAGGTACAGCAGCCAACCGGTGATGAAGAACAACGGCATGAGCAGCGCGCTGACGGTGAGGATAATGCGCCCCGCCAGGCCGAAATAACTGCCGGTGTGCAGCGCGTAGAGGCTGGTCAGTAACTGGGACTTGAAGGTTTTGCTGGCGTACTGGTCATGGAAGTTGACCTCGCCGGTGGCCGGGTCCAGGTTTATCTGGTTCACTGCGCGGTCGTGGGGTGAGTCTTTGAGCAGGTAATAGACGATGGCGGGTTGCCCGGCCACCGCTGGCATACGGATGTTATACGCACTCAAGCCTGGGCCGGCGTTGCTGTAGATGCTGCTCCAGATTGCGTCGTAGTTGGCCACGGGTGCCGGGCCTTCGGGTGGTGGGCCGCGCTTACGCATCCGTTCATTTTGCGGCGCGTCGGACAGCAGTTTGGTCAGGCCCTGGCTGTACCAGTCGTAGGACCACGACAGCCCGGTCAGCGCCGCCAGCAGGTAGGCCAGCAGGCACCAGGTGCCGAACACCGAATGCAAATCCCAGTTGAAGCTGCGGCCCTTTTTGCGCCAGTCCAGTGTCAGCCAGGCTCGCCAGCTTGCGACCTGGCGCGGCCAACGCAGGTACAGGCCGGACAGGCAGAAGAACACCAGGATCAGCGTGCACGCGCCGGTGATCTGCCGGCCGGTTTCGCCCATGGCCAGGAAGCGGTGCAATTGCAGGATAAAACCGAATACATCCTGGCCGACCACGTCGCCCATGTAGTCGCCGGTATAGGGGTCGAAGTAGCGCATCTGGCCACGGCGCTCACCCGGTGGCGGGGTGAAAAACACGCGGGCGGCGTTGCCGCTTTCGCTTTCCACCCACAGCATGGACACGGTCTTGCCTTCGGTGGCTTCCAGCTTGCGCACCAGTTCGGCAGGCGGCAGCACGCCGGCTTCGCGTTTCTCCACGCTCAATACGCTTGGGTTGAGCGCCCGCAGGATTTCATCCTGAAACGACACCGCAGCCCCGGTGATCCCCATCAAGGCCAGCACCAGCCCGGCAGTGATGCCGAAGAACCAGTGCAACTGGAACAGGGTTTTCTTCAACACGTCTGACTGCCTCGTCTATCTGGATATGAATGCCAAGGCGCGCATTATGCCGTGAGTTGTCGAGAAACATTCTTTTTTACACATAAAAAAGCCCACGACGGGTCGTGGGCTTTTTCTCGCAGCGTGCAGCTTAAGGCGTGGCGCTGCGGTTACACGTAGAACGACTTCAACGGCGGAAAGCCATTGAACTCAACCGCGCTGTAGCTGGTGGTGTACGCACCGGTCGACAGCCAGTACAAACGATCACCAATCGCCAGGTTCAGCGGCAGGCCGTACTTGTAGTTTTCGTACATGATGTCGGCGCTGTCGCAGGTCGGGCCGGCGATCACCACTTCTTCCATCTCGCCTTTCTTCTCGGTCCAGATCGGGAACTTGATGGCTTCGTCCATGGTTTCGATCAGGCCGGAGAATTTGCCCACATCCGTGTACACCCAACGCTCGACGGCGGTACGGGATTTACGTGCAACCAGGACCACTTCACTGACCAGGATGCCGGCGTTGGCGATCAAGGAGCGGCCTGGCTCGAGGATGATTTCCGGCAGGTCATCGCCGAAGTCTTCCTTGAGGAAGCGGATGATCTCTTCAGCGTAGGTTTCCAGGCTGTTGGTGCGGGTGATGTAGTTGGCTGGGAAGCCACCGCCCATGTTGATCAGCTTGAGGTGGATGCCGTCTTCTTCCTTCAGGCGTTCGAAGATCACTTTGACCTTGGCGATTGCCGCGTCCCACACGCTGATGTCGCGTTGCTGCGAGCCAACGTGGAACGAAATGCCGTACGGCACCAGGCCCAGGTCACGAGCGAGGATCAGCAGGTCCATGGCCATGTCGGTCTGGCAGCCGAATTTGCGCGACAAAGGCCAGTCGGCGGTGGTCGAGCCTTCGGTGAGGATACGTACATACACCTTCGAACCCGGAGCGGCCTTGGCGATGTTGCGCAGGTCGGCTTCGGAGTCGGTGGAGAACAGGCGCACGCCCTTCTCGTAGAAGTAGCGGATGTCCTTGGATTTCTTGATGGTGTTGCCGTAGCTGATACGGTCGGCGCTGACGCCGCGGTCCATGACCTTGTCCAGCTCGTAGATCGAGGCGATGTCGAAGCTCGAACCCTTGTCTTTCAACAAGTCGATGATCTCGACGGCAGGGTTGGCCTTGACCGCGTAATACACCTTGGCGAATTCGAAACCGGCGCGCAGGTCATCGTAGGCCTGGCTGATCATCGCGGTGTCGATCACCACGAACGGGGTTTCTTGCTTGTCGGCGAACGCCTTCATTTTGTCAAAAGTGGCGCGCGCGAAATAATCTTCGACGTTGATCGACATGCTGGGAACTCCTAAGGGCAAACTAAATTGATCAATGGGTGCAAATGAACGTCCTCCGTATCCCCACTTTGGTTCGCCTACTTCCCAAGGCATGTCGCCGAAAGCAAAAAGGCCATGGGAACAACCGCTTCCCTTGGCCTTGCTGTCTCGTCGTCAGTACTTGAGCCGGATGGATCGTTTCCAGCATGGACGTTCGGCGCGAACTTTAGGACGTGAGGGGCCATAGATCAACTAAAAATGTCGCGTTTTTGCACGCGTTCGTCGCGGGACCGCGTGCAGCTACTTATGTAACCGACACGTGTGACGGAATGATGTTCCCCGCTGAGTGGTAATCGAGGCGATTTCCCTGACTCACCGAAGCGGAAATGTGGGAGGGGGCTTGCTCCCGATAGCGGTGTATCAGTCACTTCATCTGTCACTGATCCACCGCCATCGGGAGCAAGCCCCCTCCCACATAAAATCAGGCCAGGGCGGTCTCGGCAGGCGAGACAATACTGGTCTTGCCTCCACGGGACTTACCGGAACTCAAGTACTCGGCGATCGATTCCTGGGTCACCTCACCCAGGAATACCCGCTCCGCATCCATCACCGGCAACCACGAGCGGTTGAACTCGTACATACGCGACAACAGGATGCGCAAATGCTCGTCGTACGCCGCCGTGGCGTTGAACTCGCGCAGATACTGGCCACAGGTGCCGGTCTGACGGTGCAGGTCGCGACGGCGTACATAGCCGAGCGCCTTGTTCTCGGCGCACGTGACCACCACATAGCGGCGGTCGGTTTCGTCCATCAGCTCCAGGGCCTCGGCCACCGGGGTTTCCGGGCTCACCGACGGGGCGTTGTCGGCCGCGTCTTCAGCCTTCACCAGCAGCAGGCGCTTGAGGGTGCTGTCCTGGCCCACGAAGTTGCTGACGAACTCATCGGCCGGATGCGCCAGCAGCGTATCCGGGTGGTCGATCTGCAGCAGCTTGCCGGCGCGGAAGATGGCGATCTTGTCACCCAGCTTGATGGCTTCGTCGATGTCGTGGCTGACCATGATCACGGTCTTGTTCAGCGCGCGTTGCATCTCGAAGAACTCGTTCTGGATCATCTCGCGGTTGATCGGGTCGACCGCGCCGAACGGCTCATCCATCAGCAGCAACGGGGCGTCGGCCGCCAGTGCGCGGATCACGCCGATGCGCTGTTGCTGGCCGCCCGACAGCTCACGCGGGTAGCGATGCAGGTACTGCTTGGGCTCCAGCTTGATCATGCTCATCAACTCGCGGGCGCGGTCGTGGCATTTCTGTTTGTCCCAGCCCAGCAACTTGGGCACGACCACAATGTTTTCCTCGATGGTCATGTTCGGGAACAGGCCGATCTGCTGGATCACGTAGCCGATGTTGCGACGCAAGGTCACTTCGTCGAGGTCGGTGGTGTCTTCGCCGTTGATCAGGATCTTGCCCGAGGTCGGCTTGATCAGGCGGTTGATCATTTTCAGCGTGGTGCTCTTGCCGCAGCCCGAAGGGCCGAGGAATACGCAAATCTCGCCTTCGTTGACGGTCAGGCTTACGTCGTTCACGGCCGAAACAGTTTTGCCGTTGCTTTGAAAAGTCTTGGTCAGGTTTTGAAGTTCGATCATTTGAGCAGTCCTTTTGGAGTCAGCGAGCGTTGCAGCCATTGCAGAAGCAGGTCGGCGAAGATGGCCAGGAGACTGACCAGCACGGCGCCAACGATCAGCATCGACATGTCGCTGCGGCTGATGGAAGCCAGAATAAGTACACCCAGGCCACCGGCGCCGATGGTGGCGGCGATGGTCATGACGCCAATGTTCATCACCACGGCGGTACGCACACCGGCGAGGATCACCGGCACGGCGATGGGCAGTTCGACCATGCGCAGGCGCTGGCCGAAGGTCATGCCGATGCCTTTGGCGGCCTCGCGAATGCCCGGTTCAACGCCGGTCAGGGCCAGGTAGGTGTTACGCATGATCGGCAGCAGGGAGTAGAGGAACACGGCGGTGATCGCCGGCATCGGCCCCAGGCCCTGGCCGAACTTGGAGTAGAACGGCAGCAGCAGGCCGAACAGCGCGATGGACGGTACGGTCAGCAGCACCGTGGCGCTGGCTTGCAAAGGGCCGGCGAGTGTCGGGAAGCGGGTCATCAGCACGCCGAGGGGCACGCCGACGACAATCGCCAGGATCACCGCGATACCGACCAGGGTGATGTGCTGCCAGGTCAGGTGCAGGACCTGGGCCCAATCAAGATGGGAAAAGGCGTTCAGGAATTCCATGTCTTCTCCTTCTTAGTTGATCGGATGTTGGCGCAGGAAATCGGCGGCAACAGCGGATGGGCTTTCATGGTCGACGTCGACCCGTGCGTTCAACTCACGCATGGTCTTGTCGTCGAACAGCGCGGCCAGTGGGGCAAGGTCTGCGGCCAGCTGCGGGTGTGCGTCGAGGTAAACCTGACGTACCACGGGGGCTGCGGTGTAGTCCGGGAAGTAGTGCTTGTCGTCTTCCAGCAGCTTCAACTTGAACGCGTTCAGGCGACCGTCGGTGGTGTAGACCAGGCCGGCAAACACCTGGCCGTTACGCAGCGCGGTGTAGACCAGGCCGGCGTCCATCTGCCGAGTGTTTTTGCGCGTGAGGTTCATGTCATACAGCTTGACCATGCCGCCCATGCCGTCGGAACGGTTGGCGAACTCGGTGTCCAGGGCCACCAGGCGCGTGCCTTTGGTTTTCTCGGCCAGGGCTTGGGTCAGGTCGCTGATGGTGTTGATCTGCGGGAATTCCTTGGCCACGTTTTCCGGCAATGCCAGGGCGTAGGTGTTGCTGAATTTCGACGGCGACAGCCAGACCAGGCCTTTTTTCGCGTCGAGTTCTTTGACCCGGGCGTAGGACTGTTCGCTGTCGAGCTTCTCGTCCACATGGTTGTAGGCCACCAGCGACACGCCGGTGTACTCCCAGATCAGGTCCAGTTGCCCGCTTTCCTGGGCACTGCGTGCCAGGTTGCTGCCCAGGCCGCCGGTCACGCGGGTGTCGTAACCCTTGGTGCGCAGGTACTGGGAAGTGATTTCGGCCAGCAGGGTTTGTTCGGTGAACACCCGGGCGCCGATGCGGATCACGGGTTTTTCAGCGGCTTGCGCAAAACCTGCAAACAGCAGGACGCAGCTCAATATCAAGGTCAGTTTTTTCATGTGAATTCCTTTGCCAAGCCTTAAGACGGACGCAACCCGCGTTCCAGCCAGAGGCGGCTGGCCATGGTCACCAGACCGTCGAGCAGCAATGCCAGCAGTGCGGTGCATGCGGCACCAAGCAGCAGTTGCGGCTGATTGTTCAGGGCGATGCCGGGGAAAATCAGGCTGCCCAGGCTGTTGGCACCAATCAGGAACGCCAGTGGCGCGGTACCGACATTGATCGCGAGGGCCACGCGCACGCCGCCGATGATGATCGGCACGGCGTTGGGCAATTCGACGCGAAACAGCACCTGGCGTGGGGTCATGCCAATGCCGGTGGCGGCTTCTTTCAACGAGCCTTGAACGTTTTTGAGGCCTTCGTAGGTGTTGCGCACGATGGGCAACAAGGAGGCGAGGAACAGCGCGAAGATGGCCGGGCCGCTGCCGATGCCGAGGACGCCGAGGGCGATGGCCAGTACGGCCAGGGGTGGGACGGTGTTGCCGATGTTGAAGATCTGCATGAAGCGTTCTGCGCGCCCGACCATGTTCGGTCGGCTGAGCAGGATACCGGCGGGGATGCCCACAACGAGGGCGGCCAGCATGGAGACTAGAACCAGGATCAAATGAGCTTGCAGGTAAAACAACAAATCGTCGCGGTACAGTTCGATCGTGTTGATGCCGATCCAGTGGACCAGCAGGGCCAGGAGAGCGACGACAACCACTCCTCCTATCAGCCCTTTGCCATAGCGAATAGCCACAGGCGGACTCCTTTTTTCTTTTGTCGGCGAACACATTCTCCGGCGGCAATGCCATTGCTGGCTGCCTCTGAATGAGTTCGCGAAAAGCAGCTCGCCAATACCGGCAACGCGGTATCAAATCGAGCCATGAGCGCAGCCTCGTCAGGCTAACTTGCTGATTTATCAGCCCCTGTTACGAGTGCGGTAGCAGGGGAGTGGACGTCTCTACCTTTTAAAAGGTTCCATACTTGGCAGCATTTAGCCACCCCCAATGGGGTGAACGGTGGTCCGTCACTCCCGGTTTGCGCTATACTCGCCGCCCTTTTTTGACTCACCTGCCAGGCGATTTCCCATGACCCACCAGGCCGCCGAAGTCGCGAAACGCCGCACTTTCGCCATTATTTCCCACCCCGATGCCGGTAAAACCACCATCACCGAGAAGCTCCTGCTGATGGGCAAGGCGATCGCAGTGGCCGGCACGGTGAAATCCCGCAAATCCGACCGCCATGCCACCTCCGACTGGATGGAAATGGAAAAACAACGGGGTATTTCCATTACCACGTCGGTCATGCAGTTCCCGTATCGCGACCACATGGTCAACCTGCTCGACACCCCGGGCCACGAAGACTTCTCCGAAGACACCTACCGCACCCTGACTGCGGTGGACTCGGCACTGATGGTCCTCGACGGCGGTAAGGGCGTCGAGCCACGTACCATCGCGCTGATGGACGTCTGCCGCCTGCGCGACACGCCGATCGTCAGCTTCATCAACAAACTCGACCGCGACATCCGCGACCCGATCGAGTTGTTGGATGAAATCGAAGCCGTCCTGAAGATCAAGGCCGCGCCGATCACCTGGCCGATCGGTTGCTACCGCGACTTCAAGGGCGTGTACCACCTGGCCGACGACTACATCATTGTCTACACCGCCGGCCACGGTCACGAACGTACCGATGTGAAAATCATCGAGAAGCTCGACTCCGACGAAGCCCGCGCCCACCTGGGTGATGAGTACGACCGCTTTGTCGACCAGTTGGAACTGGTACAGGGCGCCTGCCACGAGTTCAACCAGCAGGAATTCCTCGACGGCCAGCTGACCCCGGTGTTCTTCGGCACCGCCCTGGGCAACTTCGGCGTCGACCATGTGCTCGACGCTGTCGTGAACTGGGCGCCGAAGCCTCTGGCCCGCGTTGCCAACGAGCGTACTGTCGAGCCTGTTGAAGAGAAATTCACCGGCTTCGTGTTCAAGATCCAGGCGAACATGGACCCCAAGCACCGCGACCGTATCGCCTTTATGCGTATCTGCTCCGGCAAATACGAAAAAGGCATGAAGATGCGCCACGTGCGCACCGGCAAGGACGTGCGCATCGGCGACGCCCTGACGTTCTTCTCCTCCGAGCGTGAACAGCTCGAAGAAGCCTACGCCGGCGACATCATCGGCCTGCATAACCACGGCACCATCCAGATCGGCGACACCTTCACCGAAGGCGAAGCGCTGGGCTTCACCGGTATCCCGCACTTCGCCCCGGAACTGTTCCGCCGCGTGCGCCTGCGTGACCCGCTGAAATCCAAGCAACTGCGCCAAGGCCTGCAGCAGCTGGCGGAAGAAGGCGCTACCCAGGTGTTCTTCCCCGAGCGCAGCAACGACATCATCCTCGGCGCCGTCGGCGTGCTGCAGTTCGATGTGGTCGCCAGCCGCTTGAAAGAGGAATACAAGGTCGAATGCTCCTACGAGCCGATCACCGTGTATTCCGCGCGCTGGATCGATTGCAGCGATAAGAAGAAGTTGGAAGAGTTCTCCAACAAGGCTGTGGAAAATCTTGCGGTCGATGGTGGTGGTCACCTGACCTACCTGGCCCCGACCCGGGTCAACCTGGCGTTGATGGAAGAGCGCTGGCCGGATGTGAAATTCCGCGCGACCCGCGAGCACCACTAAGGTCCGAGCGCCGCAAAACAAAATATGGGAGGGGGCTTGCCCCCTCCCATATTTTTTGTCTCCACCAGGCATGGGATTGGCGATAACCCTGCATCGGGTCTAGCGTTTACCCACCGACTGTAAAGGAGACAATCGTGCGAAATACTCAACGCGCCATCCCCCTTGTGTTGCTGGCCGCCCTAGCGCTGACGGCCCTTCCAGCCCTGGCGGGCGCAGGGGCGCCGCAGTGGAAAGACACCGGCCCGGTTACCAAGAAAAAACAGAACGAGGTCAACTCCGGCAGTTGGCAGCCCCAGGCCCAGCCCGCGCCCAAGGAGGATGCAGAAAACCCCTACAACGAAGGGGAGGACAGCGAAACCTATGATGACGGTGACACCTGATAGCTGGCGCAAACCCTGTATCACAACTAGCTTCAAGGACTGGCGACGGTAAATCGCTGTCGTGCTGGATTCACCTACTGACGGGACGGAAATCGACCATGAGTATTTTTCAGCGAGTAGTGCTGTTGATAAAAGTGCTGGTGCTGATGTCGTTGGGCATGTCGGCGGCCTGGGCGCATAACCCGGTGCAGAGCCCGACGGGCTTGTCGGCAGTGCAGAGCGAGCAGGGCAAGTCCCTGCAACTCGCCAAGTCCGAGGCTGAGCCGGGCGATCAGGACCAGGGCGGCAGCAAGGATGACGATGATTCCACCACTCACGAACCGGACAGCGACGATCCGGACGACGATGATGGTGACAGCCAGACGTAGGTTCCCGCCAAAAGAAAGCCCCTCCCGCCAGGCTGATGCGCAACCTGACGGGAAGGGCTGTAGAACGCTGTATCACTTCTTACACATTTCTACGGGCCAGGGTTTCAGGCCACGAATTGCTCCGCGTAGTGGCAAGCCACCTGACGGTTATCCAACGCCCGCAACTGCGGCTCCTCGCTGCTGCAACGCGCTGTCGCGTACGGGCAGCGCTTGTGGAAAGCACAGCCCGGCGGCGGGTTCAGTGGGTTGGGCAACTCGCCAACGATTTTGATCTTCGGTTTGTTCGGATCCGGATGAATGGTCGGGGTGGCCGACAGCAGCGCCTGGGTGTACGGGTGCAAGGGGCGGGCGTAGATGTCTTCCTTTGGGCCCACTTCCACCGGGCGGCCGAGGTACATCACCATCACGTCGTCGGCAACGTGCTGCACCACTGCCAGGTTGTGGGAGATGAACACGTAGGCGGTGTTGAATTCCTGCTGCAGGTCCATGAACAGGTTGAGCACCTGGGCCTGGATCGATACGTCGAGGGCCGAGGTCGGTTCATCCGCTACCAGCACTTTCGGTTGCAGCATCATTGCCCGAGCCAAGGCGATGCGCTGGCGTTGGCCACCGGAGAACATATGCGGGTAGCGCTGATAATGCTCGGGGCGCAGGCCCACTTGCTTCATCATCGCCTGCACTTTCTCGCGGCGTTCGGCGGCGGACAGGTTGGTGTTGATCAACAGCGGTTCGCCCAGTTGATCACCGACCTTCTGGCGTGGGTTCAACGACGCGTACGGGCTCTGGAACACCATCTGCACGTCTTTGCGCAGTTGCTTGCGCTGGGCCTTGTCGGCGCCGGCGACTTCCTGGCCGGCGATTTTCAGCGAGCCTGAAGAGGGCTCTTCAATCAGCGTCAGCGCACGCGCCAGGGTGGATTTGCCGCAACCCGACTCGCCTACCACCGCGAGGGTCTTGCCGGCTTCCAGTTCAAACGACACACCATTAAGCGCGCGTACCAGCGCATGGCCCTTGAACAGGCCACGGGACACTTCGTAGTGACGGGTCAGGTCGCGGGCGGTAAGAACGACGGCCATTACGCCACCTCCTGGTTCAAGGGGTAGAAGCAGCGCGCGAGGCTGTTGGATTTAGGGTCAAGACCGGGGCGGGTCTGGCGGCAGCTTTCCTGCACATACGGGCAGCGCGGCGACAGCAGGCAGCCCTGCGGGCGGTCATAGCGGCCGGGCACGATACCCGGCAGCGTGGCCAGGCGCGTGGCGCCGAGGCTGTGCTCGGGGATCGCCTTGAGCAGCGCTTCGCTGTACGGGTGCGCCGGGATATCGAACAACTGCGGCACCTGGCCGACTTCGACGGCTTGGCCGGCGTACATCACGCACACGCGCTGGGCGGTTTCTGCCACGACCGCGAGGTCATGGGTGATCAGCACCAGGCCCATGTTCTGCTCTTTCTGCAGGGCCAGCAGCAGTTCCATGATCTGCGCCTGGATGGTCACGTCCAACGCGGTGGTCGGCTCATCCGCGATCAGCAGTTTCGGCTCGCCGGCAATCGCCATGGCGATGGCCACACGCTGGCTCATACCGCCGGACAACTGGTGCGGGTAGGCGTCCATACGGCTGGCCGCGCCCGGGATCTCGACTTTTTCCAGCAGTTCGATGGCCCGTTTACGCGCTTGCTTGCCGGACATCTTCAGGTGCAGGCGCAGCACTTCTTCAATCTGGAACCCCACGGTGTAGCTGGGGTTCAGCGCGGTCATCGGGTCCTGGAACACCATCGCCAGGTCTTTGCCGACGATCTGGCGGCGCTGGCGATTGCTCAGCTTGAGCATGTCCTTGCCGTCGAAGTTCAGGGCGTCGGCGGTGACGATGCCGGGGTGCTCGATCAGGCCCATCAGCGCCATCATGGTCACGGATTTACCCGAGCCCGACTCGCCAACGATCGCCAGGACTTCGCCTTTGTCGACAGAGATGTCGAGGCCATCGACCACCGGCACGGCGGTCTTGTCGCCGAAGCGGACGTTGAGATTCTTGATTTCTAACAGTGACATGGGAATCTCCTCAGGCGGCGTTCTTGAGTTTCGGGTCCAGCGCATCGCGCAGGCCGTCACCCATCAAGTTGATTGCCAGCACGCTGAGCAAAATGGTCAAACCAGGCAAGCTCACTACCCACCAGGCGCGTTCGATGTAGTCACGGGCCGAAGCCAGCATGGTGCCCCACTCAGGCGTTGGCGGTTGTACGCCAAGGCCCAGGAAGCCCAGGGCGGCGGCATCGAGGATCGCCGAAGAGAAACTCAGGGTGGCCTGAACGATCAGCGGTGCCATGCAGTTAGGCAGCACGGTGATGAACATCAGGCGGGGCAGGCCGGCACCGGCGAGGCGCGCGGCAGTCACGTAGTCACGGTTCAGTTCGCCCATCACCGCAGCGCGGGTCAGACGTACATAGGACGGCAGCGAGACGATAGCGATGGCGATCACGGTGTTGATCAGGCCAGGGCCGAGGATCGCGACAATGGCAACCGCCAGCAGCAGCGAGGGCAGGGCCAGCATGATGTCCATCAGGCGCATGATGGTCGGGCCGAGCAAGCGCGGGAAGAACCCGGCAAACAGGCCCAGCAGGATGCCCGGGATCAGCGACATCACTACCGACGACAAGCCGATCAGCAACGAGAGGCGCGAGCCCTGGATCAGGCGCGAGAGCAGGTCGCGGCCCAGCTCATCGGTGCCGAGCAGGAACTGGATCTGCCCGCCTTCCAGCCACGACGGCGGGGTGAGCAGGAAGTCGCGGTATTGCTCGCTGGGGTTATGCGGTGCCACCCAGGGCGCGAAGATTGCGCAGAACACGATCAGCAACATGAACAGCAGGCCGGCAACCGCGCCTTTGTTCTTGGAGAAGGCTTGCCAGAATTCTTTGTACGGGGACGGGTACAGCAGGCTTTGATCGACTGCTGACACTTGAGTAGGTGTGGTCATGGTCATGATCTCAGCGCTGGTGACGGATGCGGGGATTGGCGAAGCCGTAGAGGATGTCCACCACGAAGTTCACCAGGATCACCAGACAGGCGATCAGCAGGATGCCGTTTTGCACCACCGGGTAGTCCCGCGCGCCAATGGCTTCGATCAGCCATTTGCCGATGCCGGGCCACGAGAAGATGGTTTCGGTCAGGACCGCACCGGCCAGCAGGGTGCCGACTTGCAGGCCGACCACGGTGAGTACCGGGATCAAGGCGTTACGCAGACCATGGACGAACACCACGCGCGCCGGCGACAGGCCTTTGGCCTTGGCGGTGCGGATGTAGTCTTCGCGCAATACTTCAAGCATCGACGAACGGGTCATCCGGGCGATAACGGCCAGCGGAATGGTACCGAGCACGATGGCCGGCAGGATCAGGTGGTGCAGCGCATCCCAGAATGCGTCCGGCTCGTCAGCCAGCAGTGTGTCGATCAGCATGAAGCCGGTGCGCGGCTCGATGTCGTAGAGCAGGTCGATCCGTCCCGACACTGGCGTCCAGCCCAGGCTCACGGAGAAGAACATGATCAGGATCAGGCCCCACCAGAAGATCGGCATCGAATATCCCGCCAGGGAGATGCCCATCACCCCGTGGTCGAACAGGGATCCTCGCTTGAGTGCCGCGATCACCCCGGCCAACAGGCCAAGGATGCCGGCGAACAACAGGGCGGCCATGGACAGTTCCAGGGTCGCCGGGAAGAGGGCGGTGAACTCGGTCCACACGCTGGTACGGGTACGCAGCGATTCGCCAAGGTCGCCTTGGGCGAGCTTGCCGACGTAGTCCAGGTATTGCGCATACAACGGCTTGTTAAGGCCAAGGCGTTCCATTGCCTGTGCGTGCATCTCGGGGTCGACTCGTCGTTCGCCCATCATGACTTCGACGGGGTCGCCGGGGATCATGCGAATCAACGCAAACGTCAGCAACGTGATGCCGAAAAACGTGGGGATCAATAACCCCAGTCGGCGGGCAATAAAACTAAACATCTTGTTGTGTACCTCAATCAGCCGGTTAGGCAGGTTCGGCGCCGTCCTGGTGGGCGGCGCCGAGCGTTTCTCTTATTTACTTCACCTGGGTAGTGGCGAAGTTATTTGTGGTCAGAGGGCTTTGGGTAAAACCCTCGACGTTCTTGCGCATGGCGGTGAACATTTTCGGGTAAGCCATGGGAATCCATGGTTGGTCCTTATCGAAAACGTCCAGTGCTTGTTGATAGAGTGCAGCCCGCTGCTGGGGTTCAGCGTCGGCGCGGGCCTTATCGATCAAGTCCTGAAACTCTTTGTTACACCAGCGCGCGTAGTTTTCGCCGTTTTTCGCTGCATCGCAACTCAGGTTCGGTGTGAGGAAGTTATCCGGGTCGCCGTTATCACCGGCCCAACCGGCAGAAACCATGTCGTGCTCGCCGGCTTTGGCGCGCTTGAGCATTTCGCCCCATTCCATGACCTTGATATTGACCTTCAGGCCGATCTGCGCCAGATCCGCCTGCATGCGCTGGGCGCCGAGCATTGGGTTCGGGTTGGTCGGGCCGCCGCCGTTACGGGTGAACAGGGTGAACTCGGTGCCTTCCGGTACGCCGGCTTCCTTGAGCAGGGCACGGGCCTTGTCCAGGTCGCGCTCAGGGTTTTTCAGCTTGTCGTTGAAGCCCAGCAGGGTCGGCGGATACGGGCCGGTGGCATCGACGGCGTTGCCTTTGCCGTACAGGGATTCGTTGTAGCCTTTCTTGTCGAACGCGATGTTGATCGCGTGACGCACCCGCGCGTCGCTCATGTACTTGTGGGTGGTGTTCAGGGCGGTGTAGGCGGTGGTCATCGCTGCCAGTTCCGCGACCTTCAGGTTCGGGTCTTTCTTGATGCTGGGAAGGTCATCGGGCTTGGGATACAGCGCGATCTGGCATTCGTTGGCCTTGAGCTTCTGCAGGCGCACGTTGTTGTCGACTGCAATGGCCAGGATCAACGGATCGGCCGGAGGCTTGCCACGGAAGTACTCCGGGTTGGCCTTGAAGCGCACCTGGGCGTCCTTCTGGTAGCGCGTGAAAATGAACGGGCCGGTGCCGATCGGCTTGCTGTTGAGCTCTTCGGTCTTGCCGGCGGCGAGTAGCTTGTCGGCGTACTCGGCGGAGTGGATGGCGGTAAACGGCATCGCTACATCGGCCAGGAACGGTGCCTCAGGGCGGGTCAGGGTGAAGACCACGGTATGGTCATCGGTCTTCTCTACGCTCTTGAGCAGTTCCTTGAAGCCCATGCTTTCAAAGTACGGGTAGCCCACGTTGGACTTGTTGTGCCATGGGTGTTTTGGGTCCAGCTGGCGCTGGAAGCTCCAGAGCACGTCGTCGGCATTCATGTTGCGCGTGGGTTTGAAGTAGTCGGTGGTGTGGAACTTGACGTCGTCGCGCAGGTGAAAGGTGTAGGTCAGGCCGTCGTCACTGATTTCCCAGGAGGTGGCGAGCGCTGGCACGATTTCAGTGGTGCCGGGCTTGAAGTCCACCAAACGGTTGAACATGGTTTCAGCCGCGGCATCGGCGGTGACGGCGGTGGTGTACAGGACCGGGTCGAAACCCTCCGGGCTGGCTTCTGTGCAGACCACCAGGGGTTTGGCCGATACGCCGATAGCCACGCTTAACAGCGCAGCGGCAACAGCAGCTTGTAGCGGGAGCATTTTCATTCAGAGCCCTCTGCAATCGATGGGACCAGACAAGCGTAGACGGCGGGCTCGTCCTGAGCCCGCCGTCTACCTGGCGCTAATTAAAGAATGTTGAACGGGATGGTGGTGACCAGGCGGAACTCTTTGATGTTGCCGTCAGCCTGTTGTGCGCTGGCGCGGTGAGTCACGTAGGTGCCACGAATGGTGGTGGCCTTGAGTGGGCCGCTCTGAATCGCGTAGGAGGTGCCAACGCCGTATTCCTGGTGTTTCTCGCCGTCCATCAAGCGCAGGTCGCTACGCGAAGCGCCGGCTTCACCGTAGGCGGTACCGTTGTAGTGAGTACCGTCGATGCCCCAGCCGCGGGCCGAGTAGACGTTGAACTTCAGGCCTGGCACGCCGTATTCGGCCATGTTGATGGCGTAGGCGACCTGGAAGGACTTCTCGTTCGGGCTGTTGAAGTCAGAAGTCAGGGAGTTGGCCAGGTAGATGCCGTTGGTTTCGTGCAGGTAGTCGAAGTACTCGTCACCGTTAACTTCCTGGTACGAGAAGGTCAGGCTATGGGCCTGGTGGGTCAGCCCCAGGGACAACGAGTATGTGTCGTTGTCGATGTTGCCCATCTTCTTGCTGCCGGTGTCGGTGGTTTTGTAGTAGTTCAGGCCGGTGGTCAGTGCCAGGGTCTGTGCATCACCCAATTCGTGGGTGGCACCGAAGTAGTACTGGTTCCAGAAGTCTTCGACGTTAGCGGCGAATACGCTGGTTTTCAGGCTCTTGAACGGCTGGTAGTTGAAGCCCAGGGTTTTGACCTTGTCGGTTTCCTGGCCATTGCCGTACTCGGAACGGAATTTCGACAGGCTTTGTTCGGTACGCGGCGAAACGCGATCGAAGATGCCGCCCTGGAACGACAGGTTGCTGAACTCTTCGCTGTTGAAGCTCACACCTTCGAAGCTCGAAGGCAGGGCACGGTTGCCGATGGTGTCGACGATTCCGCTGCTGAAGTTCTGGCGACCGGCGGTCAAGGTTGTGTTGGACACGCGGAATTTGACGTTAGCCAAGCCCAGCTTGCTCCACTGGCCTACAGCGTCACCGAAGGAGTGAGCCAGGGTACGGTTGGAGCCGCCGGCGATGTCTTTTTGGTCCCGGTCGAGCGCAATGTAGTTGTAAGCGGCGACTTCGGTACTCACGCCAACCGTGCCTTGGGTGAAGCCCGAGGTGTAGTTGAGGATGGTGCCTTGGGCCCAGTTGTAGCGGCGGGAAACCCTGGTGGTTACATCATTGGCTTTATCGGCTTCATTTTTGTAATAACCGAACTTCTGGCCACGAAATTTCATTTCGTTGGAGTACCAGTTACGGGTCGTGCCGCCCAGGCTTTGACCATCAATAAAGCCCTTGGCCTCGCTTTGGGCGCTGGCGCCGGCCAGTGTGGTTGGAACGAAGTCCTGGCTGGCGGTTTCAGCGTAGGCGGTGGCCGTGATGGTGCTGATGGCCAGGGCCAGAAGCGCTTTGTTGCTCAGTTTCATGGGTGAAGCTCCTTTGGTTCTCTTTTTAATGCCGGTCTTTTTTGGTGATCCGACTATTGGGTGTGTAACTCATTCAAGCGGTTGCAAACGTTTGCTGTAGGAAAAATCCCAACAAAAGGCTGCGTGTTTGCGAGAGAGCCAACTTCGCTCTCTGCAATCCGGTTATTTTCTTATGGGGTAATACTGACGCCCGAGAATACGTTGCGGCCGAAGGGGCTTACTTTGAAGTCTTCGACTTTGGCGCTTAACGGCTGGTTGACCGTCGAGTGGGCGACTGGCGTGATCGGCACCTGCTGCTTGAGCAGTTGCTGCGCCTGTTTGTACAGAACAGTCCGTTGTTCTCGGTCGGTCACGACCTTGGCTTGCTTGATCAGCTTGTCGTACGCCGGGTCACACCACATGGAGTAGTTGTTCCCGCCGATGGCGTCGCAGCTGTAGAGGGTACCCAGCCAGTTGTCCGGGTCACCGTTGTCGCCGGTCCAGCCGATCAGGCTGACATCGTGCTCACCGTTCTTGGTGCGCTTGATGTACTCGCCCCACTCGTAGCTGACGATCTTGACCTTCAGGCCGATCTTGGCCCAGTCGCTTTGCAGCATCTCGGCCATCAGCTTGGCGTTGGGGTTGTACGGCCGTTGCACCGGCATCGCCCACAGGGTGATCTCGGTGCCTTCCTTCACGCCGGCAGCCTTGAGCAGTTCCTTGGCTTTTTCCGGGTTGTAGGCGGCGTCCTTGATGGTGTCGTCGTAGGACCACTGGGTCGGCGGCATGGCATTGACTGCCAACTGCCCCGCGCCTTGGTACACGGCGTTGAGGATGCTCTGCTTGTTCACCGCCATGTCCAGCGCCTGGCGCACTTCGAGCTGGTCGAATGGCTTGTGGCGCACGTTGTAGGCGATGTAGCCGAGGTTGAAGCCGGGCTTGGTCAGCAGTTGCAGCTTCGGGTCGGCCTTGAGCGCGTCGACGTCGGCCGGGCGCGGATGCAGGGTGACCTGGCATTCGCCGGCCTTGAGTTTTTGCACGCGCACCGAAGCGTCGGTGTTGATGGCAAAAATCAGCTGGTCCAGCTTGACCTTGCTCGGGTCCCAGTACTGTTTGTTGCCCACATAGCGGATCTGCGAGTCTTTCTGGTAGCGCTGGAAGACAAAGGGGCCAGTGCCGATCGGCTTCTGGTTGATGTCGCTGGGCTTGCCTTCCTTGAGCAACTGCTCGGCGTATTCGGCCGACAGGATGGCGGCAAAGCTCATGGCGATGTTCTGCACGAACGCAGCGTCGACCGAGTTCAGCGTCATCACCACGGTGTGCGGATCGGTTTTCTCGACCTTGGCGATGTTCTTGTTCAGGCTCATCCCGTTGAAGTACGGAAACTCGGTGGGGTAGGCCTTGCGAAACGGGTGGTCGGGGTCAAGCATGCGGTTGAAGGTGAACAGCACGTCGTCGGCGTTGAAGTCGCGCGTCGGCTTGAATTCCTTGTTGCTGTGGAATTTCACCCCTTCACGCAGGTGGAAGGTGTAGGTCAGGCCGTCTTCGGAAATATCCCACTTGGTCGCCAACCCAGGCACGACGTTAGTCTCGCCTTTTTCAAACTCGACCAGTCGGTTGTACAGCGGCTCGGCCGCATCGTTATCGGTGGCGGTGGTGTACTGCGCGGTGTCAAAGCCCGCGGGGCTGCCTTCGGAGCAGAACACCAGGCTCTTCTTGTCGGCGGCGTGGCCCATGGTGGCCATGGCCAACAGGCTGGTGCCAAAGACTGCGGATAGAACGGTGGTATGGCGCATAACGATCCCGATCCTTGTTTGTAGTTGTCATCAGCGAGCAATCACCCAGGCGCAAGGCCTGGGCGACATCACTGATCCCACACACAGCAAGTGCCCTTCCCAAGTTGGAGCCTCCGCTGTCCTACGACGTTATGGGTCGCGGACTTCGCAGTAAATGCGCCAAATCGGACTGACCTTGTAGGCAAAAGAGCTGCTTGTCGCAGTTCGCAGCTGTAGGACGCGGCGATTGCTAGCGTGGTCTATTTCCTACGGTCCAGGCGGATGCAATAACGGCGACGTTAGGAAACGTCGCCGTCATTGAGTCTTACTTGCCGCTTACGCTCACGCCGTAGAAGGAGTTCAGGCCAAACGGGCTGATCTTGAAGTCCTGTACGGTGTTGCGCATGGGTTGATACACCGTCGAGTGCGCGATAGGTGTCATCGGGACTGCATCTTTGAGGATATGTTGCGCCTGCTTATACAGCTCGGTGCGTTTGGCGACGTCCGACGTTGCCTTGGCTTCTTTCACGACGCCGTCGAATTTCTTGTCGCACCACTTGGAGAAGTTGTTGCCGGCCAGGGAATCACAGCCGAACAGCACGTTCAGCCAGTTGTCCGGGTCCCCATTGTCGCCGCTCCAGCCAATGATCATGGCCTGGTTCTCGCCGCCTTTGGAGCGCTTGATGTACTCGCCCCATTCATAGCTGGTGATCTTGACCTTCAGACCGATCTTGGACCAGTCGTTTTGCAGCATTTCGGCCATCAGCTTGGCGTTCGGGTTGTACGGACGCTGAACCGGCATGGCCCACAGGACGATCTCGGTACCTTCCTTGACGCCCGCTTCCTTGAGCAGCGCCTTGGCTTTCTCGGGATCGTACTTGGCGTCCTTGATGGTGGTGTCGTAGGACCATTGGGTTGGCGGCATGGCGTTGACGGCCAGTTGACCCGCGCCCTGGTAGACGGAGTCGATGATCTGCTGCTTGTTCACCGACATGTCCAGCGCCTGGCGTACGCGCAGGTCAGCCAGCGGGTTTGGCTGGTCGCTGCCCTTGATCTTGTCCATGACGTTGTAGGCGACATAGCCGAGGTTGAAACCGGCTTGGTGCGGCAGTTTCAGGTCCTTGTCTTCACCCAGCGCCTTCAGGTCGGCCGGGCGTGGGAACAGGGTGATCTGGCATTCGTTTTTCTTGAGCTTCTGGATACGCACCGACGGGTCGGTGGTGATGGCGAAGATCAGGTTATCGATCTTCACGTCTTCAGGTTTCCAGTAATCCTTGTTGCCGGTGTAGCGAATGTTCGAGTCTTTCTGGTAGCTCTTGAACACGAACGGGCCAGTACCGACCGGCTTCTGGTTGATGTCCTGGGGCGTGCCGTTTTTCAACAGCTGCGCGGCGTATTCGGCCGACTGGATCGACGCGAAGCTCATCGCCAGGTTCTGGATGAAAGCGGCGTCCACGGTGCCAAGGGTGAACTTGACGGTGTGGGCATCGACCTTCTCGATGTTCTTGATGTTGGTGTCCATCCCCATGTCCGTGAAGTACGGGAACTCAGTGGGGTAGGCCTTACGGAATGGATCGTCTTTGTTGATCATCCGGTTGAAGGTGAACAGTACGTCGTCAGCCGAGAATTCACGAGTGGGCTTGAAGTACGGGGTGGTGTGGAACTTGACGCCTTCGCGCAGGTGGAAGGTGTAGGTCAGGCCATCCGGGGACACGTCCCAGCTGGTGGCCAGGCCAGGAACAACGGCGGTGCCGCCTCGTTCGAACTGGCTCAGACGGTTGAACATGGTTTCGGCCGAGGCATCGAAGTCTGTTCCGGTGGTGTACTGGCCTGGGTCGAAACCGGCCGGGCTCCCTTCGGAGCAAAACACCAGGTTAGTCGCCGCTTGGGCGAAAGGGGCCGCGGCCATAAGGCCAGCGCTCACTAATAACGGAAGGACTGCGTGTTTAAGCATGTTGGCCTCATGATTTGTTGTCATTTTTGGTGGTGAGGGCGACCTCGTGAGTCGGCCTGCGGATACTTATGCAGGCGCCATACCCATTGCAAGATGCTGAACCGTTGCAAGACTGAAAGAGTGGTACGAACGTACAGGAATGTCGCAATTATGAAAGTTTTGACATATTTGAGCATATTTATAGGTTTTTTTCGGTGCATGGAGTGCACCATGAAGGGTCAACCGAGGCGTCTGGCGCACTCGGTTGGGGCGTTGCTGTTACTTATCTAGACTCACGCCGTAGAACGGTGTCAGTCCGAAGGGGCTGATCTTGAAGTCCTTCACTTCCTTGCGCAGCGGTTGGAAAACCGTCGAGTTTGCAATAGGTGTTATAGGTACTTGTTCCTTAAGTATTTTTTGTGCCTGTTGATACCACTTGATGCGCTGTTCACGGTCACTGCTGACCTTGGCCTGTTGCACCAGCTTGTCATAGGCAGGGTTACACCATTTGGCGTAGTTGCTGCCCTTCACCGCAGCACAACTGTAGAGCACGCCGAGCCAGTTATCCGGGTCGCCGTTGTCGCCGGTCCAGCCATAAATCATCGCATCGTGCTCGCCATTTTTGGCCCGCTTGATGTACTCGCCCCACTCATAGCTGACGATATTGGCCTTGATGCCAATCTTTTCCCAATCCTGCTGGATCATCTGGGCCGACATACGTGCATTCGGGTTGGAGGCACGTTGCACGGTCATCGCCCACAGGTTGATGGTGGTGCCAGGTGCAATCCCTGCTTCTTTTAGTAGCGCCTTGGCCTTGGTCGGATCGTGCGGGGCATCCTTGATGGAGGGGTCATAAGACCACTGCGCCGGTGGCAGTGCGTTCTGCGCCAATTGCCCGGCGCTCTGGTACACCGCCTTGATGATCGCCGGCTTGTCGATGGCCATGTCCAGGGCCTGGCGGACCTTGAGCTGGTCCAGCGGTGGGTGGGTCACGTTGTAGGCCAGGAAGCCCAGGTTGAAACCGGCTTGTTGCAGCACGCGCAGATTGGGGTCCTGCTTCATTACTTCAATGTCCGAAGGGCGCGGGTAGCCGCTGACCTGGCATTCGCCAGCCTTGAGTTTTTGCAGGCGCGACGCAGCGTCCGGGGTGATGGCGAACACCAGGTTGTCGAGCTTTACATCCTCGGGTTTCCAATACTGTTTATTGGCCGCGTAGCGAATCTGCGAGTCCTTCTGGTAGCGCTTGAACACAAATGGCCCGGTGCCTACCGGTTTCTGGTTGATGTCCTCGGCCTTGCCCTGCTTGAGCAACTGCGCGGCGTATTCGGCGGACTGGACCGAGGCGAAGCTCATGGCGAGGTTTTGCACGAACGAGGCATCGACGTTGTTCAGGTTGAAACGCACGGTGTGTTCGTCGAGTTTGTCGACGCTCTTGATCGTGGTGTTCAGGCCCATGTCGGTGAAGTATGGCGACTCGGAAGGGTAGGCCTTGCGAAACGGGCTCTGGGCATCGAGCAGGCGATTGAAGGTGAACAGCACGTCATCCGCGTTGAAGTCGCGGGTCGGCGTGAAGAAATCGGTGGTGTGGAACTTGACGCCATCGCGCAGATGGAAGGTGTAGGTCTGGCCGTCTTTGGAGACATCCCAGCTCGTGGCCAAGCCCGGTTCGACTTCGGTGCCGCCACGCTTGAACTGGGTCAAGCGGTTGAACACGGTTTCGGCGGACGCATCGAAATCGGTGCCGCTGGTGTACTGGCTCGGATCAAAACCGGCGGGGCTGGCTTCGGAGCAGTAGACCAGGGTGCTGGCGGCGTGGGCCAACGGCATAAAGGCCAGCAGGCCTGCGGCAAGGAGGAGCGGTTTGAAGGCGATTCTGTCCATGTAGACCCCTGAAGTGGCAGGTATAGGCTGCCCAAACGAAAACGGCGGCCACCGAGGTTACCGCCGTTCAGGTTTGTCAGGTAGGGGGTTACGGCATCTGTACTTCGATCACGCCATCGGCACTCATGGTCACCTGGCTGGTACCGGCTTCCACCTCTGGCGTCGGCGCCGAATCCATCATGGCCGCTTTCATCATCATCCCGCCGCGCGCATAGGGCTGTGGATAACCATTGGTGTTGAAGTTCAAGTTGACGATCTTGTAACCCTTGCCGCCCAGGGCGTCGGTGGCCAGTTGTGCGCGTGCTTTGAACGCGGCAACGGCATCCTTGAGCAGCGCGTCTTCGCTGGCTTTGCGCGTGGTGTCGGCGATGGCGAAGTCCATGTTTTCCATTTTCAGGGTATTGAGCAACTCGCCGGTGAGTTTGGACAGCGCCGGGAAGTCCGCGCTTTCCAGGCGCAGTTCGGCGCGCTCACGCCAGCCGGTGATCTTCTGGTTCTTGTTGTCGTAGATCGGGTAGCTGTTACGGCTGCCCTGGCGCAGGGTCACGCCTTTGACTTCACGAGCCTCGCCCAGTGCCTTGTTCAAAGTGGTGGTGATTTCGGCCGCGAGCTTGGCCGGGTCGGAGTTCTGGGACTCGGTGTAGAGGGTGACGATCATCTTGTCGCGGGCCACTTCCTGGCTGGCCTCGGCGCGCAGGGAGATCTGGTTGTAATGCAGCTCATCGGCGGCCATTGCCGGAAGGCTGGCCAGGGCGCTGGCGCTGAGGGTGAGAACGGCGGCACTGCGGATGAAACGAGACATGGAAGCTCCTTAGGGTGTTCGTATCGGTATGACTGTAGACGGTGGTATCGGGTTCTTCGGGTTTACACATTCGCTACACATCGGGTAATCGCCGACGAACGGTCATTTGCCCGGCCTGCGGCAAAGAGCCACACGCGCCATGCCAGCGCGCCTGCTTCGTTTATACTCCTGCCGATCCGCCTGCTGCGCTCATCGGGAGAGCTCATGCTCGCCGCCGTAAAACTGACTTCCGCCACCCGCCAGAACCTCTGGCGCCTGACGTTCATTCGTACCCTGGTACTGGCCGCACAGGCCGGATCGGTGGGGCTCGCCTATTGGTTCGACCTGTTGCCGCTGCCCTGGCTGCAGTTGGGCGTGACCCTGGGTTTCTCCATCGTGCTGTGTGTGTTTACCGCCATCCGCTTGCGCACCACGTGGCCGGTAACCGAGCTGGAATACGCCCTGCAATTGGCCTGCGACCTGTTTATCCACAGTGTGTTGCTGTACTTCTCCGGCGGCTCCACCAACCCGTTCGTTTCTTATTACCTGGTGCCACTGACCATCGCTGCGGTGACCTTGCCGTGGCGCTACTCGGTGGTGCTGTCGGGCATCGCCCTGACCCTGTACACCCTGCTGCTGGCGCGCTTCTATCCGTTGCAAACGTTCCCCATCGCCCGCGAAAACCTGCAGATCTACGGGATGTGGCTGAGCTTTGCCCTGTCTGCCGCCGTGATCACCTTCTTTGCCGCGCGCATGGCCGAAGAGCTGCGCCGCCAGGAAGAACTGCGCGCCATTCGCCGCGAGGAAGGCTTGCGTGACCAGCAACTGCTCGCCGTCGCCACCCAGGCCGCCGGCGCCGCCCACGAATTGGGCACGCCGTTGGCGACCATGAGCGTGCTGCTCAACGAAATGACCCAGGACCACCACGACCCGGCGCTGCAAGAGGATCTCGGCGTGCTGCGCGAACAGGTCAAACAGTGCAAGCAGACCTTGCAGCAACTGGTGCGCGCAGCCGAAGCCAATCGCCGCCTGGCGGTCGACATGCAGGACGTGACCCAGTGGCTCGACGAAGCGCTGAACCGCTGGCACCTGATGCGTCCCGAAGCCAGCTACCGCTTCCACCTGCTGGGTCAGGGCACTGTGCCGCGCATGGCGCCACCGCCGGACCTCACCCAAGCCTTGCTCAATCTGCTGAACAATGCAGCCGACGCTTGCCCCGAGGGGTTGGAAGTCCGGCTGGATTGGGATGTGGATGACCTGACGATCAGCATTCGCGACCACGGCGCGGGCGTGCCGCTGGCGATTGCCGAGCAGATCGGCAAACCTTTCTTTACCACCAAGGGCAAAGGCTTCGGCCTCGGCCTGTTTTTGAGCAAGGCCAGCGTGACCCGCGCGGGCGGCTCAGTGAAGCTCTATAGTCATGAGGAAGGTGGCACGCTTACCGAGCTGCGCCTGCCCCGTGTCGCACGAGGAGATATCGATGAGTGACGAGATCCAAGTCGAAGGCGAAGAACTGCCGCACCTGTTGCTGGTAGATGATGACGCCACCTTTACCCGCGTGATGGCGCGCGCGATGAGCCGTCGCGGCTTTCGCGTAAGCACCGCAGGCTCCGCCGAAGAAGGCCTGACCATTGCCCAGGCCGACTTGCCGGACTATGCCGCGCTCGACCTGAAAATGGACGGCGACTCCGGCCTGGTGCTGTTGCCCAAACTGCTGGAACTCGACCCGGAAATGCGCGTGGTGATCCTCACCGGTTACTCCAGCATCGCCACGGCCGTCGAAGCCATCAAGCGCGGTGCCTGCAACTACCTGTGCAAACCGGCGGATGCCGATGACGTGCTGGCGGCGTTGCTGTCCGAGCATGCCGACCTCGACACCCTGGTGCCGGAAAACCCGATGTCGGTGGACCGCCTGCAGTGGGAACACATCCAGCGCGTACTTACCGAACACGAAGGCAACATATCCGCCACTGCCCGCGCCCTGGGCATGCACCGTCGCACCCTGCAACGCAAGCTGCAGAAGCGTCCGGTACGACGCTGAACCTCGGCTGAACGAGCCGCTTCAGGCCGCACGGAGCCCTGAACCGATCAACTATGATCGGTTCAAACGCCTGTCACCTCCTTCCTATCGAGCCTGAACGATGAATCAGAACGCTGAGTACTCTGCGGTCAATGACGCAGTGCGTGGGCAATTCTTTCGCCGAACCTGGGCGATGATCACGCCTTATTGGCGAAGTGAAGAGAAGGGCAAGGCCTGGTTGTTGCTCGCCGTGGTGATTGGCCTGTCGCTGTTCAGCGTGGCCATTTCCGTGTGGCTCAACCACTGGTACAAGGACTTCTACAACGCGCTGGAAAACAAGGACACGGCCGCCTTCTGGCAACAGATCGTTTATTTCTGCGGCATCGCCACGGTGGCGATTCTCGGCGCGGTCTACCGTCTCTACCTCACTCAGATGCTGACCATTCGCTGGCGTGCATGGCTCACCGAAAAGTATTTTGCCCGCTGGCTTGGCAACAAGAACTACTACCAGCTGGAGCAGGGCGGCTACACCGATAACCCGGATCAGCGGATTTCCGAAGACCTCAACAGCTTTACCCTGAACACGCTGAGTCTTGGCCTGGGTCTGCTGCGCAATGTGGTCAGTCTGGTGTCGTTCTCCGTCATCCTGTGGGGCGTGTCGGGCAGTATTGAAGTGTTCGGTATCACCATCCCCGGCTACATGTTCTGGTGTGCATTGGTCTATGCCGGTGTCGGCAGTTGGCTGACCCATCTGATCGGTCGTCGTTTGATCGGTTTGAGCAATCAGCAACAACGCTTCGAAGCAGACTTGCGTTTCTCCATGGTGCGAGTGCGGGAGAATGCCGAGAGCATCGCCCTGTACAACGGCGAACCCAATGAGAATCAGCGTTTGAGCGCGCGGTTCGGGAAGGTTTGGCATAACTACTGGGACATCATGAAGGTGTCCAAGCGCCTGACGTTCTTCACTGCCGGTTATGAACAGATTGCGACCGTCTTTGCGTTTATCGTGGCTGCCCCGCGCTACTTTTCCGGCAAGATCGAACTGGGCGAGCTGATGCAAATCAACTCGGCGTTCGGCAACGTGCAGGGCAACTTCAGCTGGTTTATCAGTGCGTACGCCGACCTCGCCGGTTGGCGCGCGACCAGCGACCGTCTACTGAGTTTTCAGCAGGCCATGAGTGAAAACGAGCAGCGCCCAGCCGCCATTGACGTCAGCGCGGAGGGCGAGCGTCTGGTGGTGCAAGGGCTGGGCATGAACCTGGCGGATGGTCGTCACCTGCTGACCGACGCCAACATGATCGTTGAGCCGGGTGAGCGCCTCATGCTCAGCGGCCGTTCCGGCAGCGGCAAAAGTACCTTGCTGCGCGCCATGGGACATCTGTGGCCTGCTGGTCACGGCAGCATTCGCCTGCCGGCCAAACGTTACCTGTTCCTGCCGCAGAAGCCCTACCTGCCGATCGGCACACTCAAGGCGGTGTTGAGTTATCCACAGGACGACAGCGTCTATTCGGCAGAACGTTATGCACAGGTCCTGGAAACCTGTCGCCTGCCGCACCTGGTGGGGCGCCTGGATGAAGCCAACCATTGGCAACGCATGCTCTCGCCCGGCGAACAGCAACGCCTGGCCTTTGCCCGGGCCTTGTTGTTCGCGCCGCAATGGCTCTATATGGACGAAGCGACATCGGCCATGGATGAAGAGGATGAGGCGACGTTGTATCAGGCGTTGATTGATGAGTTGCCGGGTTTGAGCATTGTCAGCGTCGGTCACCGCAGCAGCCTCAAGCGCTTCCATGGGCGGCATGTGCGGATCGAAGCGGGGTGGCTTCAAGAACAGCCCGTGGCCTGAAGACCAGTGGGGGAAGGGGCAAGCCCCTCCCACTAGAGCGAGGCCCAACAAAAAGCCCGGTTGATCGATGATCAGCCGGGCTTTTTGTTGCTTGAAAATAACTTACTTCTTCAAGCCGTAATGCTCATCCAGCATGCCCGGGGCGTTCGGCGTTTTTGGCGCGTAGTCCCGTGGTGGTTCCTGGTTTTCCCGGGGTGGGGTCAGGCGTTCCCGTGGAGTTTGCGGTGCATCGGAATGCAGCGCGGCCAGCAGACGCTGACGGGTGATGTCGTCGAGGGCCAGGCGGTTTGCGCCATCGGCGAGGTGATCCTGTACTTCCTGGTAGCTCTGGGTGAGTTTCTTGACCAGGGTCGCGGTGCTGTTGAAGTGGGTAACAACCTCGTTCTGATAACTGTCAAAACGTTCCTGAATGTCATCCAACTGACGCTGCGTGCGGTTAGGCGCGGCATTCGGCAGCAGGCGGGCAACCAGGAATCCAATGGCGACACCGGCAACCAAGGCGAGAGTCGGCAACAACCAAACTAAGAGCGAGTGTTCCACGAGTCCTTCCTCTATAAACGGCTTTGCTTTACGTTAACGGCTCAAACCTGCGCTGTATACCGCGATTAAGCTCGCAATGATGCCATGCACAGACTTTTAGCTAGACGAGTCGACCCTTTGAGAGGTCACGGAGTTCATTCCTTGCTCATGCGTGAAACCCCCGTTTTGATCGATGGCCCGGTAGGTCAATTGGAGGCCCTGTACCTGGATCACCCCGAGCCACGTGGCCTGGCGCTGATCTGTCACCCTAACCCGGTGCAAGGTGGGACCATGCTCAATAAAGTTGTCTCGACCCTGCAACGCACCGCCCGCGATGCGGGTTTGATCACTTTGCGTTTCAACTACCGTGGCGTTGGCGCCAGCGCCGGTACGCACGATATGGCCACGGGTGAAGTGGATGATGCCGAAGCGGCTGTCACCTGGCTGCGGGAAAAACACCCTGGCCTGCCGATCACCTTGCTCGGTTTTTCCTTTGGCGGTTATGTGGCCGCCAGCCTCGGCGGTCGCCTTGAAGCCAAGGGTGAAAAACTGGCGCACCTGTTCATGGTTGCTGCGGCGGTGATGCGCCTGCGCGATAGTGATGTGTTGCCACAAGGCTGCCCGCTCACCCTGATCCAGCCGGAAACCGACGAAGTGGTCGATCCGCAATTGGTCTACGACTGGTCTGCCGCCTTGAAACGCCCCCATGAGCTGCTGAAAGTGGCAGAATGCGGGCACTTTTTTCATGGCAAGCTCACCGATCTCAAGGATCTGGTGCTGCCGCGCCTCTCGAATTGATAGCAGTCTGATAAGCGATTACCCATGACGACTCGTACCCGTATCCTCACCGGCATCACCACCACCGGCACGCCGCACCTGGGCAACTACGCCGGTGCGATACGCCCGGCGATCCTTGCCAGCCAGGACGCCAATGCCGACTCTTTCTACTTCCTGGCCGACTACCACGCCCTGATCAAATGCGATGACCCGCAGCGCATCCAGCGCTCGCGTATGGAAATCGCCGCGACCTGGCTGGCCGGTGGCCTGGATGTGAACCGGGTGACCTTTTATCGTCAGTCCGACATCCCGGAAATCCCCGAGCTGACCTGGCTGCTGACCTGCGTCGCCGCCAAGGGTCTGCTCAACCGCGCCCATGCCTACAAGGCCTCGGTGGACAAGAACGTGGAGACCGGCGAAGACCCGGATGCGGGCATCACCATGGGCCTGTACAGCTACCCGGTGCTGATGGCGGCGGACATCCTGATGTTCAACGCGCACAAAGTGCCGGTGGGCCGCGACCAGATCCAGCACGTGGAAATGGCCCGCGACATCGGCCAGCGCTTCAACCACCTGTTCGGCAACGGTAAAGAATTCTTCACCATGCCCGAGGCGTTGATCGAAGAAAGCGTTGCCACCTTGCCGGGCCTGGATGGCCGCAAGATGTCCAAGAGCTACGACAACACCATCCCGTTGTTCACCAGCGCCAAGGACATGAAGGACGCCATCTCGCGGATCGTCACCGACTCCCGCGCGCCCGGCGAAGCCAAGGACCCGGACAACTCGCACCTGTTCACCCTCTACCAGGCGTTTGCCAGCAAGGCCCAGGAAGAAGAGTTCCGTGGCGAGCTGCTGCAAGGCCTGGGCTGGGGCGAGGCGAAGAGCCGTCTGTTCCAGCTGCTGGACGGCCAATTGGGCGAAGCACGTGAGCGCTACCATCAGTTGATGTCGCGCCCGTCGGACATGGAAGACCTGTTGCTGGTCGGCGCCAAGAAAGCCCGTGCCGTCGCCGCGCCATTCCTGGCCGAGTTGCGTGAAGCGGTGGGCCTGCGTTCTTTCGTCAACCAGGCTGCGGCGCCGGTTGCGACCAAGAAGAAGGCCGCCAAAGCCGCACGTTTTGTGAGCTTTCGTGAAGACGATGGCAGCTTCCGCTTCCGCCTGTTGGCCGCCGATGGCGAACAACTGCTGCTGTCGCGCAACTTTGCCGATGGCAAGGCGGCCGGTGCGGCGACCAAGCAACTGCAAAACGGTGAAGCGCTGGATGTGCGCACCGAGGCCCTGAGCTTCAGCGTATGGCTGGACGGTGCCGCAGTCGCCGACAGCGCCGAGTTTGCCGATGGTGCATCGCGTGATGCCGCCATTGCAGCCCTGCGCATTGCGTTGACCCCAATCGAGGATTAACCCGACCAAGGGTTGATTGCCATTATCCAGGGCCGTCGTTACAGTGACGGCCCGTTTTTGTTGCCTTGCTAACGAAATTATGACGCCCCTAGAACGATATCAAGCTGATCTGAAACGCCCTGAATTCTTCCATGACGCGGCCCAGGAAACGGCGGTGCGTCATTTGCAGCGCCTGTACGACGACCTGGTCGCGGCCTCGCAAAGCAAGCCGGGGATGCTCAGCAAGCTGTTTGGCAAGAAAGACCACACGCCGGTCAAGGGCCTGTATTTCTGGGGCGGTGTAGGTCGGGGCAAGACCTATCTGGTCGATACGTTCTTTGAGGCGCTGCCGTTCAAGGAAAAGGTCCGCACCCACTTCCACCGCTTCATGAAGCGCGTGCACGAAGAAATGAAGACCCTGCCGGGTGAAAAAAACCCGCTGACCATCATCGCCAAGCGTTTCTCCGACGAGGCGCGGGTGATCTGCTTCGATGAATTCTTCGTTTCCGACATCACCGACGCCATGATCCTCGGCACCCTGATGGAAGAGCTGTTCAAGAACGGCGTGACCCTGGTCGCCACTTCGAACATCGTGCCCGACGGCCTCTACAAGGATGGCCTGCAACGTGCGCGCTTCCTGCCCGCCATTGCGCTGATCAAGCAGAACACCGAGATCGTCAACGTCGACAGTGGCGTCGACTACCGTTTGCGTCACCTCGAGCAGGCGGAGCTGTTCCACTTCCCGCTGAACGAAGCCGCGCACGAAAGCCTGCGCAAGAGCTTCCGCGCCCTCACGCCGGAATGCACCCAGGCGGTGGAAAACGACAAGCTGATGATCGAGAACCGCGAGATCATCGCCCTGCGTACCTGCGATGACGTGGCCTGGTTCGAATTCCGCCAACTGTGCGACGGCCCGCGTAGCCAGAACGACTACATCGAACTGGGCAAGATCTTCCACGCGGTGATCCTCAGCGGCGTGGAGCAGATGAGCGTCACCACCGACGACATCGCCCGACGGTTTATCAACATGGTCGACGAGTTCTACGACCGTAACGTCAAGTTGATCATCTCGGCCGAAGTCGAACTCAAGGATCTGTATACCGGCGGGCGCCTGAACTTCGAATTCCAGCGCACCCTGAGCCGCCTGCTCGAAATGCAGTCCCACGAGTTCCTGTCGCGCGGGCACAAACCCTAAGACCGATGTAGGTCAAGTGTGGGAGGGGGCTTGCCCCCGATAGCGGTCTATCAGTGCAAGATGTACTCACTGACACACCGCTATCGGGAGCAAGCCCCCTCCCACATTTGCTTACGCAGCCTGTTGGAACTGTTGGCGGTACTGGTTCGGCGATAACTCGGTGTGTTGGCGAAACAACCGCGCAAAGAAACTAGCATCGTCGTAACCCACCTCATAGCTGATGGTCTTGATGCTCTTGCGGCTGCCCGAGAGCAGGCCCTTGGCCGTCTCGATACGCAGCCGTTGCAGGTAGTGCAGCGGCTTGTCGCCGGTGGCGGTCTGGAAGCGGCGCATGAAGTTGCGGATGCTCATGCCGTGTTCCCGGGCGACGTCTTCGAAGCGGAATTTGTCGGCAAAGTGCTCTTCGAGCCAGTGCTGGATCTGCAGGATAATCACGTCCTGGTGCAGCTTCTGCCCCCCAAACCCGATACGTCCCGGCGAGTAGCTGCGCTGCACTTCGTAGAGGATGTCGCGCGCCACTGCCTGGGCGATGTTGGCGCCGCAGAAGCGTTCGATCAGGTAGATATACAGGTCGCACGCCGAGGTGGTGCCGCCGGCGCAATACAGGTTGTCGGCATCGGTGAGGTGCTTGTCCTGATTGAGCTGGACCTTGGGGAAGCGTTCGCTGAAGGCGTTGAAGAAGCGCCAGTAGGTGGTCGCCTCCTTGCCATCGAGCAGGCCGGCTTCGGCCAGCCAGAACACTCCTGTGGCTTCGCCGCAGAGTACCGCGCCGCGTGCATGTTGCGCGCGCAGCCATGGCAGCACTTGCGGGTAGCGCGCGCAGAGGGCGTCGAAGTCATCCCAGAAGGCCGGCAGTACGATGATGTCGGCGTCTTCCAGGCCGCCGTCCACCGGCATGATCACATCACTGAAGCTGCGCACCGATTTTCCGTCGGGGCTCACAAGGCGTGTTTCGAACGCAGGGGTCAGGCCCAGGCCTTGCTGTTTGCCATAACGCAGGCTGGCGAGGTGGAAGAAATCCTTGGCTTGCATCAGGGTTGAAGCGAATACCCGATCAATGGCCAAAATGCTGACGCGCCGCAACGGCGTGGAGATTTGGTTAGACATAATTTCATTTATTCTTATAGGGGAAAGTGGTCACCAGACGGCTGGATCGTCTTATTTTTTGTCGCATGTGTCCAGTGTCCTGTGACGCCATCGGGGCATAGGCTCTGTGGGCTCGTCCTTGTCCGACAATCCACGCAGGTGACCCATGATCCCCAGAACCTTGTTCAGCCCGGAGCACGAACTCTTTCGCCAGAGCGTGCGCACCTTTCTTGAAAAAGACGCTGCACCGTTCCATGGGCAATGGGAGAAGCAGGGCTATATCGATCGCAATCTGTGGAGCAAAGCGGGGGAGGCGGGGATGTTGTGTTCCCATCTGCCGGAGGAATACGGCGGGCTGGGCACGGACTTTCTCTACAGCGCGGTGGTGATCGAGGAGATCAGCCGGCTGGGGCTGACCGGCATCGGTTTCTCGCTGCATTCGGACATCGTTGCGCCCTACATCCTGCATTACGGCAGTGAGGCGCTGAAGCACAAGTACCTGCCCAAGTTGATCAGCGGCGAGATGGTCACGGCCATCGCCATGACCGAGCCGGGTGCCGGCTCTGACCTGCAAGGGGTCAAGACGACCGCCGTGCTGGACGGCGACGAGTACGTAATCAATGGCTCCAAGACCTTTATCACCAATGGGTATCTGGCTGAGCTGGTGATCGTGGTCGCCAAGACCGACCCCAAGGCCGGCGCCAAGGGCACCAGCCTGTTTTTGGTGGAGGCAGACACGCCGGGCTTCGCCAAGGGCAAGCGCCTGGAGAAGGTTGGCATGAAGGCGCAGGACACTTCGGAGTTGTTTTTCCAGGATGTCCGCGTGCCCAGGGAAAACCTGCTGGGCCAGGCCGGCATGGGGTTTGCCTACTTGATGCAGGAGCTACCCCAGGAGCGGCTGACGGTGGCCATTGGCGCGCTGTCGTCGGCCGAGGCGGCGCTGGAGTGGACTCTGGAATACACCCGTGAGCGCAAGGCATTCGGCAAGGCGATTGCCGACTTCCAGAACACCCGCTTCAAACTGGCGGAGATGGCCACGCAGATTCAGATCGGGCGCGTGTTCGTCGACAAATGCATGGCGCTGCACCTGGAAGGCAAGCTGGATGTGCCCACCGCCGCGATGGCCAAGTACTGGGCCACGGACCTGCAGTGCAAGGTGCTCGACGAGTGCGTGCAGTTGCACGGCGGCTACGGCTTCATGTGGGAATACCCGATTGCCCGGGCGTGGGCGGATGCTCGCGTGCAACGGATTTATGCGGGGACCAACGAGATCATGAAGGAGATTATTGCGCGGGCGCTTTGAGTGATGTGTTGTTTGTGTAGACCGCTATCGGGGGCTTGCCCTCGATAGCGGTCTACAGATCAATCAAGGCGCAGGATTCGGATGATCCTTCTGAATCGCCTCAATCCCTTCCAGTACTTCCTTCGACAGCTTCAGATCAGCACTGGCAATGTTGCTGTCCAGCTGTTCCAGGCTCGTCGCACCAATAATGTTGCTGGTCACGAACGGTTGCTGGGTCACGAACGCCAACGCCATCTGCGCCGGATCCAGGCCGTGCTCGCGGGCCAGTGCCACGTAGCGGCTGCACGCGGCCTCCGACTGCGGGTTGAAGTAGCGGCTGAAGCGGCTGTACTCGGTCAGGCGCGCTTTGGCCGGGCGTGCGCCACCTTCGTACTTGCCACTGAGCATGCCGAACGCCAGGGGCGAGTAAGCCAGCAGGCCGCATTGCTCGCGAATGGCGACTTCTGCCAGGCCCACTTCAAAGCTGCGGTTGAGCAGGTTGTAGGGATTCTGGATCGATACCGCACGGGTCCAGCCACGGGCTTCGGCCAGGGCCAGGAACTTCATGGTGCCCCATGGGGTTTCATTGGACAGGCCGATATGGCGGATCTTGCCGGCCTTCACCTGCTCATCCAGCGCTTCGAGGGTTTCCTCCAGTGGGGTGAGGTCGTCTTCGTCCTTGTGCTTGTAGCTCAGTTGGCCGAAGAAGTTGGTGCTGCGCTCCGGCCAGTGCAACTGGTAGAGGTCGATCCAGTCGGTTTGCAGGCGCTTGAGGCTGGCGTCCAGGGCTTCGACGATGTGCTTGCGGTTGTGGCGCAGGTGGCCGTCGCGGATGTAGTCGATGGTGTTGCCGGGGCCGGCGATCTTGCTGGCGAGGATCCAGTCGGCACGGTCGCCACGGCTTTTGAAGTAATTACCGATATAACGCTCGGTGGTGGCATAGGTGTCGGCCTTGGGCGGCACCGGGTACATTTCCGCGGTGTCGAGGAAGTTGATCCCCGCGGCCTTGGCCCGTTCAATCTGCGCGAAGGCCTCTGCCTCGCTGTTCTGCTCACCCCAGGTCATGGTGCCCAGGGCTATCGCGCTCACGTTCAGATCCGTACGGCCCAGCTGTCGATAATCCATCGGGTACTCCTTCAGGGAAAACAATCATAAAAGCAGGTTGAATTTTTTTTCGCAATCTGCATAATTGCCCACCTCTTTCTGCAGTGGAAGTGATGCGCCGCCTGCCGAAGAATCTTGCCGTTGAACGGACGCGCCGACCCGAGCCCCCGATAGCGTCTGTATCCGGCTGCCTTTGACTTGTCAAAGTACGCACTATTCAGTAAGATCCGCCGTCTAATTTACAGGGCGGCCCCTGAGGCTATTAAAGAATGACAACTTTTACTGCAAAACCGGAAACAGTTCAGCGCGACTGGTTTGTCGTCGACGCCGCTGGTCAGACCCTGGGTCGTCTGGCCACTGAAGTCGCCAGCCGTCTGCGTGGCAAGCACAAGCCTGAGTACACCCCTCACGTTGACACCGGTGACTACATCGTGATCATCAACGCTGAGCAGGTACGTGTTACCGGCAACAAAGCGCAAGACAAAATGTACTACCGTCACTCCGGTTTCCCAGGCGGTATCAAGTCTTCCAACTTTGAAGGCCTGATCTCCAAGAAGCCTGAAGCCCCGATCGAAATCGCGGTCAAAGGCATGCTGCCGAAGGGCCCACTGGGTCGCGATATGTTTCGCAAGCTGAAAGTCTATGCGGGCGCTGTACACCCTCATGCTGCTCAGCAGCCCCAAGAACTGAAGTTTTAACGGAATAGTTCATTATGTCGGCGACTCAAAATTACGGCACTGGCCGTCGCAAAACCGCAACCGCACGCGTTTTCCTGCGTCCGGGCACTGGTAACATCTCGATCAACAACCGCACCCTGGACAACTTCTTCGGTCGCGAAACTGCCCGCATGGTAGTTCGTCAGCCGCTGGAATTGACCGAGACTGTTGAAAAGTTCGACATCTACGTCACCGTTATCGGTGGCGGTGTAAGTGGTCAAGCTGGCGCAATCCGCCACGGTATCACTCGCGCTCTGATGCAGTACGACGAAACCCTGCGTGGCGCTCTGCGCAAAGCTGGCTTCGTTACTCGCGATGCTCGTGAAGTTGAACGTAAGAAAGTCGGTCTGCGTAAAGCGCGTAAGCGTCCGCAGTACTCGAAGCGTTAATTCGCTTTACGTTCCACAAAAACGCCCAGCCTCCTCACGGAGCTGGGCGTTTTTTATTGCCTGCGATTTATACACAATTTTTGGCGTGACAACTTGCCACATCCGTAGACCCCCTATACTACAAGGCCTGGAGGGGGAGGCCCGGGCAATTCCCTTGTCATACGTGGGGCTTTTCATTACCATTCGGCAAAATTTTTATAAGTTCAGATTTAATACTTAGTAGACGCCTGATTTAACAGGCCAAAAAGCTGATGGGAGAGGACTGAATGAGCAATGACGGCGTGAATGCAGGCCGGCGTCGCTTCTTAGTAGCAGCCACATCCGTGGTGGGTGCTGCAGGAGCGGTGGGGGCTGCGGTCCCGTTCGTGGGGTCATGGTTTCCCAGTGCCAAGGCGAAAGCCGCAGGTGCACCGGTGAAAGTGAATGTCAGCAAGATCGAGCCAGGCCAGCAGATGATTGCTGAGTGGCGCGGCCAGCCGGTGTTCATTGTTCGTCGTACTGAGGAAATCCTGGGAAATCTGAAAAAGATCGAAGGCCAGTTGTCTGACCCGAAATCTGAGAAATCCGACCAACCCGCCTACGCCAAAAACGAAGCACGCTCGATCAAGCCAGAGATTCTGCTGCTGGTCGGCCTCTGCACTCACCTGGGATGCTCACCTACCTTCCGCCCGGAAGTCGCTCCAGTCGATCTGGGTAAAGATTGGGTGGGTGGTTATTTCTGCCCCTGCCACGGCTCCCACTACGATCTGGCGGGCCGCGTCTACAAGTCCCAGCCTGCTCCTCTGAACCTGCCTGTACCTCCGCATACCTACGAAACTGACGACCTCATTGTCATTGGCCTCGATAAGGAGAACGCGTGATGAGCAAGTTCATGGATTGGGTCGATGCGCGCTTCCCCGCCACTAAAATGTGGGAAGACCATCTCAGCAAGTATTACGCGCCAAAAAACTTCAACTTCTTCTACTTCTTCGGTTCCCTGGCGCTGCTGGTGCTGGTTAACCAGATCGTCACCGGTGTCTGGCTGACGATGAGCTACACCCCGTCGGCGGAAGAGGCGTTTGCGTCTGTCGAATACATCATGCGTGACGTCGAGTACGGCTCGATCCTGCGCCTGCTGCACTCCACCGGTGCTTCGGCGTTCTTTATCGTGGTCTACCTGCACATGTTCCGTGGCCTGCTCTACGGCTCGTACCAGAAGCCCCGCGAACTGGTGTGGGTGTTCGGCATGCTGATCTACCTGGCGCTGATGGCCGAAGCCTTCATGGGCTACCTGCTGCCATGGGGCCAGATGTCGTACTGGGGTGCCCAGGTGATCATCTCGCTGTTCGGTGCGATCCCGGTCATCGGCAACGACCTGACCCAGTGGATCCGTGGTGACTACCTCATCTCCGGCATCACCCTGAACCGCTTCTTCGCCCTGCACGTCGTGGCGCTGCCCATCGTGATCCTGGGCCTGGTGGTGCTGCATATCCTGGCACTGCACGAAGTGGGCTCCAATAACCCGGATGGCGTGGACATCAAGAAGCACAAGGACGAGAACGGCATTCCGCTGGACGGCATCCCGTTTCACCCGTACTACACCGTGAAAGACATTGTCGGCGTGGTCGTGTTCCTCTTCGTGTTCTGCTCGATCGTGTTCTTTTTCCCGGAGATGGGCGGTTATTTCCTCGAGAAGCCTAACTTCGAACAGGCGAACGCCTTCAAGACCCCTGAGCACATTGCCCCGGTCTGGTACTTCACGCCGTTCTACGCGATCTTGCGGGCGATTCCCGACAAGCTCATGGGCGTAATTGCCATGGGCGCGGCCATTGCTGTGCTGTTCGTGCTGCCGTGGCTCGACCGGAGCCCGGTCAAGTCCATGCGCTACAAAGGCTGGCTGAGCAAAATCTGGCTGTGGGTGTTCTGCATTGCATTCGTGATCCTGGGCGTGTTGGGCGTATTGGCGCCGACCCCTGAGCGTACGCTGCTGTCGCAGGTCTGCACCTTCCTGTACTTCGCCTACTTCATTCTGATGCCGTTCTACACCCGGCTCGAGAAGACCAAACCGGTTCCGGAAAGGGTGACTGGCTGATGAAAAAATTATTTGTTGCATTGATGCTTGCGGCCCTGCCGCTACTGTCCTTCGCTGCCGAGCACGGTGGTCCGGAGCTGGGAAAAGTCGATATCGACGTGTCGGACAAGGCCGCCCTGCAAGACGGCGCGCGGACGTTCGCCAACTACTGCATGGGCTGCCACAGTGCCAAGTTCCAGCGTTATGAGCGGGTTGCCGATGACCTGGGCATCCCCCATGAGCTGATGCTGGAGAAGCTGGTGTTCACCGGCGCCAAGATTGGCGACCACATGAACATCGGCATGAAACCGGCGGACGCCAAGCTATGGTTCGGCGCCGCACCGCCCGACCTGACCCTGGTGGCGCGCGTGCGTGGTACCGATTGGCTGTACAACTACCTCAAGACTTTCTACGAAGACCCTACGCGTCCTTATCAAGTGAACAACAAGCAGTTCCCGAACGTCGGCATGCCTAACGTTCTGGTCGGGCTGCAAGGCAAACAAGTGATAGGATGCAAGCAGATCCAGGTCGTCGAAGACGGCAAGAAGCAATACGATCCATTGACCGGCACGCCCCTGACCCATGAAGCCTGCGATCAACTGAAGATCGAAACTCCAGGTTCGCAGACAGAAGAGCAGTTCGACGAGACGGTCAAGAATCTCGTGACCTTCCTGGCTTACTCAGCCAACCCGGTAAAACTGCAGCACCAGCGCATCGGTACTTACGTCTTGCTGTACCTGGCTTTCTTCTTCGTATTCGCCTATCTGCTCAAACGTGAATACTGGAAGGATGTGCATTGATCCAACCGTAAGCAATTGCTGTTAATCTTGCGCGCCCAGCGGCATCTCTGAATACGTAGCGCCCTGGTTGTACCAGGCGTTACAGGGATGCTCTCTGGGCGCGCTCGTTTTTGAGCTTTCGATAATTTCAACAAGCGAGGAGGACCGCCATGGGCGTGACCAATCGGTTGGCCTGTTACTCCGACCCCGCCGACCACTATTCCCACCGAGTACGCATCGTACTCGCAGAGAAGGGTGTCAGCGCCGAGATCATCAGTGTGGAGGCAGGTCGTCATCCGCCGAAACTGATCGAAGTGAACCCTTACGGCAGCTTGCCCACCCTGGTCGATCGTGACCTGGCGTTGTGGGAGTCAACCGTGGTGATGGAATACCTGGATGAGCGTTACCCCCATCCGCCGTTGCTGCCGGTGTATCCGGTGGCGCGTGCCAACAGCCGCCTGCTGATCCATCGGATCCAGCGTGACTGGTGCGGACTGGTGGATGTGATTCTGGATTCGCGCAGCAAAGAGGCCGCTCGTGTCGTGGCGCGCAAGGAATTGCGCGAGAGCCTGACCGGCGTTTCGCCGCTGTTCGCCGACAAGCCTTTTTTCCTCAGTGAGGAACAAAGCTTGGTGGATTGCTGCCTATTACCCATACTCTGGCGCTTGCCGATTATGGGCATTGAACTGCCGCGGCCAGCCAAGCCGCTGCTTGATTACATGGAGCGCCAGTTTGCGCGTGAGGCTTTCCAGGCGAGTCTGTCTGGTGTCGAACGCGATATGCGCTAAGGCTTAAGGAGCCGTTGATGAACTCCAGTCGACCTTATCTGGTCCGCGCGCTCTATGAGTGGATTGTGGATAACGATTGCACCCCGCACATGCTGGTCAATTCCGAGTTTCCAGCGGTTCAGGTACCGCAGGGTTTTGCCAGTGACGGGCAAATCGTCCTGAACGTTTCACCCACTGCGGTGCGCCACCTGCACATGGACAACGAAGCTGTCAGTTTCGAAGGCCATTTCGGCGGTGTGCCGCACACGCTGTACGTGCCGATTGGCGCTATCCTCGGCATCTATGCCCGGGAGAATGGCCAAGGCATGGTGTTCGATCTGGAGTCGCCTTTCGAGGACGACGAAGTGATTGAAGAGGAAGACGGCGATGATGTGCCGCCACCGGATAGCGAGCCACCGCGTCCAAGCGGTCGGCCAAGTCTGAAAGTGGTGAAGTAAAGCGCGTAAGTCTTCGGGCCTACGTTAAAAAAATGCCTCGGCTTTGCCGGGGCTTTTTTTGCTCAAAAACTCCCCACTGTTTCGCTGGCGGCCCCCGTGGTGAGCAGATTGTTGGGGCCGTCTTGCCAGTAGACCTCGTTGACATTGCTCAGGCTGCGGATCAGGCATTTCCATTCGATGTGTTGCTGTGCTGGCCACACGACAGTGCCGCTCCAGCGGTTGGCCGCGCTGGGTTGCAGTGCGATGGCGTGGGCGGGGTCCCATACGCCTAGTTCGATGGGCGATCCCACAGCGTAGACCGCCTGGCCGGGCCCTGGCCTGACGTTGTCGCAATGCAAGGTGGTCGTGGTGTCGGAAGGTGTCGGGGCAGCCTGCCACGAGCGGATGCGCTGCCCGTCCGCAAACAGCGCTGGGCTGAAGCCGTCAGGCACTTTGGAGAGATCGGAGTCCAGGGCGATCAGCAGGCGCTTGCGGCTGCCTTGGATGGCGGCCACCAATCCGGAATAGTGGGGCTGGAAACTGATGGGGGAGTCGGCCCTGATACCGGCGTCCTTGCGCAGGCTGATCAGCTTGCGGATCAGATCGCCCCGGCCCCAGTCGTACATGTCCGGCCAATACACGGTGGGCGTACCGGGGCTCAGGAGAATGTAGGCATAGGCGATATTGCGTGTCGGGTCGGCAAGGGCCCAGTGGTGCTGCCCGCCGTATTGCCCAGGCGAATAACCGGTGTCGTGGTTGTCGACGAAAGTCACCGCGACCTGCCGCCATGCCGGGTCGGGGTTGCCATTCAAGCCATGGCGCCACTCGGCCACGCTGCCATTTTGCATGCGCTCCTTGAGGGCGAAATCGAACACGCTGCAGTGGGAACGATCCGACCAGTCCTTCAACGCATCCTGCCAACTGGCCTTGCTGCGCCAATCGTTCGCCGGATACTCGCTGGGGCCTTTCCACAACTCGCCGACGCAGAACGCTTGGTCACCGAAGTTTTTCATCCACACATCGACCCGCTCCGGCGCGTAGCCGCGTGCAAAATCGAAGCGCAAGCCTTTGGCGCTGTAGTTGTCCCGCAGGTTCCTGAATTCCTGCATGAAGCGCTGCGAGACTTCCGAGTTGCTTGTGTTGAGGTCGGCCGAGCCGCTCATGAACGCGTCGCCTTCATCACAGACGACGGGGGTTGTGCAGTCATCGCGCCACAGCTTGAGGCCCCTGGGAAAGCGCATCTGTTTACCCGGCAGCTTGTCGTTCATATGGTTGGGCACTACGTCGTAGATCGCTTGCACGCCGGCACCCGCCAAGGCGGTGACCGCCTGTTTGAGCTGGCTGTCACTGCCGTATTGGCTGTTCTTGTCGAAGTCGTTCCAGAAGTAACCTTCACCGCCGCCGGACGTTCCCGACGCCGTGTCACTCCAACTGGATTGATCGGTCCAGGCGGGCGGCAGCCAGATTTTGGTAAAGCCGTCCTGGCCGATAGTGGGCGCCATTTGTGCCAGCACCTCATACCATTTTTGCGGGGTATTGCGGCTGGAGTTCCAGTGGAAGCCCTGAAGCAGGATGTCTTCGCCGCCGCCATTGCGCACATTCGGCGGCGCAGCGTAAACGGAGCATGCCAGCAGCCACACAATCGTTGCGTAATACCTGCCCGTGCGTTTCATCACCCGCCACCTGTTTGCTGGAACAGGCTTTACTCTGCTACGGGGAGGGAACGCCGTCTGCTGTCATAATTGCCAGGTGCGCGAGAACATTTGGCACTAATACCCAGGCTTGAAGTAACCGTGCGTTATGTTCGAATTTGAGCCCGTTTGTGCGGGTGCCGTTGGTGGCCGGGGCTGAAAGCTGACGGCGTGTATATGAAAGTGCGGTACAAACGGTGATCGTACAACCGCCATGGGCTATGATGCTGCTTTAGTCCACCGAGATAGATGATTCCACATGGAAAACGCCAGCACCGCCCCTCGTCTTCCCCGCAAGCGCCGCAGCCTTGCCCAGGAATTGGTCACGGTGCTGTCAGAGCAGATCCGCGACGGCCAACTCAAGCGTGGCGACAAGCTGCCCACCGAGTCGGCGATCATGGACGCCCATGGGGTCAGCCGCACCGTGGTCCGCGAGGCCATCTCCCGCTTGCAGGCGGCAGGGCAGGTGGAAACCCGCCACGGTATCGGCACCTTTGTGTTGGATACGCCTAGCCCAAGCGGCTTTCGCATCGACCCGGCCACCGTGGTGACCCTGCGTGATGTGCTGGCGATTCTCGAACTGCGGATCAGCCTGGAAGTGGAGTCCGCTGGGCTCGCCGCACTGCGCCGTAGCGATGAACAACTGGCCGCCATGCGCGCGGCGCTGGACGCCCTGAATGAAAGCGCGGCCCACGCCGGTGATGCGGTGGCCTCGGACTTCGCATTTCACTTGGAAATTGCACTGTCCACCGGTAACCGCTACTTCACCGACATCATGACCCACCTGGGCACCAGCATCATTCCGCGTACCCGCCTGAACTCAGCACGCCTGGCCCATGATGACCACCAGCACTATATGGGCCGCCTGAGTCGCGAACACGAAGAGATTTATGAGGCGATTGCCCGCCAGGATTCGGATGCGGCGCGGGCGGCGATGCGCTTGCACCTGACCAATAGCCGCGAGCGACTGCGCCATGCCCATGAAGAGGCGGAGGCGCAGCGCGGTTAGACATGATTCCTTGCAGGCGCGCGCTTGCTCGCGAAAGACGTCAGCGATGACGCGGGTATCCTGAATACTCGCGCCGCCCTGAGGTTCTCCACCTGCAAGCGGGCGCTTGCGGCGAGTCAGATGTCAGGCGTATTGGGCTTGTAGTCCTTAAGCAACAAATACGTACTCCACCCCCACCAGTCATTGGTCCAGTGCTTGTCGTTCAGGTCATTCACGTCCTTGCGGCGCAGCACCTTGTCTCCCTCCATCTTGAACAGCGGCGAGAAGTTGTTCGCCGGGTTCTGCGCGGCATTCAGGTCCGGGACATACAGGGGCGCTTTGAAATTGGCCGGCGAGGGCGCCACGCCGCTGATAAAGGTTTCGAAGATTTCGTCTGCCGAAGCCTGCACTGCACGTTTGACCAGCAGCCGATTGTCCGCGTCGATGGCATCGAAGTAGCGCTTATCTCCATAGGCATGCCACTGATCACCCATGGCATTGCGCACCTTGAGGCCGAACTTGCTGTCTTCATCGTGCATGAAACGGCTGATCAGAGAGCCCAATTCGCCGGGTGTCACCACCGCTGCCAGCTGTTTGCGCGGCACTCGCAGGTGCCCGGCAGAAAACAGATCGGTCAAGAAGTGATCAGCAAAGCTGTTCATGGCATAGGCCATTTCCAATGCCTGGTCGGTGCCGGTTTGATGGGCCACCACGGCCTGTTGCAACGCTGCCGTATGCCCTGCGAGGTACGCCGCCAGCGCCCATTCACCAAAGTGATCGGCGTTGTCCGCCGCCAGTTTCAGGTAGCGCCCCAGTGGGATCAGTGCCGAAACGGCGCTGCCACCACCGGTGATACGGTTCCATTCCTCGGACAACGTATCACCCAGGGCGTCATAGGCTTCATGGGGTTGTTTGCCGTCTTTGATCGCCTGATTGACCGCGTTGATCTCCTTCTGCATCACCGCAAGGATCTTGCCCGCTTCTTCCCGCGAGGCAGGCAGCACAGCCAGTGTATTGAACGCGGCGATGAAGCGTTGCACGCGCTCGGCAGGGGAGGTGCCGTCGCTGATGGGGTGGCCGGGAATGCCATAAAAGTCACCGCCCAGGGCGATCACTTGGCCGTAGGTCAGTGCCAGTCCGTTAGGCAGATGCAGTTCGACTTGTCGCGCGGGAATTGCCGGGGCGTCCTTGCTGAAGCGTAACAATGTGTCGTCGCCGATGGCGGTGTGTTCGCCGCCTTCGAAACGTAGGACTGGCGGTTTTTTTTCGGGTGCTGCGAGTTCAAGACCTGACATGTTAGCTCCTTGCTATGTCGTAAGAATATTCCTTGATAGCTGTATGTATATACAGCTATCTGGAGCATAGAGAATAAAATTCCTACGTCAAGGATCCTTGTTTCTACAGCGTCTGAGATGAAGGGCGATGAATTACAGTTGACGAATCTTTTTATGGTTGTACGATGACGTACGACATCACCAAAACCAACAACAATCTTTCGACAGAAAGTCTTTACCCAGGGTGTTCGAATAATGAATCCACAAGAGCTGAAGTCCATCCTCTCCCACGGTCTGCTGTCTTTCCCGGTGACCGATTTCAACGCCCAGGGTGACTTCCACCAGGCGGGCTACATCAAGCGTCTGGAATGGCTGGCCCCTTACGGCGCCACCGCCTTGTTCGCAGCGGGCGGCACCGGTGAGTTTTTCTCCCTCGCCGCCAGCGAATATTCCCAAGTGGTAAAGACCGCCGTTGATACCTGCGCCACCAGCGTGCCGATTCTCGCCGGTGTCGGTGGTTCCACCCGCCAGGCCATCGAATACGCACAGGAAGCCGAGCGCCTCGGCGCCAAAGGCCTGCTGCTGCTGCCGCACTACCTCACCGAAGCCAGCCAGGACGGCGTTGCCGCCCACGTTGAAGCCGTGTGCAAATCGGTCAAAATCGGCGTGGTGGTCTACAACCGCAACGTGTGCCGCCTGACCGCTCCGCTGCTGGAACGCCTGGCCGAGCGCTGCCCTAACCTGATCGGCTACAAGGATGGCCTCGGTGACATCGAGTTGATGGTGTCGATCCGCCGCCGTCTGGGCGATCGTTTCAGCTACCTCGGCGGCCTGCCGACCGCAGAGGTTTACGCCGCTGCCTACAAGGCCCTGGGCGTGCCGGTGTACTCCTCGGCGGTGTTCAACTTCATCCCGAAAACCGCGATGGACTTCTACCACGCCATTGCCAAGGATGATCACGCCACCGTCGCCAAGATCATCGACGACTTCTTCCTGCCATACCTGGACATCCGTAACCGCAAGGCCGGTTATGCCGTGAGCATCGTCAAGGCGGGTGCAAAAATTGTTGGCTATGACGCAGGCCCTGTGCGCACGCCGCTGACCGATCTGCTGCCGGAAGAATACGAAGCCCTGGCCGCGCTGATCGACAAGCAAGGTCCGCAATAAATTATCCACAAGGCCGCTGAGCAATCAGCGGCCTTTTGCGTCAGGAGAAGATTCGTGTCCCAAGTAAAGCGTTTTGAGAACTACATCAACGGTGAATGGGTTGCCGGCGCCGACTATTGCGTCAACCTCAACCCGTCGGAGTTGTCCGATGTCATTGGCGAATATGCCAAGGCCGACGTCTCCCAAGTCAACGCCGCCATTGACGCCGCCCGTGCCGCGTTTCCGGCCTGGTCCACTTCCGGGATCCAGGCTCGCCACGATGCCCTGGATAAAGTCGGCAGCGAAATCCTCGCCCGTCGCGAAGAACTCGGCACCCTGTTGGCCCGTGAAGAAGGCAAGACCTTGCCTGAAGCCATCGGCGAAGTGACCCGCGCCGGTAACATCTTCAAGTTCTTCGCCGGTGAATGCCTGCGGTTGTCCGGTGACTACGTGCCGTCGGTACGCCCGGGTGTCAACGTTGAAGTCACCCGCGAAGCCCTGGGTGTGGTCGGCCTGATCACCCCGTGGAACTTCCCGATCGCCATTCCAGCCTGGAAAATCGCCCCGGCCCTGGCCTACGGCAACTGCGTGGTGATCAAACCGGCTGAACTGGTACCGGGCTGCGCCTGGGCCCTGGCGGAGATCATCTCCCGCGCCGGTTTCCCTGCCGGTGTGTTCAACCTGGTGATGGGCAGCGGTCGTGTGGTGGGCGACGTGCTGGTCAACAGCCCGAAAGTCGACGGCATCAGCTTCACCGGTTCCGTTGGTGTGGGCCGGCAGATCGCTGTCAGCTGTGTGTCTCGCCAAGCCAAAGTGCAGTTGGAAATGGGCGGCAAGAACCCGCAGATCATTCTTGACGACGCCGACCTCAAGCAGGCCGTCGAGCTGTCGGTACAGAGCGCGTTCTACTCCACCGGCCAGCGTTGCACGGCGTCCAGCCGCCTGATCGTCACCGCCGGCATTCACGACCAGTTCGTCGCGGCCATGGCCGAGCGCATGAAGTCGATCAAGGTCGGCCACGCGCTGAAAAGCGGCACCGACATCGGCCCGGTGGTTTCCCAGGCCCAGCTGGACCAGGACATGAAGTACATCGACATCGGCCAAAGCGAAGGCGCGCGGCTGGTGAGTGGTGGTGGCCTGGTGACCTGCGACACCGAAGGCTACTACCTGGCGCCAACGCTGTTTGCCGACAGCGAAGCCGCTATGCGTATCAGCCGTGAAGAGATCTTCGGCCCAGTCGCCAACGTCGTGCGCGTGGCGGACTACGAGGCGGCGCTGGCCATGGCCAACGACACCGAGTTCGGTTTGTCGGCGGGCATTGCCACCACCTCGTTGAAGTACGCCAACCACTTCAAGCGTCATTCCCAGGCGGGGATGGTGATGGTCAACCTGCCGACGGCAGGTGTGGATTACCACGTTCCATTCGGTGGCCGTAAAGGCTCGTCCTATGGCTCGCGGGAGCAAGGTCGCTATGCGCAAGAGTTCTACACCGTGGTGAAAACCAGCTACATCGGTTCGTAATACGCAACACCCCGTGGGGGCCGGATGCCTGCCGGTCCCCACGACAAAAACAGAAAACCATTACCCGCAAAAAAAATAATTAGTGGGAGTACTTCTACATGCAAGCGACCAAGCCGACCCACGTCCGCTATTTGATCCTGCTCATGCTGTTCCTGGTGACCACGATCAACTACGCCGACCGGGCCACCATCGCAATCGCGGGCTCCAGCCTGCAAAAAGACCTCGGCATCGACGCGGTCACCCTCGGTTATATCTTCTCCGCATTCGGTTGGGCCTACGTGGCCGGGCAAATCCCCGGTGGCTGGCTGCTGGACCGATTCGGCTCGAAAAAAGTCTACGCCCTGAGCATCTTCACCTGGTCGCTGTTCACCGTGCTGCAAGGCTACGTCGGTGAGTTCGGTGTCTCCACCGCAGTGGTTGCGCTGTTCATGCTGCGCTTCATGGTGGGCCTGGCTGAGGCGCCGTCCTTTCCCGGTAACGCGCGCATTGTTGCCGCCTGGTTCCCGACCGCCGAACGCGGTACGGCCTCGGCGATCTTCAACTCGGCGCAGTACTTCGCGACCGTGTTGTTCGCGCCGCTGATGGGCTGGATCGTCTACCGCTTTGGCTGGCAGCACGTGTTTATCGTGATGGGCGTGATCGGCATCGTGTTCTCGCTGATCTGGCTGAAAGTTATCCACAGTCCGCGCCAGCACCCGATGATCAACGAAGCCGAGCTCAATCACATCGCCGCCAATGGCGCGATGGTTGATATGGATCAGGACAAGGGCAAGGGTAAGAAAACCGACGGTCCGAAGTGGGATTACATCCGTCAGTTGCTGACCAACCGCATGATGCTTGGCGTGTACCTGGGCCAGTACTGCATCAACGGGATCACTTACTTCTTCCTGACCTGGTTCCCGGTTTACCTGGTGCAGGACCGCGGCATGACCATCCTCAAGGCCGGTTTCATCGCCTCGTTGCCGGCGATCTGCGGGTTTATCGGTGGCGTGCTGGGCGGGGTGATTTCCGACTACCTGCTGCGCAAAGGCCATTCGCTGACGTTCGCCCGCAAGGCGCCGATCATTGCAGGCCTGCTGGTTTCCAGCAGCATCATTGCGTGTAACTACGTCGACGTTGAATGGATGGTGGTGGGCTTCATGGCCTTGGCCTTCTTCGGCAAAGGCGTTGGCGCACTGGGCTGGGCGGTGGTGTCCGACACCTCGCCGAAACAAATCGCCGGTCTCAGTGGCGGCTTGTTCAACACCTTCGGTAACCTCGCGTCGATCACCACGCCGATTGTCATCGGCTACATCATCAGCACCACCGGCTCGTTCAAGTGGGCCCTGGTGTTCGTCGGCGCCAACGCGCTGGTGGCAGTGTTCAGCTATCTGGTCATCGTCGGCCCGATCAAGCGTGTAGTACTCAAAGAGCCGCCAAGCAAGGGGCCTGAGTTGACCAACCTAACCGAAGCGCATTCCTGAGGGGCCCCGTGATGCAGTTGATTGAACATGCCGACTCGCCGCGCTCCATTCGCCTGCACGAGCGCGACAACGTAGTGATCGTGGTCAACGACCAGGGCGTACCGGCCGGGACCGAGTTCCCGGACGGCCTGGTGACCGTGGATTTCATCCCCCAGAGCCACAAAGTGACCCTGGAAGACATCCCCGAAGGCGGTCAGATTATTCGCTACGGCCAGACCATCGGTTACGCCCTGGCGCCGATTCCGCGCGGCAGTTGGGTCCAGGAAGATCAACTGCGCATGCCCACCGCGCCACCGCTGGACAGCTTGCCGCTGTCCACCGAGGTGCCTGAAACCCAGGCACCGCTGGAGGGGTTTACCTTCGAGGGCTATCGCAACGCCGACGGCACCGTGGGCACGCGCAATATCCTCGGCATCACCACCACGGTGCAGTGCGTGACGGGCGTGTTGGACCATGCGGTCAAGCGCATCAAGGACGAATTACTGCCCAAGTACCCCCACGTCGATGACGTGGTGGCGCTGACCCACAGCTACGGCTGTGGAGTGGCGATCACCGCGACGGATGCCTACATCCCGATCCGAACCGTACGCAACCTGGCGCGCAACCCGAACCTGGGCGGCGAAGCCCTGGTGATCAGCCTGGGCTGCGAGAAATTGCAGGCCGGGCAGGTGATGCACGACAACGACAGCTCCGTCGACCTCAGCGAGCCGTGGCTGTATCGGTTGCAGGATTCCAGCCATGGCTTTACCGAGATGATCGAGCAGATCATGGACTTGGCCGAAGTGCGCCTGAAGAAACTCGACCAGCGCCGCCGGGAAACCGTGCCGGCATCCGAACTGATCCTGGGCATGCAATGCGGCGGCAGTGATGCGTTTTCCGGTATCACCGCCAACCCTGCGCTGGGCTATGCCTCGGATTTGTTGCTGCGGGCGGGAGCGACGGTGATGTTTTCCGAAGTCACCGAAGTACGTGATGCCATCTACCTGCTGACTTCTCGCGCACAGACCAAGGAAATTGCCCAGGAACTGGTGCGGGAAATGGACTGGTACGACCGTTACCTGGCCAAGGGCGAGGCGGATCGCAGTGCCAATACCACGCCAGGCAACAAGAAGGGCGGGTTGTCGAACATTGTCGAGAAGTCCCTGGGCTCCATCGTCAAGTCCGGCAGCAGCGCGATCAACGGTGTGCTGGGTCCTGGCGAGCGCTTCAAAAGCAAGGGACTGATTTTTTGCGCGACACCGGCCAGTGACTTTGTCTGCGGCACGCTGCAACTGGCGGCGGGGATGAACCTGCATGTATTCACCACCGGGCGTGGCACGCCTTATGGGCTGGCGATGGCGCCGGTGGTGAAGGTCTCGACGCGTACGGAGTTGGCGCAGCGTTGGCCGGACCTCATCGATATCGACGCTGGGCGCATTGCCACCGGGCGCGCGACCATCGAGGAGTTGGGCTGGGAGTTGTTCCACTTCTATCTGGACGTGGCCAGCGGTAAGAAGCAGACCTGGGCGGAGCATCACAAGCTGCATAACGACATTACGTTGTTCAACCCGGCGCCGATTACCTGAGACCGAGTCGCCTGCATCGGGGGCAAGCCCCCGATAGCGGTCGATCAGGCGCCGTTGGGCTGTATGGCTTATCATTAGCCACCTAACGACGCTCACCAAGGTTCTTCCCGGCATGCTGGCTATCTTCCTCACCACCCTCACCATCACCGCGCCGGTGTTTGCCATGCTGTTCCTGGGGGTGCTGCTCAAGCGCATCAACTGGATCAACGACAACTTTATCCACACGGCTTCGTCCCTGGTGTTCAACGTCACCATGCCGGCGTTGCTGTTTCTCGGCATCCTGCACGCCGACCTGCACTCGGCGCTCAAGCCGGGTTTGCTGATCTATTTTGCCGTCGCCACCTTGCTGAGCTTCGCCCTGGCCTGGGGCTGGGCGATTTTTCGCTGCAAGCGTGAAGACCGCGGCATCTACACCCAGGGCGCGTTTCGCGGCAATAACGGGGTGATCGGCCTGGCCCTGGCCGCCAGCATGTACGGCGACTACGGTATCTCCCTCGGCGCGATCCTCGCGGCACTGGTGATCCTGTTCTACAACACGCTGTCGACCATTGTGCTGGCGGTGTACAGCCCGGTGATCAAGTCCGACCCGTGGAGTATCTGCAAAAGTGTGGTGGCCAACCCACTGATCATCAGCGTCATCGTGGCGGCGCCGTTCGCGTATTTTCAGATTGGCCTGCCGGGCTGGCTGGAAAAATCCATGCAGTACCTGGCGGACACCACCTTGCCGTTGGCATTGATCTGCATTGGCGGCACCTTGTCCCTGGCGGCGTTGCGCAAGAGCGGCAATATGGCGCTGAGCGCGAGCTTGATGAAGATGGTCTGGCTGCCGGTGGTCGCGACCTTAGGCGCGTGGCTGCTGGGCTTTCGCGGGCCGGAGTTGGGGATTCTGTTCCTGTACTTCGGCGCACCGACCGCCGCGGCGAGCTTCGTGATGGCCAGGGCGGCGGAGGGCAATCATGAACTGGCGGCGGCGATTATCGTGATCACCACGCTGATGGCGGCAGTGACCACGAATATCGGGATTTTCGTGTTGCAGGCGGGTGGCTGGATCTAGCCTTCTTTCTGATAGGTGTCGATGACTTCCTGCGCAGCGCGGAACGCATCAATCGCCGCCGGTACGCCGGCATACACTGCGCAATGCAGCAGCGCTTCGCGAATCTCCTCCACAGTACAGCCATTGTTCAACGCGCCACGCACGTGGCCCTTGAGCTCCTGCGGGCACTTGAGCGCGGTGAGGGCGGCCAGGGTGATCAGGCTGCGCGTCTTCAGCGGCAAGCCTTCGCGGCTCCACACGCTGCCCCAGGCATGTTCGTTGACGAAGTCCTGCAGCGGCTGGGTGAACTCGGTGGCGTTGCCCAGGGCGCGGTCGACGAATACATCGCCCATCACCTGGCGACGCATTTCAACCCCGGGCTTTTTCTGATCGGTCATTGCGATTCCCTCTTGTGTTGGCGGCGCCAGGCTCGCAGCGTGCTGAACAACAGGAAAGCCACCAGCACTGGCAGGACGTAATACAGCATCAGTTGTTCAAGCTTGTTGGCCAGGGGCATGCCGGTGGTGAACGACATCACGTGCAGCCCATACGCCAGGTACAGGCCCAGCAACACCAAGCCTTCGGCGCGGGTGACGCGGTAGCCGGTATAAAACACCGGCAGGCACAGCACCACCACGCCGAGCATCACCGGCAGGTCGAAGTCCAGGGCGTTGGGCGACACCGACAGCGGCGACGGCGCGAGCAGCGCGGTCAGCCCCAGTACGCCCAGCAGGTTGAACAGGTTGCTGCCGATCACGTTGCCCACGGCAATTTCCCGCTGACCGCGCAGGGCGGCAATCAGCGAGGTGGCCAGGCACGGCAAGGACGTGCCGACGCCGATCAGTGTGAGGCCGATGATGCGTTCCGACAGGCCCAGGTCCGCTGCCACCTCCACCGCCGCGCCGAGCAGCAAGTGCCCGGCCAGCACCAGGATCAACAACCCTGCGAGCATCAGCAGCACGCTGCTCAGCCAGGGCGCCCGGGCGACGGTATCCAGGGTGCGTGGACGGCGGGAGTGACGCGTCTGGTAGTGCAGCACACCGAGGTAGGCGACCAAGGCCACCAGCAACAGCAGGCCGTCGACCGGTGTGAGTTCTTCATTGGCCGCCAGAGTAAACACCAGCAGCCCGGCGAGGATCATCACCGGGATATCCACGCGCACCAGCTGCGGCGAGACGCGCAGGGGCACGATCAGCGCCGACAGGCCCAGAGTCACGAGGATATTGAAGATACTGCTGCCGATCACACTGCCCACGGCAATGTCGGTGTTGCCGGCCAAGGTGGCCTGCAGGCTGACGGTCATCTGCGGTGCGCTGCTGCCGAACGCGACGATGCTCAGGCCGATGATCAGCGGTCGCACCTTGAGGCTGGCGGCCAGGCGCACGGCGGCGCGCACGAGGATTTCGGCGCCGAGGATCAGCAGCACCAGGCCGCTGACCAGTTCGAGCAGGCTCCAGGGCGAGAGGGCAGTTAATCCGAAAATGGCCAAGGCTCCGTCTTCAGTTGCTCAGGGCTTGCACACGCACGCGGGCGGTGCCGCTGCCCAGCATACCCAGTTGCTCGGCAGCCTTGCGTGATAGATCGATCAGGCGCCCACGGGTATGCGGGCCGCGATCGTTGATGCGGACCACGACGGATTTGTCGTTGGCGAGATTGGTGACCTTGACCTGGGTGCCGAAGGGCAGTTGCCGGTGGGCGGCGGTCAGGGCGTTCTGGTTGAAAGGTTCACCGCTGGCGGTTTTGTTGCCATGGTGCTTGGCGCCGTAAAAAGAGGCGGTGCCGGTTTCGTCGTAGCCGTTGGGGTTGATGAGGCCGCTGGCGCAGCCGGCCAGTAGAGAGAACAGGGCTAAAAGGCCAAGTAAACGCTTCATTTCCAAGGTTACCCCTGTATCGAATATGGGCGCGGGCTTATGTGGGAGGGGGCTTGTCCCCGATAGCGTTCTGTCAGACACAGATGTGCAAGCTGATAGACCGCTATCGGGGGCAAGCCCCCTCCCACAGGGTCCGAGGCAATCATGAAATCTGCCTCGGGCTATTCATCGCAATCAGCCTTCGAGCTTGCTTTTCAGCAGTTCGTTCACCTGTTGCGGGTTGGCCTTGCCTTTGGACGCTTTCATCGCCTGGCCGACAAAGAAGCCGAACATCTTGCCGCGCTTGGCTTCGTCTGCCGCACGGTACTGTTCGACCTGCTCGGCGTTGGCCGCCAGCATTTCATCCAGCACGGCGGAGATGGCGCCGCTGTCGGTGACTTGCTTGAGGCCGCGCTTCTCGATGATCTCGTCGGCGCTGCCTTCACCGCTGGCCATGGCTTCGAACACGGTCTTGGCGATTTTGCCGGAGATGGTGTTGTCCTTGATGCGCAGCAGCATGCCGCCCAGTTGCTCGGCGCTCACCGGCGCTTCGTCGATCTCCAGGCCCTGTTTGTTCAATAGGCTGCCCAGCTCGACCATCACCCAGTTGGCCGCCAGCTTGGCGTCACCGGCAATGCTCACGACTTTTTCGAAGTAGTCGGCTTGCTCACGGCTCGAAGCCAGTACGCTGGCATCGTAGACCGACAGGCCGAACTGCGCCTGGAAGCGCTCGCGTTTTTGCGGCGGCAATTCCGGCAGGGTGGCGCGGATGTCATTGAGGAACGAATCCTCAAGCACCACCGGCAACAGGTCCGGATCGGGGAAGTAACGGTAGTCGTTGGCTTCCTCTTTGCTGCGCATGGCGCGGGTTTCGTCTTTGTTCGGGTCGTACAGGCGCGTTTGCTGGATCACCTTGCCACCGTCCTCGATCAATTCGATCTGGCGACGCACTTCGGTGTTGATCGCCTTCTCGATAAAGCGGAACGAGTTGACGTTCTTGATCTCGCAGCGAGTGCCGTACTCGGCCTGGCCTTTTGGCCGCACCGAGACGTTGCAGTCGCAACGCAGCGAGCCCTCGGCCATGTTGCCGTCACAGATGCCCAGATAACGCACCAGTGCGTGGATCGTCTTGACGTAGGCCACGGCTTCCTTGGCGCTGCGCATGTCCGGCTCGGACACGATCTCCAGCAGCGGCGTGCCGGCACGGTTCAGGTCGATACCAGTGGCACCGTTGAACTCTTCGTGCAGGCTCTTGCCGGCGTCTTCTTCCAGGTGCGCACGGGTGACGCCGACACGCTTGATGGTGCCGTCTTCCAGCGGGATGTCCAGGTAGCCCTTGCCGACGATCGGCAATTCCATCTGGCTGATCTGGTAGCCCTTGGGCAGGTCCGGGTAGAAGTAGTTCTTACGCGCAAACACGTTGTGCTGGCCGATCTCGGCGTCAATCGCCAGGCCGAACATCACCGCCATGCGCACGGCTTCCTGGTTCAGCACCGGCAGTACGCCGGGCATGCCAAGGTCTACCAGGCTGGCCTGGGTGTTGGGCTCGGAGCCGAACGTGGTGGCGCTACCGGAGAAAATCTTCGATTGGGTGGCGAGCTGGGTATGAATCTCCAGCCCGATCACAACTTCCCATTGCATAGTGTTCTCCTCAGAAGCCGGTAGGGGTGCGAGTGTGCCAGTCGGTGTTCAACTGGTACTGGTGCGCCACATTGAGCAGGCGGCCTTCCTGGAAATACGGGGCGAGCAATTGCACGCCCACCGGCAGGCCATCGACGAAGCCGGCAGGCATGGACAAGCCCGGCAGGCCCGCGAGGTTGGCGGTGATGGTGTAGAGGTCTTCCAGGTACTCGGCAATCGGGTCGCCGGTCTTGGCGCCGATCTTCCAGGCCGGGTTCGGCGTGGTTGGGCCGAGGATTACGTCGACTTCTTCAAAGGCAGCCATGAAGTCGTTCTTGATCAGGCGACGGATTTTTTGCGCCTTGAGGTAGTACGCGTCGTAATAGCCGGCGGACAGCGCGTAGGCACCGACCATGATCCGGCGTTGAACTTCGGCACCGAAGCCTTCGCCACGGGAGCGTTTGTACAGGTCGGTCAGGTCCTTCGGGTTCTCGCAGCGGTAGCCGAAGCGCACGCCGTCGAAACGCGACAGGTTGGAAGAGGCTTCCGCCGGCGCGATCACGTAGTAGGCAGGAATCGCATGCTGGTTGTTCGGCAGGCTGATTTCCTTGATCACCGCGCCGAGCTTTTCCAGCTCCTTGACGCTGTTGTGCACCAATTCGGCAATCCGCGGGTCGAGACCGGCGCTGAAGTATTCCTTCGGCACGCCGATGCGCAGGCCCTTGAGCGAAGTATTGAGGCTGGCGCTGTAGTCCGGCACCGGCTCATCAATGCTGGTGGAGTCCTGCGTGTCGAAGCCTGCCATGCCTTGTAACAAAATCGCGCAGTCTTCGGCCGTGCGGGCTAGGGTCCCGCCCTGATCGAGGCTGGAGGCGTAGGCGATCATCCCCCAGCGGGAAACGCGACCGTAGGTCGGTTTCAGGCCGGTGAGGTTGGTGAAGGCCGCAGGTTGGCGGATCGAGCCGCCGGTGTCGGTGGCCGTGGCGGCTGGCAGGAAGCGCGCGGCAACGGCCGCAGCCGAGCCACCGGACGAACCGCCAGGCACGTGTTCCAGGTTCCACGGGTTTTTCACCGCGCCGTAGTAGCTCGACTCGTTGGCCGACCCCATGGCGAATTCGTCCATGTTGGTCTTGCCCAGGGTCACGGCCCCGGCAGCGGCCAGCTTGGCGACCACGGTGGCGTCGTAGGGCGCCTTGAAGTTGTCGAGCATCTTCGAGCCGCAGCTGGTGCGAATGCCCTGGGTGCAGAACAGGTCCTTGTGGGCGATAGGTGCGCCCAGCAGGGCGCCATTCTCACCGTTGGCGCGACGTACGTCGGCGGCCTTGGCCTGGCTCAGGGCCAGTTCTTCGGTGAGGCTGATGAAGCTGTTGACCTTGGGATCCAGCTCGGCGATGCGCGCAAGCAGGGTCTTGGTCAGCTCTTCGGAAGAAAACTTTTTGTCGGCGAGACCGCGGGCGATCTCGGCCAGAGTCATGTGATGCATTGCAGGCTCTTTCCCTTTAGTCGATGACTTTCGGAACCAGGTACAGGCCGTTTTCGACCGCTGGCGCGATGGACTGGTAGGCCTCGCGATTATTGCGCTCGGTCACGACGTCTGCGCGCAGGCGCTGGCTGGCTTCCAGCGGGTGAGCCAGGGGCTCGATACCGTCGGTATTCACGGCCTGCATTTGGTCAACCAGCCCGAGAATGCTGTTCAGGGCTGCGGTGGTCTGTGGAAGATCGGCTTCATTCAGGCCAAGCGAGGCCAGATGAGCGATTTTTTCCACGTCGGAGCGTTCAAGCGCCATGGGAATCTCCAGTGGAAAACAGAACGGAGGCTGTCCGTGTGTTAGATTGTCGGAACACTACCGCATTTCTACGGTCTTACGGCCGCGATTGTGGGGGTTGGTGCACAGAAAGTCGGCCAATTTAGCACATTGGCGCCTTGCCCAAAATCCCTGTCGTTGTTAGAGTTTGCCGCACTTTTTTACCCACGCGTTGCCTAGGGTCCTTTCCCCATGTTCAAGAAACTGCGTGGCATGTTTTCCAGCGATCTTTCCATTGACCTGGGCACTGCCAACACCCTTATTTACGTGCGCGAGCGCGGTATCGTTCTGAATGAGCCATCGGTTGTGGCCATTCGGACCCATGGTAATCAGAAAAGTGTCGTTGCCGTCGGCACCGAGGCCAAGCGCATGCTCGGCCGAACACCTGGCAATATTGCTGCCATTCGTCCGATGAAAGACGGCGTGATTGCCGACTTCAGTGTCTGCGAGAAGATGCTGCAGTACTTCATCAACAAGGTTCACGAAAACAGTTTCCTGCAGCCCAGCCCTCGTGTGCTGATCTGCGTTCCGTGCAAGTCCACCCAGGTGGAGCGTCGCGCCATCCGTGAATCGGCCCTTGGCGCCGGTGCCCGTGAAGTGTTCCTGATCGAAGAGCCGATGGCTGCCGCGATCGGTGCCGGCCTGCCGGTTGAAGAAGCCCGCGGTTCGATGGTGGTGGATATCGGTGGTGGTACCACTGAAATCGCCCTGATTTCCCTGAACGGTGTGGTGTACGCCGAATCCGTACGCGTAGGCGGCGACCGTTTCGACGAAGCGATCATCACGTATGTACGTCGCAACTACGGCAGCCTGATCGGCGAATCCACCGCCGAGCGCATCAAGCAGGAAATCGGTACCGCTTACCCGGGCGGCGAAGTTCGCGAAGTCGATGTTCGCGGTCGCAACCTGGCCGAAGGCGTTCCACGTGCCTTCACCCTGAACTCCAATGAAGTGCTGGAGGCTCTGCAAGAGTCCCTGGCCACCATCGTTCAGGCTGTGAAGAGCGCCCTGGAGCAATCGCCGCCGGAACTGGCTTCCGACATCGCCGAGCGTGGCCTGGTGCTGACCGGTGGTGGCGCCCTGTTGCGCGACCTCGACAAGCTGCTGGCCCAGGAAACCGGCCTGCCGGTGATCGTCGCCGAGGACCCGCTGACCTGCGTCGCCCGTGGCGGTGGTCGTGCACTGGAAATGATGGATAAACACACCATGGACCTGCTCTCCAGCGAATAAGATCGTTGGTTGCACCATGTTTCGCCCGCAGGCAGCACTTTGCAGTGCTGCCTGTTGGCGTTTATCTTCTTCAATCTGCATCCAGGCCGGTTAGATGCCGTATGAATAAAGAGAACATTTGCCTGGGAGGAGCGGCCTATTAAACCGCTTTTCGCCAAAGGCCCCTCATTGGGCGTGCGCTTATTGGTGCTGGTCGTGCTTTCGGTCGCATTGATGGTGGTCGATGCCCGCTTTGCACTGCTCAAGCCGGTGCGTAGCCAAATGTCGCTGGTGTTGATGCAGACCTACTGGATCACCGACCTGCCGCAACGTCTCTACCAGGGCGTGGCCAGCCAATTTGGCAGCCGCACCGAGCTGGTTGCCGAGAACGAAAAACTCAAGACCGAAAACCTGCTGTTGCAGGGGCGCATGCAAAAGCTGGCGGCCCTCACGGAGCAGAACGTTCGGCTGCGCGAGTTGCTCAATTCTTCTGCACTGGTCAACGAGAAGGTCGAAGTAGCCGAGTTGATCGGCATGGACCCCAACCCATTTACCCATCGCATCATCATCAACAAGGGTGAGCGCGACGGCGTGGTGCTTGGTCAGCCGGTACTCGATGCCCGTGGCCTGATGGGCCAGGTGGTCGAGCTGATGCCCTACACCTCGCGCGTACTGCTGCTGACGGACACTACCCACAGCATTCCGGTGCAGGTCAACCGTAACGGCTTGCGCGCGATTGCCAGCGGTACCGGCAACCCTGAGCGCCTGGAATTGCGTCACGTCGCGGACACGGCCGACATCAAGGAAGGCGATCTGCTGGTCAGCTCCGGCCTGGGCCAGCGGTTCCCGGCAGGCTATCCGGTGGCAACGGTCAAGGAAGTGATCCACGATTCCGGCCAGCCCTTCGCCATTGTGCGTGCCGTGCCCACTGCCGCCCTGAACCGCAGCCGTTACCTGTTGCTGGTGTTCAGCGACAATCGCACTCCGGAAGAGCGTGCCAACGACGCCGCCCAGGCCCAGGAAGCGGAAGACAAGAAGAACGGCACTGCGCCGATCATTCCTGCGACCGTACCCAAGCCTCAGTCGACTACCCCCGTTGTACCGGCGGCAACGCCGGCAGCTACCGCGCCCGTGGCCACACCGGTCAAGCCAGCGGCCCATAGCGCGCAACCGGTGAAGCCGACGGCAGCGAAACCACCGGCCACCACACCTGCTACCACGACGCCTGCAGCGAAGCCTCCAGCCGCAGCCCCGGCAACCACACGGCAGAGGGAGGAATAATGGCCGGTACTCATTCGAGCAATGGCTGGATCGTCTGGCTGACATTCGCCATCGGCTTGCTGCTCAGCGTTTCGCCACTGCCGCAGTTCATGGAGATTCTGCGTCCGCTGTGGCTGGCATTGCTGCTGGCATTCTGGTCGCTGAACCTGCCGCATAAAGTGGGTATGGTCACGGCCATGTTCCTGGGCTTGGCGGAAGATGTGCTGTATGGCACCTTGCTGGGCCAGAACGCGTTGATCCTGACCCTGATCACTTTCCTGGTGCTGTCGTTGCAGCAGCGCCTGCGCATGTTCCCGATGTGGCAGCAATGCCTGGTGATCCTGGTGATCTTTGGTCTGGCGCAGTTGGTACAGCTGTGGCTCAGTGCCTTGACCGGTAACCGCCAGCCAACCCTGGCGCTGGTGTTGCCGGCCCTGGTCAGTGCGCTGCTGTGGCCGTGGATCAGTTTCGGCCTTCGCGGGTTACGTCGTCGCTATAAAATCAATTGAATGGATTGCGAGGCTCTGCCTGGTTATCGAACCCCACAGGGAGAGTCTGCAATGAATTCGCTATATCTGGCCTCGGGCTCCCCGAGGCGGCGTGAACTGCTGACCCAGATCGGTGTGCCGTTCACTGTGGTCAGCGCCGCTATCGATGAAACGCCCCTTACCAATGAATCGGCTGTTGCCTATGTTGAGCGTCTTGCGCGCGGCAAGGCGGCGGCGGGATTTGCTGCGCTTGGGCAAAACCCAGGTGCTTGCGTGCTGGGCGCCGATACAGCGGTGGTTGTGGACGGCCAGATCCTTGGCAAGCCTGTGGACCAGGCCGATGCCCTGGCGATGTTGATGGCCTTGGCGGGGCGTGAGCATGAAGTGCTCACCGCCATCGCGCTCACCGATGGACAGCGCTGCGAAACTCGATGTGTAAGCAGTCGTGTACTTTTTCGTGGGATTTCTGTCGAGGAAGCGACAACCTACTGGCACAGCGGCGAACCCCTGGACAAGGCGGGCGGCTATGCTATTCAAGGGCTTGGGTCGGTGTTCGTGGCCGGGCTCAATGGCAGCTATTCCGCCGTGGTAGGCCTGCCGGTGTGTGAAACCGCGCAACTGCTCGCCCAATTCGGCATACCCTGTTGGCAAAACCTTACCGCGCGCTGAACGCGTTACTCCAGCGCCCAGCCTTAAGCGACCGGTCACTATTGTGAAAACGCCTGAACGAGACCCAGCCATGAGTGAAGAGATTCTGATCAATATCACGCCGATGGAATCGCGCGTGGCGGTGGTAGAGAACGGTGTTCTGCAAGAAGTGCATGTCGAGCGCACCCAGAAACGCGGGATTGTCGGCAATATCTACAAGGGCAAGGTGGTGCGGGTGTTGCCGGGGATGCAAGCGGCATTCGTCGATATCGGCCTGGACCGCGCTGCGTTCATCCACGCCTCGGAGATTTCCCTGCGCGAAGGGCCGGCGGTGGAAAGCATCAGTGCCTTGGTGCATGAGGGGCAGAGCCTGGTGGTGCAAGTCACCAAGGACCCCATCGGCTCCAAAGGCGCGCGGCTGACGACCCAGCTGTCGATTCCTTCGCGCTACCTGGTTTACATGCCGCGCACCGCCCATGTCGGCATTTCCCTGAAAATTGAAGACGAAGCCGAGCGCGAGCGCCTGAAAAAGGTGGTCAGCGACTGCGTGGCCGCCGAAGGCATCAAGGAAGCGGGTGGCTTTATCCTGCGCACCGCCGCCGAGGGCGCCGGTGCCGACGAAATCCTCATGGACATTCGCTACCTGCGGCGTCTGTGGGACCAGATCGGCGCGCAGATCAAGACCATCGGCGCGCCAAGTGTCATCTACGAAGACCTGGGCCTGGCCCTGCGTACCTTGCGCGACCTGGTCAGCCCCAAGATCGAGAAAATTCGCATCGACTCGCGGGAAACCTTCCAGCGCACCACGCAATTTGTTGCCGAGCTGATGCCGGAAATTGCCGACCGCCTGGAACACTATCCTGGCGAGCGGCCGATCTTCGACCTGTATGGCGTCGAGGACGAAATCCAGAAGGCCCTGGAGCGCAAGGTGCCGCTCAAGTCCGGCGGCTATCTGGTGGTGGACCCGGCGGAAGCCATGACCACCATCGACGTCAACACCGGTGCGTTCGTTGGCCATCGCAACCTTGAAGAAACCATCTTCAAGACCAATCTCGAAGCGGCCACGGCGATTGCCCGCCAACTGCGCCTGCGTAACCTGGGCGGAATCATCATCATCGACTTCATCGACATGGAAGATGAAGAGCACCAGCGCCAGGTGCTGCGCACTCTCGAAAAGCAGCTGGAGCGCGATCACGCCAAGACCAACATCATCGGCATCACCGAGCTGGGCCTGGTGCAGATGACCCGCAAGCGCACCCGCGAAAGCCTGGAGCAGGTGCTCTGCGAGCCCTGCAGCAGTTGCCAGGGCCGCGGTAAGTTGAAGACCCCGGAAACGGTTTGCTACGAGATTTTCCGGGAAATCCTGCGAGAGGCGCGGGCCTACCAGGCCGAAGGTTATAGAGTGCTTGCCAACCAGAAAGTGGTCGACCGTCTGCTGGATGAAGAGTCCGGTAACGTGGCTGAACTGGAGGGCTTTATCGGGCGTACGATTCGCTTCCAGGTCGAAACCATGTATTCCCAGGAACAATATGACGTGGTGCTGCTCTGATCCCCATTCGCTTTCTTTTTACGAGGCTCGCAGACCTTGATCTGCAGTCCGACTACTGCCTTGAGGGTCGCCTGACATGGAGCGTCTGATACGCTTTTTTGCCGTTTTGACCCGTTGGGGCCTGGGCCTGTGCGCTTTGCTGCTGGTGTTGGCGGCGGTGTATGTGAGCCTGGGTCGCGAGTTGACCCCGCTGGTGGCCGAATACCGCGCGGAAATCGAGGCCAAGGCCCAGGCTGCGGTGGACATGCCTGTGCACATCGGCAACCTTGAAGGGCGCTGGAGCGGCTTTGCGCCCGTGTTGCTGGCCCATGACGTGATGGTCGGCGAGGGCAGCAGTGCCTTGCGCCTGGACCAGGTCGAAGTGGTGCCGGATATCTGGGCCAGCCTGATGGCGCGCGAAGTGCGTATTGCGCACCTGCAAGTCAGTGGCCTGCAACTGAGCGCCAAGGAAGACAAGGACGGCCATTGGGCGCTGCAAGGCTTGCCGATGCAGGACGACCAGCCGCTGGACCCGGAGCAATTGCTCCAGCGCATGCAGATGGTCAAGCGCCTGTCGCTGCTCGATAGCCAGGTCACCTTGCAACCGTTCGACCAGGCGCCTCTGACCTTGACGTATGTGGGCTTGAGCCTGCATACCGGCATCACCCGTCAACGTCTGGACGCACGCCTGACCCTGCCCGACGGCCAGCCTCTGGCGCTGAGCCTGCGCAGCCGCATTCGTGCCAGCCAATGGAAAGACGCTGACGTCCAGGCCTACCTGAGCCTGCCGCAGAGCGACTGGGCCAAGTGGATTCCGGCCAGGCTGACCCAGCAGTGGAAACTCACACAGTTCAAGGCCGGCGGTGAATTCTGGCTGAATTGGGGTAAAGGCACTGTGCAAAGTGCGGTGGTGCGCCTCAACTCGCCGCAAGTGAAGGGCAGCTACGCCGAGCGCAAGCCGGTGCATATCGAAAACCTTGCACTCACGGCCTATCTGCAACGCGGTGATACCGGCTTGAAGGTGTTGTTCGATTCCTTGGCGATGAACCTGGGCGAGACCCGATGGGAGTCGCGCCTGCAACTGCAGCAGACCCTGGCGACCGACAAGGACCAGGAAGCTTGGAAACTGCAGGCTGACCGCCTCGACCTGACCCCCATCACACCGTTGCTCAACGCCCTCGCGCCGCTGCCGGAAGGTGTCGCCAAGACCGTCGAGCATCTGAAGGCCACCGGCCTGCTGCGCAATGTTCTGGTGGATTTCCGTCCACAGGATACGACCGATCAAAAAGTCAGTTTTGCCGCCAACCTGGAGCGCGTCGGGTTTGACGCCTACTTCGGCGCACCGGCCGCGCGCAACGTTTCCGGGAGCATCAGCGGCGACCTGGGCCATGGCGAGTTGCGCATGGACAGCAAGGATTTTTCCCTGCACCTCGATCCGATCTTCGCCAAGCCCTGGCAGTACCTCCAGGCCAATGCACGCCTGACGTGGAAGCTGGATAAAGAAGGCTTCACCCTGATCGCCCCCTATATCAAGGTGCTGGGGGAAGAAGGCAAGATCTCCGCCGATTTCCTGATTCGCCTGCATTTCGACCACAGCCAGGAAGACTATATGGACCTGCGGGTCGGTATGGTCGATGGCGATGGACGCTTTACCCCTAAATACCTGCCAGCCGTGCTGAGCCCCGAGCTGGATGAATGGCTGCGCACGGCGATTCTCAAGGGCGCGGTGGATCAGGGGTTCTTCCAGTACCAGGGGTCGCTGAACCACGATGCATTGCCGGCTTCGCGCAATATCAGCCTGTTCTTCAAGGTGCATGACGCTGAATTGGCGTTCCAGCCGGGCTGGCCCCATGTGGCCAAGGTCAATGGCGAGGTGTTTGTCGAAGAGACTGGCGTTCGTATCGTGGCCAGCAAGGGGCAGTTGCTCGACACCAAGGTCAAGGACATCTACGTCAATATTCCCCATGCACCGTCCGGCAAGGAAAGCCATCTGCTGCTTACCGGTGGTTTTGCCGGTGGTCTGGGGGATGGGCTGAAGATCCTCCAAGAAGCGCCGATTGGCACAGCATCCACCTTTGCCGGCTGGAAAGGCGAAGGAGACCTGCAGGGCAAGCTGGATCTGGACATCCCGCTGGCCAAGGGCATCGAGCCCAGGATCGTGGTGGATTTCCAGACGGACAAGGCGCGCCTGCAACTGGCGGAACCGCCTCTGGACCTGACGCAGCTCAAGGGCAGCTTCCGCTTCGACAGCGCCAAGGGCCTGAGTGGCGAGAAGATTACCGCCCAGGCATTTGACCGGCCGATCACTGCGCAGATCTTTGCCGATGGCAAGCCGGGCAGTATCAGCACCCGTGTCTCCGCCAGGGGGCAGGTGACGGTCAAGCGTCTGACGGATTGGTTGAACGTCAGTCAGCCGTTGCCGGTGTCCGGTGATATTCCCTACCAGTTGCAGCTCAATCTGGACGGTGCCGACAGCCAACTGATGGTCAGCTCCAACCTCAAAGGCGTTGCGGTGGATTTGCCTGCGCCGTTCGGCATGCCGGCCAGCCAGGGGCGTGACAGCGTATTCCGCATGACTTTGCAGGGTGCTGAGCGTCGCTACTGGTTTGGTTACGGTGAGCTGGCCAACTTCACCTTTGCCGCGCCGCCGGACAAACTCAATGACGGCCGTGGCGAGTTGTTCCTCGGCGACGGTGATGCCGTGCTGCCAGCAGGCAAGGGCTTGCGCATTCGTGGCGTGCTCTCGGAACTGGATATCGATCCCTGGAAAAAACTGGTCAACCAGTATGCTGGCAATGACCCCGGTGGCAGTGCGAAGCAACTGCTGAGCGGTGCCGAATTCAAGATTGGCAAGCTCACCGGCCTGGGTACCCAGTTCGATCAGGTCAACCTGCAGTTGGACCGAAAGCCTGCCGCCTGGGGGTTGCAGTTCGACAGCCAGCAGGCCAAGGGTGCGGTGAACCTGCCGGATGCCAGGGGCGCGCCGATTGCGATCAACCTGCAATACGTAAAGCTGCCGGCGGTGGACCCGACGGTGCAGGCTGATGAAAACGCTCCGGACCCGTTGGCCAGCATCGATCCCAAGGATATTCCGGCACTGGATATTGCCATTGATCAACTGTTTCAGGGGCCGGACCTGGTGGGCGCCTGGTCGCTCAAGATCCGACCCACTGCCAAAGGCCTGGCCTTCAACAATCTGGACCTGGGCCTCAAGGGCATGCAACTCAAGGGGGCCGGCGGATGGGAGGGCGCTCCGGGGAGCAGCAGTTGGTACAAGGGCCGCCTGGACGGCAAGAACATCGCCGACGTACTCAAAGGCTGGGGCTATGCGCCGACTGTCACTAGCGAGGACTTCCATCTGGATGTGGATGGGCGTTGGCCGGGTTCGCCAGCATGGGTTGGGCCAAAGCGTTTTTCCGGCAGTCTGGATGCGTCCTTCCGCAAAGGTCAGTTTGTTGAAGTAGAGGGTGGCGCCCAGGCGCTGCGGGTGTTCGGCCTGCTCAACTTCAACTCTATCGGGCGCCGCTTGCGCCTGGACTTCTCCGACCTGCTGGGCAAAGGCTTGAGCTATGACCGGGTCAAAGGCCTGCTGGCGGCCAGTAATGGTGTGTTCGTCACCCGCGAGCCTATCACCCTGACTGGGCCGTCGAGCAATCTGGAATTGAACGGCACCCTGGACCTGGTGGCTGACCGTGTCGATGCCAAGCTGTTGGTGACATTGCCGGTGACCAACAACCTGCCGATCGCCGCGCTGATCGTCGGGGCGCCGGCGATTGGTGGCGCACTGTTCCTGATCGACAAGCTGATCGGTGATCGTGTTTCGCGGTTCGCCAGCGTGCAGTACAAAGTGGAAGGCCCATGGAAGGATCCAAAAATCACCTTCGACAAGCCATTTGAAAAACCAAACTGAGAGCCTGTGGAGTAGCATGGCCGCATGCCTTTTTCGGAGTATCGGCCCATGTCCTTTGCGGTAATTCAAATGGTCAGTCAGAGCGATGTGCTGGCTAATCTGGCCCAGGCCCGGCGCTTGTTGGAACAAGCGGCGGCTGGCGGTGCGAAGCTGGCGGTGCTGCCGGAAAACTTTGCCGCCATGGGCCGCCGCGACGTAGCGGATATTGGCCGCGCCGAAGCGCTGGGCGAAGGTCCGATCCTGCCGTGGTTGAAACAGACCGCCCGCGACCTCACCTTATGGATAGTGGCCGGCACACTGCCGTTGCCGCCCAAGGATCAACCGCACGCTAAATCCAACGCCTGCTCGCTGCTGATCGATGATCGCGGCGAAGTCGTCGCTCGTTACGACAAGCTGCATCTGTTTGATGTGGATGTGGCGGACGCCCGGGGTCGCTATCGAGAGTCCGATGACTATGCTTTCGGGAGTAACGTGGTGGTGGCGGATACGCCGGTCGGCCGTTTGGGTCTGACGGTATGTTACGACCTGCGCTTCCCTGAGCTGTACAGCGAGTTGCGCGCAGCGGGGGCTGAATTGATCACCGCGCCCTCAGCGTTTACCGCAGTGACCGGTGCTGCCCACTGGGATGTGCTGATTCGGGCGCGGGCCATCGAAACCCAGTGTTACTTGCTGGCAGCCGCCCAGGGCGGTGTGCATCCGGGGCCACGGGAAACCTATGGCCATGCAGCGATTGTCGATCCGTGGGGGCGTGTGCTGACACAACAGGATCAAGGCGAAGCGGTGTTGCTGGCCGAGCGCGATAGCAGTGAACAGGCGTCGATACGGGCGCGCATGCCGGTGGTGAACCATCGGCGTTTTTTCTCGCAGGGCGCGCAGCGGTCTGCTTCAGAACGATGAATTTAAGGCCAAACCTATGAGCGAGTTGTTGTCCTCAGTCAGTGAACACCTCCTGGCACCCGGTGGCGTGACCATCGAAAGTTTGCAAACCGTGCTCGGCGATCTGGCCGGGCCAGGCATCGATGCAGCCGACCTGTATTTCCAGGGGCAGATATCCGAGTCCTGGGCCCTGGAAGATGGCATCGTCAAGGAAGGCAGTTTCAATCTTGACCAAGGTGTAGGCGTACGCGCGCAATCCGGTGAAAAGACCGGTTTTGCCTACAGTAACGCGATCACCCTGGAGGCGTTGGGCCTGGCCGCGCGTGCCGCGCGTTCGATCTCCCGTGCGGGCCAAAATGGCACCGTGCAGGCGTTCAGTACCCAGGATGTGGCGCAGTTGTATGCGCCGGACAACCCTCTGGAAGTGATCAGCCGTGCGGAAAAGGTCGAGCTGCTCAAGCGTGTCGATGCGGCCACCCGCGCCCTGGACCCACGTATCCAGCAGGTCACCGTGAGCATGGCCGGCGTGTGGGAACGTATCCTGGTGGCGTCCACTGACGGTGGCCTGGCGGCGGATGTGCGGCCGTTGGTGCGTTTCAACGTCAGTGTGATCGTCGAGCAAAACGGACGTCGTGAACGCGGCGGCCATGGCGGTGGCGGGCGTACCGACTACCGTTACTTCCTCACCGACGACCGTGCGATGGGCTATGCCCGTGAGGCTTTGCGCCAGGCATTGGTGAACCTGGAAGCCATTCCCGCGCCGGCGGGTACCCTGCCAGTAGTGCTGGGCTCGGGCTGGTCCGGCGTATTGCTGCACGAAGCGGTGGGGCATGGCCTGGAAGGCGACTTCAACCGCAAGGGCAGTTCCGCCTACAGCGGGCGCATGGGCGAGATGGTTGCGTCCAAGCTCTGCACCATTGTCGATGACGGCACCCTGGCCGGTCGCCGTGGCTCGCTGAGTGTCGATGACGAAGGCACGCCGACCGAATGCACCACCTTGATTGAAAACGGTGTGCTCAAGGGGTACATGCAAGACAAGCTCAATGCCCGTCTGATGGGCGTGGCGCGCACCGGTAATGGCCGTCGCGAATCTTATGCGCACCTGCCGATGCCACGCATGACCAACACCTACATGCTCGGTGGCGAAAGCGACCCGGCGGAGATCATCGCTTCGGTCAAGCGCGGCATCTACTGCGCCAACCTTGGCGGTGGCCAGGTGGATATCACCAGCGGCAAATTCGTGTTCTCCACCAGCGAGGCGTACCTGATCGAAGACGGCAAGATTACCGCGCCGGTCAAGGGTGCCACGTTGATTGGTAATGGGCCGGAGGCGATGAGCAAGGTGTCGATGGTCGGGAATGACCTGTCGCTGGACAGTGGCGTGGGCACGTGCGGGAAAGATGGGCAGTCGGTGCCGGTGGGTGTCGGCCAGCCAACGCTGAAGATTGATGCGATCACCGTGGGTGGCACGGGGTCGTAAGGGGTGGAGCTTCGGGTGGCGAAGATCGCCACCCGGGGAAGGGCATCAACGCAGGCCGCGTTGAGTCTCGTCCAGCTCACGGATGTACTTGAAGATTTTACGGCTGGTGGCCGGCGCCTTGTTATGCGCCTGCTCGTGCTGGGCCTGACGGATCAGGGAGCGCAGTTGCTGGCGATCCGCGTCCGGGTAGTCCAACACGAATTTCTCCAGCACCGCGTCATCGCCCGAGATCAGGCGGTCACGCCAACGTTCCAGGTTATGGAAGCGTTCGTTGTACTGGCGAGTGGAGGCATCGGTTTGATCAAGCAAAGCGAGAATGGCGTCAGTGTCCTGATCGCGCATCAGCTTGCCGATAAACATGATGTGCCGTTTACGCGCGATATTCGCGGTGTGCTTGGGTGCGTCCGCAAGAGCCCGGCGCATTTCGTCGGTCAGTGGCAGTTTTGCAATCAAGTCTTTCTTGAGCGTTGTAAGGCGCTCGCCAAGGTCAACCAGAGCATGCAGCTCACGTTTGACCTGGGTTTTGCTTTTCTCCCCATCGAGGGAGTCGTCGTAAGAATCAACCATGGTGGCAGTCCGCAAAGAAACGCCGCCATGATAACCAGTCGGGGGCCGCTTGTCCGGCCCGGTCGCTCGATGGCCTTAACCGAAAGCAGAATTTGAGTGGAGAAAACCATGAGTGCAGCCCAAAGCGTCGGTCCGCAAGCGTTACCGGCCCTGCAGGAACAAGTCGAGCAGATCCTTGCCGAGGCCAAGCGCCAGGGGGCCAGTGCCTGTGAAGTGGCGGTGTCGCTGGAGCAGGGGCTGTCGACGTCGGTGCGTCAGCGGGAAGTGGAAACGGTCGAGTTCAACCGCGACCAGGGCTTTGGTATCACCTTATACGTGGGGCAGCGCAAAGGTTCGGCCAGCACGTCGGCCAGCGGCCCGGAAGCGATCCGCGAAACGGTGGCCGCCGCGTTGGCGATTGCGCAACACACCTCCGAGGACGAAAGCTCGGGCTTGGCCGATAAGGCGCTGATGGCCAAGGACTTGAAGGATTTCGATCTGTTCCATGCCTGGGATATCACGCCCGAGCAGGCCATTGAGCTGGCGCTGACCTGTGAAGCTGCAGCGTTCGATGCCGATGCCCGCATCAAGAACGCCGATGGCACCACGTTGAGCACTCACCAGGGCTGTCGCGTATACGGCAACAGCCACGGGTTTATCGGGGGGTATGCGTCCACCCGGCACAGTTTGAGCTGCGTGATGATCGCTGAGGCCAATGGCCAGATGCAGCGTGATTACTGGTATGACGTAAGCCGCCAGGGTGAATTGCTGGCTGATCCGGTCAGCATTGGTCAACGTGCTGCACAACGTGCCGCGAGCCGCCTGGGCGCGCGCCCGGTGCCTACCTGTGAAGTGCCGGTGCTGTTTTCGGCAGAGCTGGCTGGCGGTTTGTTCGGCAGTTTCCTGGGGGCCATTTCTGGCGGCAATCTGTATCGCAAGTCTTCGTTCCTTGAAGGCGCGATTGGCCAGAAGTTGTTTCCCGAGTGGTTGACCATTGATGAGCGTCCGCACTTGATGCGTGCCATGGGCAGTTCGGCGTTCGATGGCGACGGTCTGGCCACGTATGCCAAGCCGTTCGTCGAGAACGGAGAACTGGTGTCCTACGTGCTGGGCACCTACTCAGGCCGCAAACTCGGTCTGCCAAGCACCGCCAACTCCGGTGGGGTGCATAACCTGTTCGTGACCCATGGCGATGAAGACCAGGCGGCGTTGTTGCGTCGCATGGGGCGTGGCCTGTTGGTGACCGAATTGATGGGCCATGGCCTGAATATGGTCACCGGGGATTACTCCCGTGGTGCGGCGGGTTTCTGGGTGGAAAACGGTGAGATTCAGTTCGCCGTCCAGGAAGTGACCATTGCCGGCAATATGCGCGATATGTTCAAGCAGATCGTTGCTGTGGGAAATGACCTGGAGCTGCGCAGTAATATTCGTACAGGCTCGGTGCTGATTGAGAGGATGACCGTCGCGGGCAGCTAATCCCGCTACAGCTTCACACAAAAGGCGCGCCATCTTATGGATGGCGCGCCTTTTTTGTGGGCGTGTTTCAGGGGGATTACTGTGCCACTCTTGTTTTGATTCTCAATATCATTTAATAATAAATATCATTACCGAGCGAGTGTGGATCATGAGTTCTGTCCTGCATGAGGATCCCTACCTGGAAAGCTGGCGTTGGATGAGTCGTCAGATTCGCTGCGGCCTGGATCCCAATGAGCCTCGCCTGATCGAACATTACCTTAATGAGGGGCGATACCTGGCGTGCTGCACCGCGACCCATCCATGGACCATCGCAGAAACCTCATTCCGCCTGCTGATCGACACCGCCAGTGATATCGCCCTGCCGTGGCATTGGCGCTCGATTTGCCTTGACCAGGCCTGGCGCCCATTACGCGACCTGGAAAAACTCTCCCACTGTGCCTGCCGCCTCAAGCGCTGGCAGAGCTTTGCCTGGCAATTGGCGACCTGCGAATTGCTTCCCTCCATTTCCGTTTCTGACCTGGTGCAAGGATCTTCCGATGAGTAACACCCGTATCGAACGCGACAGCATGGGCGAACTGCAAGTCCCCGCCGAGGCCTTGTACGGAGCGCAAACCCAGCGCGCGGTGAACAACTTTCCGATCAGTCACCAACGCATGCCGGCGCAGTTCATTCGCGCCCTGATCCTGGCTAAGACGGCGGCTGCCAAGGTCAACGTCGACCTCAAGCAGATCAGCGAAGGGCAGGGCAAAGCCATCGTCGATGCCGCCCAAGGCTTGCTCGAAGGCGATTACATGCAGCACTTCCCGGTGGACATTTTTCAGACTGGTTCCGGCACCAGTTCGAACATGAATGCCAACGAAGTGATTGCCACCTTGGCCAGCCGTTTGCTGGGTGAAGGGGTCAACCCCAATGACCACGTTAACTGCGGCCAAAGCAGCAACGACATCATTCCCACCACCATCCACGTCAGTGCTGCGTTGGTGCTGCACGAGCAAACCCTGCCGGCCCTGCTGCACCTGGTGCAGGTGATCGAGCAGAAGGCCGAAGAAGTCCACCCATTCATCAAGACCGGCCGTACGCACCTGATGGACGCCATGCCCGTACGTATGAGCCAGGTACTCAATGGCTGGGCGCAGCAACTCAAGGCCAATATCGGCCATTTGCAGGACTTGCTTCCGAGTTTGCAGGCTTTGGCCCAGGGCGGGACGGCGGTGGGCACCGGGATTAACGCGCACCCGGAATTCGCCGCGCGTTTCAGTCAACAGCTCAGCAGCCTGACCGGCGTGAAGTTCACCCCCGGCAAGAACCTGTTCGCGCTGATCGGCTCCCAGGACACTGCCGTCGCCGTCTCCGGCCAGTTAAAGGCGACTGCCGTGTCGCTGATGAAAATCGCCAACGACCTGCGCTGGATGAACTCGGGCCCACTTGCCGGCCTGGGGGAGATCGAGCTGGAAGGTCTGCAACCGGGGTCCTCGATCATGCCCGGCAAGGTCAACCCGGTGATTCCGGAAGCCACCGCCATGGTGGCTGCACAAGTCATTGGCAATGACACGGTGATCACCGTGGCCGGTCAATCCGGCAACTTCGAATTAAACGTGATGTTGCCGATCATTGCCCAGAACCTGCTCAGCAGCCTCGAGTTGCTGGCCAATTCCAGCCGTCTGTTGGCAGACAAGGCGATCGCCAGCTTCAAGGTCAACGAAGCCAAGCTCAAGGAAGCACTGTCGCGCAATCCGATCCTGGTCACCGCACTCAACCCGATCATTGGTTACCAAAAGGCCGCTGAAATCGCCAAGAAGGCCTATCAACAAGGTCGTCCGGTGATTGATGTGGCCCTTGAACATACCGACCTGCCCCGCAGCCAGCTGGAAGTCCTGTTGGATCCGGAAAAACTCACGGCTGGCGGCGTGTAATCACCGACCCTGCTTTGGAGGCTCACCATGGAGCACTGGAAACGCACGATCGAACGGGCCAATCGCTGCTTTATGCAGGGCGAATTGGTTGACGCTCGCGAGGCCTATCTGCAAGCCCTGGCCCTGGCTCAAGTGTTGTTCGAACGCTGGGCGAATGCCGACGAAGCAGTGGCGGCTTGCGTCATCTCCCATCACAACCTGGCGGACTTGCACCTGCGCCTGAATCAGCCAGAGGAAAGCGCCGAGTACCTCTGCGCCATTCACCAGCGCCTGCTGCAGACCATGCAGGACGCGCGTCTGAGCCCGCAACTGCGCGAAGCGGCCCTGCGCCAGAGTAGCAAGACTTACGTCGAGTTATTGAATTTCATCAGCGATCACGGCGAGTACCCACGCACCCATCGCTTGCTGGGCGGTACTGCGGTGCAGCCGACCCCGTCTCAATACGGAGCACATTGATATGACCTACACCTTGCCTGCCTTGCCCTATGCCTACGATGCCCTTGAGCCGCATATCGATGCGCAAACCATGGAGATTCACTACACCAAGCACCATCAGACCTACATCAATAACCTCAATGCGGCGGTCGAGGGCACCGAATTTGCGGGCTGGCCGGTGGAGAAACTGGTGTCCAGTGTGCAGCAACTGCCGGAAAAACTGCGCGCGGCCGTCATCAACCAAGGCGGTGGCCACGCCAACCACTCACTGTTCTGGGCGGTGATGTCGCCTAAAGGTGGCGGCAAGCCCGACGGTGCGTTGGGAAAAGCTGTTGAAGAGCAACTCGGCGGTTTCGACAGTTTCAAGGAAGCCTTCACCAAGGCCGCCTTGACCCGTTTCGGCAGCGGCTGGGCCTGGTTGAGCGTCACCCCGCAAAAGACGCTGATAGTGGAAAGCAGCGGCAACCAGGACAGCCCACTGATGAATGGCAACACGCCGATTCTCGGTCTGGACGTCTGGGAGCATGCTTATTACCTGCGCTACCAGAACCGTCGCCCTGAATACATCAATGCGTTCTACAGCGTCATTAACTGGCCGGAAGTTGCCGCACGCTATCAGGCCGCGTTGGCCTGACATTCACCTCGATAACACGATCTAAGGCCGACTATGGGCACTGAAACACTGGCGATCAGCAGCGTGCGAATGTTTCGTTATGCGTTTGGCTCGCTGCTGCTATTGGCAGGTACTGCATTGCTGGTGGCCCACGGGCTGGCCTGGCTGGACCTGGAACCGCGCATCATGCGCGCCTTACAGGGCGGGGCGATTTGCGCGCTTGGCACGGCGTTGGGGGCGGTGCCGGTATTGGTGATTCGGCGGATGCCGGTGGCGTTGAGCGACACCTTGTTGGGCTTCGGTGCCGGCGTGATGCTGGCGGCGACTGCCTTTTCGCTGGTCGTGCCGGGTATTGCCGCTGCCGAAACCCTTGGCCTTTCGCCCTGGGGTGCAGGTGGGTTGATCAGCTTTGGCATCATGCTGGGGGCATTCGGTTTGTATCTGGTGGACCGCAAGGTCTCCGGCGCCAGCCCGGAGATGTTGGTGGGCACGCCGGATAAACCGGTGATTCCACCGCGTATCTGGCTGTTCGTGTTCGCCATCATCGCCCACAACATCCCCGAAGGTATGGCCGTTGGCGTCTCGGCCGGTGGCGGCATGCCGGATGCAGACAGCCTGGCGATGGGTATTGCCTTGCAGGATGTGCCAGAAGGGCTGGTGATTGCGTTGGTGTTGGCGGGGGCAGGGATGTCGCGGGTCAGGGCATTTCTGATCGGCGCCGCGTCAGGCTTGGTGGAGCCGGTGTTTGCCGTGCTTTGTGCCTGGCTGGTGACGTTGGCCGAGGTGCTATTGCCTTTGGGCCTGGCGCTGGCTGCTGGCGCTATGTTGTTGGTAGTCACCCATGAAGTGATCCCTGAGTCGCGGCGCAATGGTCACGAAAAGCTTGCCAGCCTGGGGCTGTGCATAGGGTTCTGCTTGATGATGGTGATGGATACCGCCTTAGGGTGACACCCGCTCTCTGCAGGAGCGAGCTTGCTCGCGAAAAGCGTCAACGATAACGCGTGCAGCCTGGTATCACGTGAGTTGCTTGCTTGTATGCTTCGCGAGCAGGCTCGCTCCTACAAAAGGGTTATTCGCCTTCGCCGAAGAAGTTGTTGATCAGCTCCACCAGTGCGTCCATCGCTTCCTGCTCTTGCTCACCTTCGGTCTTCAGGTGGATCTTGGTCCCTTTGCCGGCTGCCAGCATCATCATGGCCATGATGCTCTTGCCGTCGACCATGCTCTCCGGGGTGCGCCCGGCGCGGATCTGGCAAGGGAACTGCCCGGCAACGCCGACGAACTTGGCCGAGGCGCGGGCATGCAGACCCAGCTTGTTGATGATTTCAATTTCCAGAGCGGGCATCGCGGGGGTGTTCCTTTCAGCTAAGGTCGCGGTGGCGAACCTGGACGTTCTTGAGGGTTTGTTGAAGTACCTGGCCCAGGCGCTCGGTCAGGTAGACGGAACGGTGGTGGCCGCCGGTACAGCCAATGGCAATGGTGACATAGGCCCGGTTGCTTGCTGCGAAGCGCGGCAACCATTTGAGCAGGTAGCTGGAAATGTCCTGGAACATCTCCTGCACATCCGGCTGTGCGGCCAGGTACTCGGCCACTGGTAGGTCAAGACCGGACTGGTCGCGCAACTCTGGCTTCCAGTACGGGTTGGGCAAGCAGCGTACATCGAACACCAAATCTGCATCCACCGGCATGCCACGCTTGAAGCCAAATGACTCGACCAGGAACGCGGTGCCAGGCTCTGGCTGATTCAGCAGGCGTAGCTTGATGGCATCGCGCAACTGGTACAGGTTGAGGCTGGTGGTGTTGATCTTGAGGTCGGCGAGGTCAATGATCGGACCCAGCAGCTTGGTTTCGTCCTCGATGGCTTCGGCCAGAGAACGGTGGGGGCTGCTGAGGGGGTGACGTCGACGGGTCTCGGAGAAACGCTTGAGCAGGGTTTCTTCGTCGGCGTCCAAGTACAGCACATCGCAATGAATGTGCTTGGCGCGCACCTCTTCGAGCAATTCGGGGAACCGCGTGAGGTGGCTGGGCAGGTTGCGGGCATCAATCGAAACGGCGACCAGTGGCTGGGCCAGTTCGGTGTGGATCAGCGCGCGTTCCGCCAATTCCGGCAGCAGACCGGCGGGCAGGTTGTCGATGCAATAGAAGCCGTTATCCTCAAGAACATTGAGGGCGGTGCTTTTACCCGAGCCGGAGCGGCCGCTGACGATGATCAAACGCATGATTACTGCCCGTTCTGTTCATCCAGTACAACCTGGTACAGCGCCTCATTGCTCTTGGCACTGCGCAGTTTGTCGCGTACTTCCTTGCGGTCGAGCATGCTGGCGATCTGCCGGAGCAGTTCCAGGTGCGCGTCGGTGGCAGCTTCCGGGACCAGCAGGACGAACAGCAGGTCCACCGGGGCGCCGTCAATGGCGTCGAAGTCGATGGGCGCATCCAGGTGCAGCAGGGCGCTTACGGGTATTTCGCAGCCTTTGAGGCGGCAGTGAGGAATGGCGATGCCGTTACCAAAACCGGTCGAGCCGAGTTTTTCACGGGCAATCAACGCCTCGTACACGGCTTGCGTATCCAGCTCGGGCACTTCACGGCCGATCAGGTTGGCAATTTGTTCGAGGGCGCGCTTTTTACTGCCGCCCGGCACGTTCACGAGGGAACGGCCGGGGGTCAGGATGGTTTCAAGTCGGATCATGGGGGGAGAGTTAACGACCTGTACCTTGCATCAGGTGCAGATTCTTTTCCTTATGCTTTATGAGTTGGCGGTCCAGCTTGTCGTAGAGCAAGTCAATGGCCGCGTACATATCGCCATGCTCTGCATTGGCGACGAGCTTGGCATTCGGTACGTGCAGGGTGGCCTCGATTTTCTGCTTGAGCTTATCGACCTCCATGATGACCTGCACATTGGTGATCTTGTCAAAATGCCCCGCAAGCTTGTTCAGCTTGCTCTCGGTGTATTCACGTAGAGGCTTGGTGACTTCCAGTTGGTGTCCACTGATGTTGACTTGCATACAGCTTCTCCTTCGTTGCCAGTGCATAAAGCGGCGGGTAGGAATACCCGCCACTGGAACGCTGTGGCCCGCCCGTCACATCAAACGCTTACGCTCGCTGGAAGGCGCGATCCCAAGGGATTCGCGGTACTTGGCGACGGTTCGACGGGCGACCTGAATGCCTTGTGCCTCCAGTAAACCAGCGATCTTGCTGTCACTCAACGGCTTTTTCTGATTTTCCGCCGCAACCAGTTTTTTGATGATCGCGCGGATCGCCGTGGACGAGCATTCGCCGCCTTCCGAGGTGCTTACATGGCTGGAGAAAAAGTATTTCAGCTCATATATGCCCCGTGGGGTATGCATGAATTTTTGCGTGGTCACCCGGGAAATCGTCGATTCGTGCATGCCCACTGCTTCGGCGATGTCGTGCAGAACCAGCGGTTTCATTGCTTCGTCGCCATACTCCAGGAAGCCGCGCTGGTGCTCGACGATCTGGGTGGCAACTTTCATCAGGGTTTCGTTGCGGCTCTGCAGGCTCTTGATGAACCAACGGGCCTCCTGCAACTGGTTGCGCATGAACGTGTTGTCGGCACTGGTGTCGGCGCGGCGTACAAAACCGGCATATTGCGGGTTGACCCGCAGGCGTGGCACCGATTCCTGGTTCAGTTCAACCAGCCAGCGTTCGTTGTCCTTGCGCACAATCACATCGGGGACCACGTATTCGGCTTCGCTCGACTCGATCTGCGAGCCTGGGCGCGGGTTGAGGCTCTGTACCAGTTCTATGACCTGGCGCAGGTCGTCTTCCTTGAGCTTCATGCGGCGCATCAGCTGGCTGTAGTCGCGGCTACCCAGCAGGTCGATGTAATCGTTGACCAGGCGCTGCGCTTCGGCGAGCCAAGGCGTCTTGGCGGGCAGTTGACGCAGTTGCAGCAGCAGGCATTCACTGAGGGTGCGGGCACCAATGCCGGCAGGTTCGAACTGTTGGATGCGGTGCAGGACGGCTTCGATCTCGTCCAGCTCTATGTCCAGTTCCGGGTCGAAGGCCTCGAGAATCTCTTCGAGCGTCTCGTCCAGATAACCCTGGTTATTGATGCAGTCGATCAGGGTCACGGCGATCAGGCGATCGGTGTCGGACATCGGCGCGAGGTTCAGTTGCCACAACAGATGGCTCTGCAGGCTCTCGCCGGCGGAAGTGCGGGTGGTAAAATCCCACTCGTCATCGTCATTGCTGGGCAGGCTGCTGGCGCTGGTCTGATAGACGTCTTCCCAGGCGGTGTCCACGGGAAGTTCGTTGGGAATGCGTTCGTTCCAATCGCCTTCCTCAAGATTATCCACCGTGGGGGCGGTTTCCTGGTAGGAGGGTTCCTGTACGTCGGGATTGGGTTTTTGCTCGATGTTGTCAGCCAGTGGGTCTGCATTATCGAAGTCGTCGCCTTCTTCCTGGCGTTCGAGCATCGGATTGGACTCCAGGGCCTCCTGGATTTCCTGTTGCAGGTCCAGGGTCGACAATTGGAGCAGGCGGATGGCCTGTTGCAGCTGCGGTGTCATCGTCAGCTGCTGGCCCATTCTCAGGACTAGCGATGGTTTCATGGCAGGGGCTTAACACCTTATTCGCCGGCGCAATGCGCCATCCACGACAGGGCGCGTGAGCGCCAAACATAAGCAAATTATATGCCTGATATCGAGGGCTTTGCCTAGAGCGCGGTAACAATAAAAATCCAGAGGTTTTCATTGACTCCCGCGCGTCGGGCAAACGACCTGCCGCCACCTTGTTGTTGCGGGCGGTTTTACAGGCGGAACTCGTGACCCAGGTACACTTCCTTGACCAGTTCGTTGGCCAGGATGGTGGCGGAGTCGCCTTCGGCGATCAGTTGACCATCATTGACGATATAGGCAGTTTCGCAGATATCGAGGGTCTCACGGACGTTGTGGTCAGTGATCAGCACACCAATACCCTTGGCCTTGAGGTGATGGATGATCTGCTTGATGTCGCCGACCGAGATGGGGTCGACGCCGGCAAACGGTTCGTCCAGCAGGATGAACTTGGGGGCAGTGGCCAGGGCGCGGGCGATTTCCACGCGACGTCGTTCACCACCGGACAGGCTCATGCCAAGGTTGTCGCGAATGTGGTTGATGTGGAATTCCTGAAGCAGGCTTTCCAATTCTTTGCGGCGGCCGTCACGGTCGAGTTCCTTGCGGGTTTCAAGGATGGCCATGATGTTGTCGGATACCGACAGCTTGCGGAAGATCGACGCTTCCTGCGGAAGATAGCCGATACCTGCACGGGCACGCCCGTGCATTGGCTGGTGGCTCACGTCCAAGTCGTCGATCAGTACGCGACCCTGGTCCGCCTGGACCAGGCCGACGATCATATAGAAACAGGTGGTCTTGCCGGCGCCGTTGGGGCCAAGCAAGCCGACAATCTGGCCGCTGTCGATCGACAGGCTGACGTCGCGCACGACCTGACGGCTTTTATAGGCCTTGGCCAGATGCTGGGCTTTCAGGGTTGCCATTACTCGGCCTTCTTCTTCGGCTGGATAACCATGTCGATACGTGGGCGTGGCGCGGTGACCTTGCTGCCATTGGCGCGACCGGCATTGGCGATCTGCTTCACGGTGTCATAGGTGATCTTTTCACCTTCCGTGGAGTTGCCATCGGGGCTGAGCACCTTGGCCTGGTCGATCAGCACGATGCGATTCTGCTGGGCATGGTACTGGATGGTCTTGCCGTAGCCCTTCATCGGACCTGTGTCGGTAGCCGACTGCTTCTGTTCGAAGTAAGCCAGGTTGCCCACCGAGGTCACTACGTCAATATCGCCCGCCTGGGTGCGCGTCAGTGTCACCGTGTTGCCGGTGATCTTCATCGAGCCCTGGGTGATGATCACGCCGCCGGTGTAGGTGGCGACGCCTTGCTTGTCATCCAGCTGCGCATCGTCAGCGGAGATGTGGATCGGTTGCTGGCTATCGTTCGGCAGAGCCCAGGCGCTCACGCTTCCCAGTGCTGCGCCCAAACCGAGCAAAATAGGGAGAGTTTTAACGAGCCTCATACTGTCCTCTTACGTTCGATAGCAGGTGTATCCTGCTTTCTTTCAAATACGCTTTCATTCCCTTGCCAGTCGATACACCGCCAGCGCCGTCGATTCTAACGTCTTGCTCGGTCTGCGCATATTGCTTCTGTGGGAATACGGTCATGCGACTGCTGGTAATCACCGTGTCACGGTTTTTGGCGTCCGTGCGCGCAACGCGTACGGAGTCAATCAGTTCCACCTCGGTGCCGTCCGGGTTCACCTCGCCACGCTTGCTCGTGACATGCCACGGAAACTCGGTGCCGCGGTACAGGTTCAGGTCCGGATTGGTCAGCAGGGTGACTTCGGTGGCCTTCAAATGCTCGACTTTGTCCGAGGTCATTTCGTACTGCACCTTGCCGTCGGGCAGGAACTGCACGCTATAGGCATTGGTGGCGTAATAGTCGATAGCCCCTTCGTCAACCTGCGCGACAGGCTGGTCGAGGAAGCGCCCCGGGCTGATATTCCAGTAGCCCACCGCGAGGAACAGCGCGGCGATGACTCCGAATAGCAGGAAGTTGCGAATCTTTTTGCTCAGCATAAAACGCTCTATAGGTAGGCGGCGTGGGCCGCTTCAAGACTGCCTTGGGCTCGCAGGATCAGTTCACAGAACTCGCGGGCAGCACCTTCGCCGCCACGGGCGGTGGTGATGCCATGAGCGTGCTCGCGAACAAATGTCGCCGCATTGGCGACGGCCATGCCCAGGCCGACTCGGCGAATGACCGGCAAGTCGGGCAGATCATCGCCCAAGTAGGCGACCTGCTCATAGCTTAGGTTGAGTTTGCCAAGAAGCTCGTCCAGAACCACCAGTTTATCCTCGCGGCCCTGATACAGGTGAGGAATCCCCAGGTTTTGTGCGCGGCGTTCCACAACGGGCGTTTTTCGGCCGCTGATAATGGCAGTTTGCACACCTGCTGCCATCAGCATTTTGATGCCCTGGCCGTCGAGGGTGTTAAACGTCTTGAATTCACTGCCGTCTTCGAGGAAGTACAGGCGGCCATCCGTCAGCACGCCGTCGACGTCGAAAATCGCCAGTTTGATGTTCTTGCCGCGTTGCAACAGGTCGCTGGTCATTTACATCACTCCCGCACGCAGCAAGTCGTGCATGTTCAGGGCGCCAACCGGGTGGTCGTCGTTATTGACCACCACCAGCGCGCCGATCTTGTGGTCTTCCATGATCTTCAATGCTTCGGCTGCCAGCATTTCAGGGCGTGCAGTCTTGCCATGGGGGGTCATCACGGCGTCGATGGTTGCGGTGTGGATGTCGATGGTGCGGTCCAGGGTGCGGCGCAGATCGCCGTCCGTGAATACCCCGGCCAGGCGTCCATCGGCTTCCAGGATCACGGTCATGCCCAGGCCTTTGCGGGTCATTTCCATCAGCGCGTCCTTCAGCAAGGTGCCGCGCTGGACGTGAGGCAATTCATCACCCGAATGCATGACATTTTCCACTTTCAGCAGCAGGCGGCGGCCCAGTGCGCCGCCTGGGTGGGAAAACGCGAAGTCCTCTGCGGTAAACCCGCGGGCTTCCAGCAACGCCACGGCCAGGGCATCGCCCATCACCAGTGCGGCGGTGGTGGAGGAGGTCGGCGCCAGGTTCAGTGGGCAGGCCTCGTGGTCCACGTGAACATTCAGGTTCACTTCGGCAGCCTTGGCCAGCGTCGATTCGGGGTTGCCGGTGACGCTGATCAGCTGGATACCCAGGCGCTTGATCAGCGGCAGCAGGGTCACGATTTCGTTGGTGGTGCCGGAGTTGGACAGCGCGAGGATGATGTCATCCTTGGTAATCATGCCCATGTCGCCGTGACTGGCTTCGGCCGGGTGCACAAAAAATGCGGTGGTCCCGGTGCTGGCCAGGGTGGCGGCGATCTTGTTGCCGACGTGGCCCGACTTGCCCATGCCGACCACGACAACGCGGCCCTTGCTGGCCAGAATCATCTCGCAGGCGCGTACGAAATCTGCGTCGATGTGGGCCAGTAAGCCTTCTACGGCTTCAACTTCGAGGCGGATGGTGCGTTGTGCGGATTGAATAAGGTCGCTGGATTGGCTCATGTCTGAAATCGTATAGCCTGACGAAAAGTCGGCGATTATAGCGGTAATGATCAATTCCCTCACGCAAGTTCGTCAGGCTTTATTCCGCGAGTGTCTGAGATCGATCCTCAGTAACATAGCCAGCAACGTTTTTTCCCTGTCCGCAAACTGAACTTGCGCCGTTCCGGCCTTGGGCGCCCTGTACCAGCAGTGATATAGTTCGCCGCCAGTTCGGTCCGCCCAGCCCATGTGGCTATCTATATGCGTCACCGTTGCAAACGATTGTCGCGTGCGTGGTGTCTGAGTGAGAGGCTGCATCCCAAGGAGTTTAGATGAGTGCCGATAACGCCTACGCGGTCGAGCTGAAGGGACTGACCTTCAAGCGCGGGACGCGCAGCATCTTCAATAACGTCGATATTCGCATTCCCCGCGGCAAGGTTACGGGCATCATGGGGCCGTCCGGTTGCGGCAAGACCACCCTGTTGCGTCTGATGGGCATGCAATTGCGCCCCAGCGCCGGTGAAGTGTGGGTGAACGGCCAGAACCTGCCGACCTTGTCGCGCAGCGATCTGTTCGATGCGCGCAAGCATATGGGTGTGCTGTTCCAGAGCGGTGCACTGTTCACCGACCTCGATGTATTCGAGAACGTGGCGTTTCCGCTGCGGGTTCATACCCAGCTGTCCGATGAAATGATTCGTGACATTGTGTTGCTGAAACTGCAGGCCGTGGGCCTCCGCGGCGCCATCGACCTGATGCCTGACGAGCTGTCCGGCGGCATGAAGCGTCGCGTGGCCCTGGCGCGCGCCATTGCCCTCGACCCGCAGATCCTCATGTACGACGAGCCCTTCGTCGGCCAGGATCCGATCGCCATGGGCGTGTTGGTACGCCTGATCCGCCTGCTCAACGACGCGTTGGGCATCACCAGTATCGTGGTCTCCCACGACCTTGCAGAAACCGCGAGCATCGCCGACTACCTCTATGTAGTCGGTGATGGCCAGGTACTGGGGCAGGGCACGCCTGAAGAGCTGATGAACGCCGATAACCCGCGTATTCGCCAATTCATGACCGGCGATCCCGATGGCCCTGTGCCTTTTCACTTTCCGGCAGCGGATTACCGCTCAGACCTTCTGGGGAAGCGCTGATGCGCAAGACATCTCTTATCGAGAAGGTTCGCCTTTTCGGTCGCTCCGGCATCGACATCGTCGAAGTGCTGGGCCGCTCGACAATTTTCCTGTTCCACGCACTGCTCGGGCGCGGCGGTATTGGCGGTGGCTTTGGTCTTTTGATCAAGCAGCTGCATTCGGTGGGCGTGATGTCCTTGGTGATCATTGTGGTCTCCGGGGTGTTCATCGGGATGGTGCTCGCCTTGCAGGGCTTCAATATCCTTTCCAGCTACGGTTCGGAGCAGGCGGTGGGGCAGATGGTTGCCCTGACGCTGCTGCGTGAACTGGGGCCGGTCGTGACCGCATTGCTGTTTGCCGGGCGCGCGGGTTCCGCGTTGACTGCCGAAATCGGCAACATGAAGTCCACCGAGCAGTTGTCCAGCCTGGAAATGATCGGCGTGGACCCGCTCAAGTACATTGTTGCCCCGCGCCTGTGGGCCGGCTTTATTTCCCTGCCATTGCTGGCGATGATCTTCAGCGTGGTCGGTATCTGGGGCGGTTCGTGGGTGGCGGTGGACTGGCTGGGCGTCTACGACGGCTCCTACTGGGCCAACATGCAAAACAGCGTGACCTTCAGCGGTGACGTGCTCAACGGCATCATAAAGAGCATCGTCTTCGCCTTTGTAGTGACCTGGATCGCCGTATTCCAAGGCTACGACTGTGAGCCCACTTCAGAAGGGATCAGTCGCGCCACCACCAAGACCGTTGTGTACGCCTCGCTGGCAGTACTGGGCCTTGACTTCATTTTGACCGCCTTGATGTTTGGAGATTTCTGATGCAAAACCGCACTGTGGAAATCGGTGTCGGCCTTTTCTTGCTGGCTGGCATCCTGGCTTTACTGTTGCTGGCCCTGCGAGTCAGTGGCCTTTCGGCCAGCCCCACCGCCGATACTTATAAACTTTACGCGTACTTCGACAATATCGCCGGTTTGACTGTCAGAGCTAAAGTGACCATGGCCGGTGTCACCATCGGCAAGGTCACGGCAATCGATCTGGATCGCGACAGCTTCACCGGGCGAGTGACGATGCAACTGGACAAGAAGGTAGATAATCTGCCGACCGACTCCACTGCATCTATCCTGACTGCGGGTCTGCTGGGCGAGAAGTACATCGGTGTCAGCGTAGGCGGGGAAACAGCCCTGCTCAAGGATGGTTCGACCATCCACGACACGCAGTCGTCGCTGGTGCTTGAGGACCTGATCGGTAAATTCCTGCTCAATACGGTCAATAAAGACGCCAAATGAGGAATCTGTTCATGATCTCTACCTTGCGACGTGGCCTGCTGGTACTGCTTGCGGCGCTGCCATTGATGGCCAACGCGGCAGGTTCTGCGCACGAACTGGTGCAGGACACTACCAACAAGATGTTGGCTGACCTGACTGCCAATAAAGAGCAGTACAAGCAAGACCCGAGCAAATTCTACGAAGCGCTGAACACCATCGTCGGTCCTGTCGTCGATGCTGAAGGCATTTCGCGCAGCATCATGACGGTCAAATATTCGCGCAAGGCCACCCCTGCGCAAATGCAGACGTTCCAGGAAAACTTCAAGCGCGGCCTGTTCCAGTTCTATGGCAATGCGTTGCTTGAGTACAACAACCAGGGCATTACCGTCGCTCCAGCCGGGGATGAATCGGGTGATCGCACCAGCGTCAACATGAGCGTCAAGGGTAACAACGGCGCCGTCTACCCGGTGCAGTACACGCTTGAGAAGGTCAAGGGCGAGTGGAAACTGCGCAACGTGATCATCAATGGCATCAACATCGGCAAGCTGTTCCGTGACCAGTTCGCCGACGCCATGCAGCGCAATGGCAACGACCTGGACAAAACCATCAATGGTTGGGCCGGTGAAGTCGCCAAGGCCAAGGAAGAGACTGATAAAGCTGCCGGGAAGCCTGCGCAATGACCGAGTCGGCTGTTCGTCTCGGCGACGCTGGCGAGTTGTTCCTCAGCGGCGTGCTGGATTACCGCACCGGGCCTGACCTGCGCAAGCAGGGCCAGACGCTGATCAAGACCAGCACGGCCCCTGAGTTGGTGCTGGATTGCTCGGCGGTAACCAAGTCCAGCAGCGTCGGCTTGTCGTTGCTGCTGTGCTTCATGCGTGATGCCGAGGCGGCCAAAAAAACGGTCAGCATCCGTGCATTGCCTGAAGACATGCGTGAAATCGCCGAAGTTTCCGGTTTGACCGAACTGTTGGCGCATCCTTAATACACATTATCGATGAAGCCCCCCGTCAGAGTCCTGCTATGCGGGGTTCGCAGGCGCGGGGCTTTTTTGTATGATGTGCGACCCGTGCGCACTGGGCGCCGATAGAGGTTGATCATGCAGGCCCTAGAAGTTAAGAGCTTTCTCGAAGGAAAGCTGCCGGATACGAACGTAGAAGTTGAAGGCGAAGGCTGCAACTTCCAGCTGAACGTGATTAGCGATGAACTGGCGGCACTCAGCCCGGTCAAGCGTCAGCAGCAGATCTATGCCCATTTGAACCCGTGGATCACCGATGGCAGCATCCACGCGGTCACTATGAAATTTTTCAGCCGCGCGGCCTGGGCCGAGCGCACCTGAGCCCCCAAGGCGTCGAGATTCTTATGGATAAATTGATTATTACCGGCGGTGCCCGCCTTGATGGCGAGATTCGCATTTCCGGTGCGAAAAACTCTGCCTTGCCGATCCTGGCGGCGACCCTGCTGTGCGATGGCCCGGTAACCGTAGCCAACCTGCCGCACCTGCACGACATCACCACCATGATCGAGCTGTTTGGTCGCATGGGTATTGAGCCGGTAATCGACGAGAAGTTGTCCGTCGAAATCGACCCGCGCACCATCAAGACCCTGATCGCCCCGTACGAACTGGTGAAAACCATGCGTGCGTCGATCCTGGTACTGGGCCCGATGGTCGCCCGTTTCGGCGAAGCCGAAGTCGCATTGCCTGGCGGTTGCGCCATTGGCTCGCGTCCGGTGGACCTGCACATCCGCGGCCTTGAGGCCATGGGCGCGACCATCGACGTCGAAGGCGGCTACATCAAGGCCAAGGCGCCGGAAGGCGGCCTGCGTGGCGCGAACTTCTTCTTTGATACCGTCAGCGTGACCGGTACCGAGAACATCATGATGGCCGCTGCCCTGGCCAACGGTCGCAGTGTGCTGCAAAACGCTGCACGCGAGCCTGAAGTGGTCGACCTGGCCAACTTCCTGATCGCCATGGGTGCCAACATCACCGGCGCCGGCACCGATACCATCACCATCGACGGTGTGAAACGCTTGCACCCGGCCACCTATAAAGTGATGCCGGACCGCATCGAGACCGGTACCTACCTGGTTGCTGCTGCCGTCACCGGTGGTCGCGTCAAGGTCAAGGACACCGATCCGACCATCCTGGAAGCGGTCCTGGAAAAACTGCGCGAAGCCGGTGCCGAAATCACCACCGGTGAAGACTGGATCGAGCTGAACATGCACGGCAAGCGGCCAAAAGCCGTTAACGTGCGTACTGCTCCGTACCCGGCGTTCCCAACCGACATGCAAGCGCAGTTCATCTCTTTGAACGCGATTGCCGAAGGTACGGGTGCCGTGATCGAGACCATCTTCGAAAACCGCTTCATGCACGTGTACGAACTGCACCGCATGGGCGCGAAGATCCAGGTTGAAGGCAACACCGCCATCGTTACCGGCACCGAGAAGCTCAAGGGCGCGCCAGTCATGGCCACCGACCTGCGCGCTTCGGCCAGCCTGGTGATCTCGGCGCTGATCGCCGAAGGCGATACCCTGATCGACCGCATCTACCACATCGACCGTGGTTACGAGTGCATCGAGGAAAAACTGCAGATGCTCGGCGCGAAAATTCGCCGCGTACCGGGCTAGTCCCCACTGCATTGTAGGAGCGAGCTTGCTCGCGAAGAACTCATGGGCACCGCGTTGAGTCTGAATAAACGCGTTATCGTTGACGTTTTTCGCGAGCAAGCTCGCTCCTACAGACACTGGTTTGTTTCAAATCGAGGCTGTCATGGCCTCGATCTGTGTCTGGCGCCGTTTGCGACCGGACAGCAATAGCCTGATGAAGGACTGACGTTCCCATGTTGACCATCGCACTGTCCAAGGGCCGCATCCTTGACGACACTTTGCCGCTTCTGGCTGAAGCGGGCATCGTGCCGACCGAGAATCCGGACAAGAGCCGCAAGCTGATCATCCCCACGACCCAGGACGACGTGCGCCTGCTGATCGTACGGGCTACCGACGTGCCGACTTACGTTGAACATGGCGCGGCCGACCTCGGTGTCGCCGGTAAAGACGTGTTGATGGAATACGGTGGCCAGGGCCTCTACGAGCCGCTGGACCTGCGCATTGCCCTGTGCAAACTGATGACCGCTGGCCGTGTCGGTGATGTCGAGCCTAAAGGCCGCCTGCGCGTGGCCACCAAGTTCGTCAACGTCGCCAAGCGTTACTACGCCGAACAAGGCCGCCAGGTCGACATCATCAAGCTCTACGGCTCGATGGAGCTGGCGCCGCTGATCGGCCTGGCCGACAAGATCATCGACGTGGTCGACACCGGCAACACCCTGCGTGCCAACGGTCTTGAACCACAGGACTTTATCGCCGACATCAGCTCCCGGCTGATCGTCAACAAAGCGTCGATGAAGATGCAGCACGCCCGTATCCAGGCGTTGATCGACACCCTGCGCAAGGCAGTGGAGTCTCGACACCGCGGTTGACTCATCCGCGTAGCTGAAAAGCTGCGCCCGTCTATCCGCCTCATAGCCAGAATTCTCAGGTGCCCAAGCGGAAACGACTGCTAGTTTAGGGCGCCTGAGTTTTTGCCAATTCTATTGAGGCCCTCGCTATGACCACGTCCACTGCAATTGCCCGACTCAACGCTGCCGACCCGGATTTCGCCCATCATCTGGATCATCTGCTGAGCTGGGAAAGCGTGTCCGACGACTCGGTCAACCAGCGGGTGCTCGACATTATCAAGGCTGTGCGCGAGCGTGGTGACGCCGCGTTGGTGGACTTTACCCGCCAGTTCGACGGCCTGGACGTCAAGTCCATGTCCGATCTGATCCTGCCTCGCGAGCGCCTGGAGCTGGCCCTGACGCGCATCACCGCGCCCCAGCGTGAAGCCCTCGAAGTCGCCGCGACCCGCGTGCGCAGCTACCACGAAAAACAGAAGCAGGACTCCTGGAGCTACACCGAAGCCGACGGCACCGTGCTGGGCCAGAAGGTCACGCCACTGGACCGTGCCGGCCTGTACGTGCCGGGCGGTAAAGCCTCGTACCCGTCGTCGGTGCTGATGAACGCGATCCCGGCCAAAGTGGCCGGCGTGACCGAAGTGGTCATGGTGGTACCGACCCCGCGCGGTGAAATCAACGAGCTGGTGCTGGCTGCCGCCTGCATTGCCGGTGTCGACCGCGTGTTCACCATCGGCGGTGCCCAGGCGGTTGCAGCCCTGGCCTATGGCACCGAAAGCGTGCCGAAGGTCGACAAGGTGGTCGGTCCCGGCAACATCTACGTCGCCACAGCCAAGCGCCATGTGTTCGGCCAGGTCGGTATCGACATGATCGCCGGCCCTTCTGAAATCCTCGTGGTGTGCGACGGCCAGACCGACCCGGACTGGATCGCCATGGACCTGTTCTCCCAGGCCGAGCACGACGAAGACGCCCAAGCGATCCTGGTCAGCCCGGACGCCGAGTTCCTCGACAAGGTCGCCGCCAGCATCAATAAGCTGCTACCGACCATGGACCGCGCCGAGATCATCGAGAAGTCGATCAATGGTCGTGGCGCGCTGATCCTGGTGCGTGACATGGAGCAGGCCATCGAAGTGGCCAACCGTATCGCGCCGGAGCACCTGGAGCTGTCCGTGGCCGATCCACAGGCCTGGCTGCCGTCGATTCGCCATGCGGGTGCGATCTTCATGGGCCGCCACACCAGCGAAGCGCTAGGCGACTACTGCGCCGGTCCCAACCACGTCTTGCCAACCTCTGGCACCGCGCGTTTCTCGTCGCCGCTGGGGGTGTATGACTTCCAGAAGCGTTCGTCGATCATCTTCTGCTCGCCACAAGGCGCGTCCGAGTTGGGCAAGACCGCCTCGGTGCTGGCCCGTGGTGAATCCCTGAGCGCCCACGCCCGTAGTGCTGAGTACCGAATCCTGGAAGAGGGGAAATAACACATGAGCAAATTCTGGAGCCCCTTCGTCAAGGACCTCGTGCCTTACGTGCCCGGCGAGCAACCGAAGCTGACCAAGCTGGTCAAGCTCAACACCAATGAAAACCCCTACGGCCCGTCGCCCAAGGCGCTGGCTGCGATGCAGGCCGAGTTGAACGACAACCTGCGCCTGTACCCGGACCCCAACAGCGACCTGCTCAAGCAGGCCGTGGCCAAGTATTACGGGATCGACGCCGGCAAAGTGTTCCTCGGCAACGGTTCCGATGAAGTCCTGGCGCACATCTTCCATGGCCTGTTCCAGCATGACTTGCCGCTGCTGTTCCCGGATATCAGCTACAGCTTCTATCCGGTGTACTGCGGTCTCTACGGCATCAAGTCCGACCCGGTGCCATTGGACGAGCAGTTCCAGATCCGCGTGGCGGACTACGCCAAGCCCAACGGCGGGATCATCTTCCCCAACCCGAACGCGCCCACCGGCTGCGTCCTGGCGCTGGACGCCGTGGAGCAGATCCTCAAGGCCAGCCCGGATTCGGTGGTGGTGGTCGATGAAGCCTATATCGACTTCGGTGGCGAAACCGCCATCAGCCTGGTGGACCGTTACCCGAACCTGCTGGTGACCCAGACCCTGTCCAAGTCGCGCTCACTGGCCGGTTTGCGTGTGGGCCTGGCCGTGGGCCACCCGGACCTCATCGAAGCGCTGGAGCGGGTCAAGAACAGCTTCAACTCCTACCCGCTGGATCGCCTGGCGATTGTCGGCGCGGCAGCGGCCTTCGAGGATCGTGAGTACTTCGAGAAGACGTGCCAGTTGGTCATCGACAGTCGCAACCAGTTGGTCGCGCAACTGGAAGGCAAGGGCTTTGAAGTGCTGCCGTCAGCGGCCAACTTCATCTTTGCCCGCCACCCACGGCACGACGCTGGCGGCCTGGCGGCCAAGTTGCGTGAGCAAGGGGTGATTGTGCGGCACTTCAAGCAGGCGCGGATTGCCCAGTTCCTGCGGATCAGCATCGGTACGCCGGAGCAGAACCAGGCGCTGATCGATGGGTTGGGTGAGCTCTAAGCCACACTGAAGATCAAAAAATGTGGGAGGGGACTTGCCCCTGATAGCGGTGTATCAGTCAGCTAATGAATTGACTGACACACTGCCATCGGGAGCAAGCCCCCTCCCACATTAGGTTCTGCCATATGTGTTAGATCAGCGGCTCATCCGGCTTCTTGTTCTTCCAGCCATCATTGCCCGGCAGCAGCAGGTTCAAGCCAATCGCTACCACCGCACACAGGGCAATGCCCTTCAGGCCGAAGTCATCCGGACCAGTCCCGGTCCCCACCAGCACCCCACCAATCCCGAACACCAGGGTCACCGACACAATCACCAGATTGCGCGCTTCACCCAGGTCGATCTTATGGCGGATCAACGTGTTCATCCCCACCGCGGCAATCGAGCCGAACAGCAGGCACAGGATCCCGCCCATCACCGGCACCGGGATGCTTTGCAGCAGTGCGCCGAACTTGCCGATGAACGCCAGGCTGATGGCAAACACCGCCGCCCAGGTCATGATTTTCGGGTTGTAGTTCTTGGTCAGCATCACCGCGCCCGTTACTTCGGCGTAGGTGGTGTTCGGCGGGCCGCCAAACAGGCCGGCGGCCGTGGTGGCGATGCCGTCACCGAGCAAGGTGCGGTGCAGGCCGGGCTTCTTCAGGTAGTCGCGACCGGTCACGCTGCCCACCGCAATCACGCCGCCGATGTGTTCGATCGCCGGGGCCAGGGCCACCGGGACGATGAACAGGATCGCCTGCCAGTTGAACTCCGGCGCAGTGAAGTGGGGCAGGGCGAACCACGGTGCTGCGGCGATCTTCGCCGTGTCGACCACACCGAAGTAGAACGCCATGGCAAAGCCCACCAGCACGCCGGATATGATCGGCACGAGGCGGAAGATACCCTTGCCGAACACCGCCACGATCAACGTGGTCAGCAGTGCTGGCATCGAGATCATCATTGCCGTCTGGTAATGAATCAACTCGGCGCCATCGCCGGATTTACCCATCGCCATGTTCGCGGCAATCGGTGCCATGGCCAGGCCGATGGAAATGATCACCGGGCCGATCACCACGGGTGGCAGCAGGCGGTCGATGAAACCGGTGCCTTTGATCTTCACGGCCAAGCCGAGGAAGGTATAGACAAACCCGGCTGCCATCACCCCGCCCATGGTCGCCGCGAGGCCGAACTGGCCCTTGGCGAGAATGATCGGGGTAATGAAGGCAAAGCTCGATGCCAGGAACACCGGCACCTGCCGCCCTGTCACCACCTGGAACAACAACGTGCCCAGGCCGGCGGTGAACAGTGCGACGTTTGGATCAAGACCTGTGATCAGTGGCATCAACACCAGCGCGCCAAATGCTACGAAGAGCATTTGTGCGCCAGACAGGATCTGGCGCCAAAGCGGGTCGTTGAACTCATCCTGCATGCTCACGCGTCCTTCTGCTTGGTGCCGAAGATCTTGTCACCGGCATCGCCCAGGCCAGGGATGATGTAGCCGTGTTCGTTCAGGCGCTCATCGATGGAGGCGGTGTAGATCTGCACGTCCGGGTGGGCTTTCTCGACGGCGGCGATGCCTTCGGGAGCGGCCACCAGCACCATGGCGCGGATGTCCCGGCAACCGGCTTTTTTCAGCAGGTCTATGGTGGCGACCATGGAGCTGCCGGTGGCGAGCATCGGGTCGATGATCATCGCCAGGCGCTCGTTGATTTCCGGTACGAGTTTTTCCAGGTAGGTGTGGGCCTGCAGGGTTTCTTCGTTGCGGGCTACGCCGACGGCGCTGACCTTGGCGCCCGGAATCAGGCTGAGCACGCCTTCGAGCATGCCGATACCGGCGCGCAGGATCGGCACCACGGTGATCTTCTTACCGGCGATCTTCTCGACCTGGACGGTGCCAGCCCAACCTTCGATGTCGTAGGTTTCCAGAGGCAGATCTTTGGTGGCTTCGTAAGTGAGCAGCGCTCCAACTTCCTGAGCAAGCTCACGGAAATTCTTGGTGCTGATGTCGGCGCGGCGCATAAGGCCGAGTTTGTGTCGGATCAGCGGGTGGCGGATCTCGCGAGTGGGCATGGGAAAGGCTCCGGCGGCGGGCAAAAAAACCGGCCTAGATTAATCTATCCGAGGGTGTTGTCCTATAGACATCTAGTACGTTAGTCCATTAAGGCTTGCTCGGAACGCATGAGAAGCGTACCTTCGCCCGCTTTTCTTGCCACAGCACCCCCTTGGAGAGCGCCATGTCCGCTGATCTTGAGCATATCCGTCAAATCATGCGTGAGGCTGATTGCCTGTACACCGAAGCGCAAGTCGAAGCAGCGATCGCCAAGGTCGGCGCCCACATCACCCGCGAAATGGCCGACACCAACCCAGTGGTCTTTTGCGTGATGAACGGTGGGCTGATCTTCGCCGGAAAATTGCTCACGCATCTGCAATTCCCGCTGGAAGCGTCCTACCTGCACGCCACCCGTTATCGCAACGAAACCAGTGGCGGCGACCTGTTCTGGAAAGCCAAACCGGAAGTTTCGTTCATCGACCGCGACGTGTTGATCATCGACGACATCCTCGATGAGGGTCACACCCTGGGTGCGATCATCGACTTCTGCAAACATGCCGGCGCACGCAAGGTGCACACTGCCGTGCTGATCGACAAAGACCACGACCGCAAGGCACGCCCCGAGTTGAAGGCCGATTTCGTCGGCCTGCCGTGCATTGATCGCTACATCTTCGGTTACGGCATGGATTACAAAGGCTACTGGCGCAACGCCAATGGGATTTACGCCGTCAAAGGCATGTGATCCGGGCTCCGGCGCAGGGTGTCATGCTATCGTGCTTGGCCCCTGCGTCTGGAGCTGTCCATGAACCTGTTGATACGCACCTGCGCCACCCTGGCGCTGACCCTCAGTTTGCCCCTGGCCGCTGCTCCTGCGCCGATGCACAACCAATTCCTGCCGGCTGATGACCTGGCCCTGCGCGCCGAAACGCCGGACCAGCAGCAGTTGCTGCAAGTCGCCGAATACACTGTGGTGGTGGGCAACCAGCGTCAATCCAACCAGCAACCGATTCCGGTGACCTCACCGCTGATGATCCGCCTCAAGGGCAAGCCCCTGAACAAAGGCGCGACCATCAACCAGGTGGTGCTCAACTTCGATGCCGAAAGCAAAAGCCTGAAAAAGCCGGTGTTCGACGATAAGACCAAGACCCTGACCCTGTCTTACCCCGTTGCCCAATACCGGGTGATCGTCGACCTGCTGCGCAATGACACGGTGTATGTGCAGTTCCTCAGTTATGCCAATGGGCATATCTGGGCGGATTTGCATACCGGTGCTGTTCGTACCAAATAGCAAAAAATACTGAAGATCCAAATGTGGGAGGCGCGGTTCTTCAGCGCTTTCGAAGCCTGCGCCTCGCAGGTAGACTTCAAATCCCGTGTAAATGTCTGCTGGCTGGAGTCGGTAATGCGTAAAGATAAGAAACAGGTGATTGGTGACGAGATCGGCGACGATCAGATCAAGTTGTTCCTGGACTTTGAGCCGGTTGACGCGACTTCCCCGTCCCTGCACAAACTGATCAAGGCCTACCGTGGCCTGCGGATCGACGATTTCGAGCGCTTCCTGGGCTTTTTCAAGGAGGCCGGCCTGGACCTGGATGGCAAGGATGAACACGGTCAGACCTTCGTCGACCTGATCAAGGACCAGCGCAACGCCGCCGAGTACATCGAGCTGATCGACAACGCCCGCGGCTGATGCTTCCGGGCAAAAAAACGCCCCGTTCTCATCGTGAGAGCGGGGCGTTTTTGCTTTTTACTGTAGGAGCGAGCTTGCTCGCGAAAAACCAGAGAACGCCACGTTAAACCAGATGCGCTGCGTTATCGTTAACGATCTTCGCGAGCGAGCTCGCTCCTACCGGTCTCGGCGGCAGGTTCAACCAGCTCCAGGCTGATGTTGTTCTGCGCGTTGATCGTGCGATACAACTCAGCATCAGTCTCCAGGACTTTTTCCCGCGCCGGGAAGATCTCATGCAGCTTGGTGGCCCACTCACCGGCAGCTTTCTGCGGGAAGCAACGCTCGATCAGTTCCAGCATGATCGAAACGGTCACCGAAGCGCCTGGGGATGCCCCCAGCAGTGCCGCCAGCGAGCCGTCTTTGGCCGCGACCAGCTCGGTGCCAAATTGCAGCACGCCGCCTTTTTTCGGGTCTTTCTTGATGATCTGAACCCGTTGGCCAGCCACTTCCAGGCGCCAGTCTTCGGCTTTCGCTTGCGGGTAGAAACGACGCAGGGATTCCAGACGCTGCTCCATCGATTGCATCACTTCGCTGACCAGGTACTTGGTCAGGTCCATGTTGTCGCGGGCCACGGCCAGCATCGGGCCGATGTTGCCGGCGCGAACCGACAGCGGCAGGTCGAGGAACGAGCCGTGCTTGAGGAACTTGGTGGTGAAACCGGCGTATGGCCCGAACAGCAGGGATTTCTTGCCGTCGACTACGCGGGTGTCCAAGTGCGGCACCGACATCGGCGGCGAGCCCACGGCGGCCTGGCTGTAGACCTTGGCCTGGTGGTGCTTGACCACTTCCGGGTTGTCGCAACGCAGCCACTGGCCGCTGACCGGGAAACCGCCAAAGCCCTTGCTCTCTTCGATGCCCGAGGCCTGCAGCAGCGGCAGGGCCGCACCACCGGCGCCGAGGAACACGAACTTGGCATCCACTTCGCGGCTGTTACCGCTGTTGACGTCCTTGATGCTTACAGTCCAGCCCGCGCCGTTACGCTTGAGGCCGGTCACGCGCTTGCTGTACTTGACCTGGGCGTCCGGTGAACTGGTCAGGTGAGTGAGCAACTGGTTGGTCAGGGCGCCGAAGTTGACGTCGGTGCCGTTCATCACGCGGGTGGCAGCGATTTTTTCGTCGAGCGGGCGGCCCGGCATCATCAACGGCATCCACTCGGCCATCTCGTTGCGGTCTTCGGTGTAGTGCATGTCCGAAAATGCATGGTGCTGGCTGAGGGATTCAAAGCGCTTCCTGAGGAAGTCCACGCCTTTTTCGCCCTGTACGAAGCTCAGGTGCGGCACCGGGCTGATAAAGGATTTGGACGAGCCAAAGGTGCCTTTCTTGGTCAGGTACGCCCAGAACTGCTTCGACACCTCGAACTGGGTGTTGATGTGCACGGCTTTCTTGATGTCGATGGAGCCATCGGCGGCCTGCGGCGTGTAGTTCAGCTCACACAGCCCGGCGTGGCCGGTGCCGGCGTTGTTCCACGGGTTGGAACTTTCCGCGGCACCCGAATCCATCAGCTCAACGACTTCCAGCTTGAGGCCGGGGTCGAGCTCCTTGAGCAGTACGGCCAGGGTGGCACTCATGATGCCGGCCCCTACCAGTACTACGTCGACTGCTTCGTTATGCGCCATTTAACGCGTCTCCAAAATCTGCAGCACCAAATTGACGGCATGGCTGCCAGGAGTGACGGGGCGGTTCACGTGTTGCCCCAGGTTACCCATGGCCAGGATCGCCATGTCCGTTTCGCAATTCTTTGCAACTTCAGCACACGCTTCCTGCCAGCCTGATCTGCCTATGAACGCATTCATGGGCGCCTGTGGCAATTCGACTTATGGTCAAAGCGTGCGATTCGTGCAATCAATCCGTAGCGGACAGGCTCAAGCTCCGGTGTTTGCGGAGTACTCGGGCCTGTGTGGTTGGGCTGTTCCAGACGCTGATGGTGCTTGTACAAACGCCAAACTATTCATTTGCTCGCCACACTCTTGTGAAGTTGTGAAAACCCGTTTTTTTCACGCTCTTTTGAAGACGTGAACCTCAAAAAAGGGCTACCGCGGCCTGGCACCTGGCCCGCAAACCTCTGCCGACATGCGGCAAAACGGGCAAACAACTCAAGTGGCCGAGCGCAATGGCAGCTCTGGCAGATTCGGTAAAGGCGGGTGTTTGCAAAGGAAACAGCAAGCGCGCCAGCTTCACTCGATCTGTGTGGGCGGCTCTCTGTGGGCGATTCTTGGGGGTTAATGCCGTGGCATTAACGGTGTTGCGAGGCCCGATCAGGAGACGTCCTTATAATCGGGGGGAGATTGTAGCGAAGAACGTCAGACAAATGGGCGTGTTTTATGACTTTTATTAGGTCTTCGGTCAGGCGGCCAACGGCAGGTGGCGGGACGACCGCACAGGGCGTGGGCTTACACGGGCGCGGGCCGGCAATGGATGATGCATCCAGCTCAGGCGAATTTCTTCGATTTCCACCCAGCCTTCGCCGCTGGGAGGCTGGCAGCACTCTTTGAAGGCCTGGCAACGGCCTTGCGCATCGAGCAGGGCAAACTGGCGAAGGGCGGGCTTGCGCATAAACAGCGACCAGAGAAAACGCATGGCGATAGACCTCCTGAGATTGGGGCCAAGCATGCCTGTCGGGGATGACGAGCCGATGTAACGGCTATTACATATCGGTGACAACGAACCGCCGCCGGGGCGACGGGTCATAGGTTGTAACTGACGCTAGTTCCCTGCGGGGGCGCCCCGCTATACTGCCCGCCTGTCGGTACCTGATTTCTGGAGAGAAGCGCATGTTGCAACGCCTGTTGTTCGGTTTGATCACTGTGACCAGTTTGACCCTGGTTGGCTGCGCCAACAGCCCGCAACAACTCAGCCCGCAACCGAAGCTCACCACGCAGTTGGCCCCGGTGGGTCACGGTCAGCCGGTGTCGGTGCGTGTGGTGGACGGTCGTCCGTCGCCGACCCTGGGCTCTCGCGGAGGCCTGTACCCGGAGACCGCGCTCATCTCGGTGACCGGCCAGGACGTGCTGCCCAAGCTGCAAGCCCAGGCTGAAGCCGCCGTGCGCCTGCTGGGCTTCACGCCGAGCCCCAACGCCCCAGGCGCTCCGCAGTTGACCATCACCTTGGCTGAGCTGAAGTACCAGTCGCCCAAGGAAGGCCTGTATGTGACTGAAGCGGCTATCGGCGCAACGTTCAAGTCTGACGTCACCGCTGGCACCCGTCGCTATAGCGGCCGGTACGGCGCGTCGCTGAACCAGCGCTTCGGCATGTCGCCGAACCAGGAAACCAACACCAAGCTGGTCAGCGATGTCCTGAGTGACGCCTTGACCCGCCTGTTCAAGGATCCAAGCATCGGTTCATTGCTCAGCTCGCAGTAATCGCTCCAATAAAAAACCGGGCTCAGCGATGAGCCCGGTTTTTTTATGCCTTCAGTTTCACGCGGCAGTGTCGATACAGAAATCCAGCATGCTCACCCCCGTCAACAGATCGGCCTCCGGCGAGTCTGCATGCTGGTGCCCGGCCAGGGCGCAATACACCAGCCAATGGCGGTCCTGCACGTTGAACGCCAGGCCGCCGATCAGCGCCTCTTGCTCGTCGCTCTGGGCAATCAGATACAGCCGATCCTGGTTGTGCGCATGCAGCATGACAAGCTCCTGAATGTACGAAGGGCAACAGAGTGGCTTGTTAAGGTGACGTTCAGGTGACGGCGTAAATTACTGGATACATTGACCGTCCATGGGGGATGGAGAAGTTTTGGCGCTGGAGGCCACTATCGTTCAGGTTTGTATCTGAACCGATACCCAGACACTGTTTCACCCGAGGTTTGCGATGGCGCTGCCCGCACTGTTGATCAATGTTGTGGCTTTGTTGGTGGCCTGCCCAGGTGCAGCGCTGCTGTTCATTACCCGCCTGCGCGAACAACGCGCCATGGCTGAGCTGGCTGCGCAAAGTGAAGAGCGCGCGATTGACCAGCCCATGCTGTTTCTGGATGTGCGCACCGAGCGGGCGAATCGTGTGGCTTACCGCGTAGGGTTCGCCTGTCTTGGACTGGCGCTGGCTATTTCCTGGCTCAGCACCCGAATCTAAAAAAACGCAGAGCCAATGTGGAAGGGAGGCTTGCCCCTCCCACATTTTCTTGATCGGTGCTTACAGCGGGATTCCAGCCTTGACCCGATACTGATTGCGCACTGGTGTCGCGTATTGCACCACCAGGAACGGCCGGTGCTCGGCCGGGCAGTCGTTCAAGCGCCGCTCCCACTCTGCCTTCGCCTTGGCCAGTTCATCGGCCGGGAACACGTCGGCCGCCTTCGGCACCTGCAACTGCGGGTCGGCATCGCTCCACTGGGCGTACGCCAGGTAGTGCACCGGGAACAGCCGATAGCCGCCGAGAATCTGCCGATCCATTTCCACGGCCAGTACTTTGGTGTCTTCGAAGCGCTCGGTAATCGGCGCTGCGAAGTTGATATGTACGCGGCCTTTGTAGCCAGTGATGCCCAGGGCAATGCTGACGTCATCCTCGCCCGGTGCCTTGACGTAGGTGCCGGTGGTGGCGCGAATATACAGCTCACGTGCTTTGGCGGCATCGCACGGGTCGTACTCGTAGCTGATGGACACCGGCGTCAGGTTCAGTGACTGGATCACCTCGGCAAACGGCTCGTCCTTGCGGCTGACATGGAACATCTTGAGGATCGCCGACTCGGTGCGGTCATCCCCGTCCTTGGCGCGGCCTTCGGCCTGGGCGATCCAGATCGACTGACAGTCGTTGCGGATCGAATGGTTGATGTAGGCCGACAGCAGGTTGAACGCCGCCATCTTCTCCTTTCGCCCGGTGATCGAGCGGTGCACGATGAAGCTCTTGTTCAGGCGCATCAGGTCGCTGACAAACGGCTTTTGCAGCAGGTTGTCACCGATGGCGATGCGCGGTGTCGGCAGGCCGGCGTGGTACACGGCGTAGTTGACGAAGGCCGGGTCCATCACGATGTCGCGATGGTTGGCCAAAAACACATAGGCGGTGCCCGACTTGAGCTGTTCCACGCCGGTGTAGGTCACGCCGTCGGTCGCCCGGTCAATGGTATGGTCGACGTAATACTCGACTTTGTCCTGCAGCGTGGCCACGGTGGTGACGCCGGCGAACTCACGGCGCAGTTTGCGCGCGATCATCGGCTTGAGCAGCCAACCCAGGGCGCCGGCAAAGCGCGGGAAGCGGAAGTGGGTCAGGATGTCCAGAAAGGCCTTGTCACTGAACAGCCTGGCCAGCACTGCCGGGACTTCGCTGTCGTTGTAAGGTCGGATGGTATCGAATTCGCCCATCATGCTCTCTTGTTAGAAACGGCTAGGGTAAGTAGAGGAAATACCAGGGTGCGGCCTGAGTAATGGGCTCAGCCGATCTATAACCCTGTAAATAGACCGGCGATTATACGCACAAGTCACTTGGGAGACTGCGATGGAAGAGGAGTCGTACGAATGTCCTTATTGTGGGGAGCTGGTCACGGCGTTACTGGACCTGTCCGGGGGCGATCAGGAATATATAGAGGACTGCCCGGTGTGTTGCCGGCCGATCACTTTCCAGCTGCAGGTGCACGACCACGAGTGGATGCTGTTCGTGCGCAGTGAAAACGAATAACAGGTACACCCATGCAGCGAATCTACGAACCGGAAAACCTGATGGAAGGCGAGTTGCTGCAGCAAATGCTCGCCAGCGAGGGCATTGATGCGCATCTGGTGGGGCGTCATTTGCTCGGCGGCACGGGGGAGTTACCGATCTTCGGCCTGCTGGGGCTGGAAGTGGACAACGACCGGGCGGCTGAAGCCCGCGAGCTGATTACCGCCTATATCGGTGCGCAACCCCTGCCCGGCGATGAACCCGACAGCTTCCCCGACGTATTGGTCTGTTAGGCTGTCGGTCGGTTTACCCAAGAGTCGTGTTACCCCATGTGTGGACGTTATGCCCTGTTTCGCTGGAACCCCACCTTTGCTGCCTTGCCTGGCTTCCCGGCCGACCAGCAGGCCCAGTGGAACATCTCCCCGAATGATTCGGTGCTGATCCAGCGCCAGAGCGACGGCCAGCGCACCCTGGCCCGCGCTCGCTGGGGCCTGACGCCGCCCTGGCTGACGGACCTTTCACGCACTCCGGCCCATGCCCGTGCCGAAACCCTGGCCGAGCAACCGATGTTTCGCGAAGCGTTTCGCCAACGCCGTTGCCTGCTGCCGGCCAACGGTTTCTACGAATGGCGCGGCACCCAGCGCAAACGCCCGTACTGGCTGACGCCGGGGGAGGGCTCGACCCTGTTTTTTGCAGCGATCTGGGAGGCGTACCCGGTGCAGGAGCAGGTGTGGCTGAGTACGGCCGTGGTGACCCAGGCCGCCCAGAGTCAGCGCCGGCCGTTGATTCTGGACGCAGCGGGGCAGGCCGCCTGGCTCGATCCCGAGACGCCCTTGCATGTGTTGCAAGGCTTGCTGGCCAGTGAGCCGGTCGCGTTGCGCGAGCGGGTGCTGGCCAACATGGTCAATGATCCCAAGCTCAATGGGCCGGAATGCCTGACCCCGGCTTGAGCCTTGAACTGATTGGTCAAGCACCGTTGCCGAGTCTTGTGGGATGTGTCTGAAAATCAGCGGTTACACGTCTGGTGTATCTGGCGTTGATACACATGAGCGCCTACGATACGCGCCATGTTTTCAGGGCGTCTTTTCAGGGAGAGTGTATTGATGAAGAAATCATTGGTCGTAAGTGTATTGGCAGCAGGCGTGTTGCTGGCCGGGTGTCAGTCGGTCAACACCACCAGCGGCGGCGCCGTCGGGGTTGAGCGCAAGCAATATATGTTCAGCATGCTGTCGAGCCAGGAAGTCGACCAGATGTACGCCCAGTCCTACCAGCAGACCCTGGGCGAGGCCAGCAGCAAAGGCCAGCTGGACAAGACCAGTGCCAACGCCAAGCGTGTGCAGGCGATCGCCAACCGCTTGATCGCCCAGGCGCCCACCTTCCGCCCGGATGCAGCGCAGTGGAAGTGGGAAGTGAACCTGATCAAGAGCGATGAGATGAACGCCAACTGCGGGCCTGGCGGCAAGATCTTCGTGTACAGCGCGCTGATCGACAACCTCAAGCTCACCGATGATGAACTGGCTGCGGTGATGGGCCATGAAATCGCCCACGCCTTGCGTGAGCACGGCCGCGAAGCCATGTCCAAGGCTTACGGCATCGAGATGGCCAAGCAGGGTGCCGGTGCGTTGTTCGGTCTGGGCCAGGACAGCCTGGCACTGGCCGATACCGTGGCCAACTACGGCATGACCTTGCCCAACAGCCGCAGCAATGAAAACGAAGCGGACCTGATCGGCCTGGAACTGGCGGCTCGCGCCGGCTACAACCCGAACGCGGCCATAACCCTGTGGAACAAGATGGCCAAGGCTTCCGAAGGCGCACCACCGGAGTTCATGAGCACTCACCCGGCCTCTGACAGCCGGATCGCCTCATTGCAGGCGGCGATTCCGAAGGTGATGCCGCTCTACCAGAAGGCTAAGAAGTCCTAAGACTTCAAAGACAAGTAGCAAGCTTCAAGCTGCAAGAAAAAGCACTGCTTCTTCCTGCAACTTGAGGCTTGAAGCTTGCAGCTAGATCCAGCCACTGCTCTGCATGGCCTTGTACACCGCCACGATCGCCAGGACAAAAAACGCCGTCGCCGCCAGTCGACGAATCAACGTCAGCGGCAGTTTCTCCGCCGCGAAATTCCCCGCCAGAACCACCGGCACGTTGGCAATCAACATGCCCAGGGTGGTGCCGATAATCACCAGCCACAGCTCCGGGTATTGCGCCGCCAGCATCACCGTGGCGATCTGGGTCTTGTCACCGATTTCTGCCAGGAAGAATGCAATCAGCGTGGTCAGGAACGGCCCGAACTTGCGCGTGGTGCTGGCTTCGTCATCGTCGAGTTTGTCTGGCACCAGAGTCCACAGCGCGGTGGCACAGAAGCTGGCTGCGAGAATCCAGTGCAACACCGCATCCGAGAAGAAACTTCCGAACCAGGCCCCCACGGCACCGGCCGCCGCATGGTTGGCCAGGGTCGCGGCAACGATGCCGGCGATGATCGGCCAAGGCTTGCGAAAGCGTGCGGCAAGGATGAGTGCGAGCAGTTGCGTCTTGTCGCCGATTTCGGCCAAGGCAACGATTGCGGTTGGAACGAGTAATGAATCCAGCATCAGGTAGGTTTCCAGGGGCGGGTCGACACGGCTATGACACGTACAGCCTTCCCGCCCCGGGTAAGGTGTGCGTGTCATAGGTCTTGTCAAACCCCGGTCCGTCTGTGCGGACTCCTGGGTCGCATACGCCATGGCCTGTTGACCAAGTATGTTGACGTATGCCGGACGAGCGTGGCGCTCGTGGGAGACTACTCCCCTAGGACGGAGCGGATTCTGCCTAGGCAAAATCCATTCGGCAAGCCTTCTTTTTCAAATTGCGATCAGCCGCGTTTGGCACGGTAAATGCGAAAACCGTTGCCTTCGGCCTTGACCGCACATACGCCCAGATGCTCTTCGATCAGCGGCTGGTACTTCAGGAAGCTATTGGCGACTAGGCGAAGTTCGCCACCTTTTGCCAGGTGTTTCGCCGCTTTTCGCAGCAGGTTCTCGGTAGCGAAATAATCGGTGTGCACCCCGACATGGAACGGCGGGTTGCTCAAAATCGCGTTCAAACCCATCGGCGCGGCGTCAATACCATCACCGGTCAGCACCTCGGCTTCCAGCCCGTTGGCGGCCAGGGTCAGGCGACTGCTGGCAGCGGCGAAGGCGTCCACATCCAGCATCGTTACGGTGTTGTGCGGGTAGCGACGTTTTACCGCCGCCCCCAACACACCGGCGCCGCAACCGAAGTCCAGTAAATGACCGCTGGGCAGTTTATCCAGGTGCTCCAGCAGCAGCGCGGTGCCGCGATCCAGACGGCCATGGCTGAATACGCCCGGTAGGCTCACGACCTTCAGTGGCCCTTCGGCCAGCGGCACATCGAACACCTGCGCCAGGCTCTCCAGCTCGACCGCTTGCGGGGCGTCGGCCACGGTGATTTGCCACAGCTGGCAATGCCGTGCGTTGTCGAGCTTGCGCGGTTTGCCAAAGGGCGCCATCTGCTTGGCGGCGCTCTCGATACCGCCTTTTTTCTCCCCCACCAGGAACAGCTCGGCGCCGGGCAGGCGCGCGGCCACGGCGTTGAGCAGGTAGTCGGTGAGGTCCTTGGACTTGGGCAGGAAGATCACCGCCGCATCAAACGAACGCTCGGGCACGTTCACGCCGAATTGGCTGCGCTCCGGGAAGCGCGCGTCGAGCGCGGTCTGGTCGCCGGCATGCCAGCACCAGCCGTGGGCGTTGGGCAGGCGACCCAGTAGGTCGTCGGCGGGCAAACCCACCAGCAGCAGGTTGCCTTGAAAAAGTTCGGCCTGACGAAGCAGTACTTCACTGCGCGGATCCATGGTCTGCTCCTTGAAAAGGGGCGCAGTTTATCAACTGACGACGCGCAGCGGGGCGCCGCTGAAAAAGCCCCGGGCGTTTTCCGTCAGTTGGCCGACGATACGCTGCCGCGCTTCACGGCTGCCCCAGGCATTGTGGGGCGTGACGATCAGTCGAGGAATATCGCCGGCCAGCAGCGGGTTGCCATTGACCGGTGGCTCCACGCTCAGCACATCGGTCGCCGCGCCGCCCAGGTGGCCGCCGCGCAAAGCGTCGGCCAGGGCCTGTTCGTTGATCAAACCACCGCGCGCGGTGTTGACGATAAACGCGCCGGGCTTGAGCAGCGCCAGTTCACGGGCGCCGATAAAGTCGCGGGTGTGTTCATTGAGCGGGCAGTGCAAGGTGAGTGCGTCCACCTGCGTCAGCAGTTCATCAAGCGGCACGCGGTCGGCACGGGCAGGGCGCCCAGGAATCGCGCCGAGTAGCACGCGCATCCCGAAGGCTTCGGCCAGGCGTGCCACGGCACTGCCCAATTCGCCATGGCCCAGCAGGCCGAGGGTTTTGCCTTCCAGCTCTACAATCGGGTGGTCCAGCAGGCAGAACTGCTTGGCCTCTTGCCATTTGCCGGCGCTCACATCGCGTTGATAGTCCTTCAAGCGCGTCGCTAGGTTGAGCAACAGCATGATCGTGTGCTGCGCCACCGACGGTGTGCCGTAGCCCTGGCAGTTGCTCACGGTGATGCCATGGGCGCGGGCGGCTTCCAGGTCAATGTTGTTGGTGCCGGTGGCCGAAACCAGGATCAACTTGAGTTCCGGGCAGGCCGCCAGGGTTTCGCCGTTGAGTGGGATTTTGTTACTGATCGCCACCTGCGCGCCTTGCAGGCGCTCCACCACATTCTGCGGCGTGGTGCCTGTCAACAACTGCAAGTCGCTGAAGCTGCCGTGCAACTCGCTGAGATCCAGGTCGCCCAGATCCAGGGACGGGTGATCAAGGAAGACGGCGCGGCGATTGTTCGTCATCAACTGTACCTTTTGCGATAGGGTTCGAAGGCGTAATCTGCCGAGCCTATCAGATGAAATAATCCGTTACTTAATGGAGTGAGTATGTACGCCGCCGAGTTTTTGACCGTAGCCCTGATTCACCTGTTGGCGGTGGCCAGCCCTGGCCCGGATTTCGCGGTGGTGGTGCGTGAGAGCGTGACCCACGGCCGCCGCGCCGGGACCTGGACCGCGTTGGGCGTGGGCTCGGCGATTTTCCTGCATGTGGGCTATTCGTTGCTCGGTATCGGCCTGATCGTGTCCCAGTCCATCGTGTTGTTCAACGCACTGAAATGGGCGGCGGCGGCCTACCTGCTGTACATCGGCTTCAAGGCCCTGCGCGCGCAACCGGCCAAGCCTGTCGCCGAGGGCGAGTTGCACCGCGAAGCAGGCGAGCGCACCCCGCGTGGTGCGTTTACCGCAGGCTTTGTCACCAACGGCTTGAACCCCAAGGCGACGTTGTTCTTCCTGTCGCTGTTCACCGTGGTGATCAACCCGCACACGCCGCTGGCGATCCAGGCCGGTTACGGCGTGTACCTGGCGGTGGCAACGGCGTTGTGGTTCTGCCTGGTGGCGATGTTGTTCAGCCAACAGCGCGTGCGCGCGGGCTTTGCGCGTATGGGCCATTGGTTTGATCGGACCATGGGGGCGGTGTTGATTGCGATTGGGGTGAAGTTGGCGTTTACCAGCGCGAAATAAACGCTGTTCTCAAGTAAACACAATCCAGTGTGGGAGGGGGCTTGCTCCCACATTTGACCTCCATTGTCCCTGAATAATGGCTCAAAGCTAGCATTCCCCAGCCTCTGCAAATCATTCCTTTGGCTGATTTAGCTGAAACATATCCTCTCTACAGTGCAGGTCTTCAAGCCAAGACCATGCAGTCATAAAAGGGATTCGTATGTTGCAGACCCGTGTTATTCCGCCCGCCGAAGGTGCGTACCAATACCCGTTGTTGATCAAGCGCCTGTTGATGTCCGGAACCCGCTACGAGAAGACCCGGGAAATCGTCTACCGCGACAAACTGCGCTACACCTACCCGACCCTGATCGAGCGAGTCGCGCGCCTGGCTAATGTGCTCACCGACGCCGGGGTCAAGGCCGGTGACACCGTGGCGGTGATGGATTGGGACAGTCATCGTTACCTGGAATGCATGTTCGCCATCCCGATGATCGGCGCGGTAATCCACACCATCAACGTGCGCCTGTCGCCGGAACAGATTCTTTACACCATGAACCACGCCGAGGACCGCTTCGTGCTGGTCAACAGCGAGTTCGTGGGGCTCTACCAGGCCATTGCCGGGCAGCTCACCACCGTCGACAAGACGCTGCTGCTCACCGACGGCGAAGCCAAGACCGCCGAGTTGCCCAATCTGGTCGGTGAGTATGAAACCCTGCTGGCCGCTGCCAGCCCGAAGTACGACTTCCAGGACTTCGACGAACACTCCGTCGCCACCACCTTCTACACCACCGGCACCACCGGTAACCCGAAAGGCGTGTACTTCACCCATCGCCAACTGGTGCTGCACACCATCGGCGTGTCCACCATCATGGGCAGCATCGACAGCGTGCGCCTGCTGGGCACCAACGACGTGTACATGCCGATTACGCCGATGTTCCATGTGCATGCCTGGGGCCTGCCGTATGTCGCAACCATGCTTGGCCTGAAGCAGGTCTACCCGGGCCGCTACGACCCAGAATACCTGGTGGAGCTGTGGCGCAAGGAGAAGGTCACCTTCTCTCATTGCGTGCCGACCATCCTGCAAATGGTGCTCAACGCCAAGGCCGCCCAAGGCGTGGATTTTGGTGGTTGGAAAATCGTCATCGGTGGCAGCGCCCTCAACCGCACGCTGTATGAGGCGGCGAAAGCGCGTGGGATTCAGCTGACCGCCGCGTACGGCATGTCCGAGACTGGCCCGCTGGTGTCCTGCGCCCACCTCAACGAAGAGCTGATGGCCGGTACCGAGGACGAGCGCATCACCTACCGCATCAAGGCCGGCGTGCCTGGCCCGTTGGTGGAAGCGGCGATCATGGACACAGAGGGTAATTTCCTGCCCGCCGACGGCGAGTCCCAGGGCGAGTTGGTCCTGCGCGCGCCGTGGCTGACCGAGGGCTATTACAACGAGCCGCAGAAGGGCGCCGAGCTGTGGGCGGGCGGTTGGATGCACACGGGCGACGTGGCCACCCTCGATGCATTTGGCGTGATCGATATCCGCGACCGCATCAAGGACGTGATCAAGACCGGCGGCGAGTGGATCTCGTCCCTGGCCCTCGAAGACCTGGTCAGCCGTCACCCGGCGGTACGCGAAGTAGCGGTGGTGGGCATCGCCGATCCGCAGTGGGGCGAGCGCCCGTTTGCGCTGTTGGTGGTGCGTGACGGCCATGAGATTGGGGCCCGCGAGCTCAAGGAGCACCTCAAGCCTTTTGTCGAATTGGGCCATTTGAGCAAGTGGGCGATTCCGAGCCAGATCGCCGTTGTTACGGAAATTCCCAAGACCAGTGTCGGCAAGCTGGACAAAAAACGTATCCGTATCGACATCATCGAATGGCAGGCCAACAACAGCACCTTCCTGTCCACCCTCTGACGCTCCTCGCCGTGCCCGTTCGGGCACGGCAATGCTCTATCTTGCGCCTTTACTTGTGATTTGCCGATTTTCAGCCATCCTTGCCGCGTCGGCCTTCGCCGACATGGCGAAAGGGCTGTGGCAGACGGGTTGGTGATACAAATCACACTTTAGAGGGATCAAGCGGTACCCCCTGCTGGCTATAGTCCCACCCAGAGTTTTTCAAGGATGCGTCGCTTCGGGCCATGGAGGTTCAGTTGCCAGGCGGCATTGGAATCGTTGTATTCCGGCCGTTACAAGCATCACAGAACAAACTCACTGCCATAACAATAATGCACATGGAGTAGCGTCGATGACCTCAGTAAACCAGTTCTGGCGCCGGGCAAGATTGCCCCTGGCTGTCAGTCTCGCCTCTACGCTCGCCGGGCCCGCATTCGGCGTCAGTTTCAATATCGGTGAAATCGAAGGGAGTTTTGACTCGTCGCTATCTGTGGGGGCGAGCTGGAGTACCGCCAAGCCCAACCAGGACCTGATCGGCGCCAACAACGGCGGCAAGGGTCTGTCCCAGACCTCCGATGACGGCCACTTGAACTTCAAGCGCGGCGAAACGTTCTCGAAGATCTTCAAGGGCATTCATGACCTGGAACTGAAATACGGCGACACCGGTGTGTTTGTGCGCGGCAAGTACTGGTATGACTTCGAGCTGCAGGATGAGAGCCGCGAGTTCAAGGACATCAGCAACAACAACCGCAAAGAGGGGGCCAAGTCTTCTGGGGGGCAGATTCTCGATGCGTTTATCTACCACAACTACTCTATTGCCGATCAGCCCGGCAACGTGCGGTTCGGTAAGCAAGTTGTGAGCTGGGGTGAAAGTACCTTCATTGGCGGCGGCATCAACTCCATCAACCCTATCGACGTGTCCGCATTCCGTCGTCCGGGTGCCGAAATCAAGGAAGGCTTGATTCCGGTCAACATGTTTTACGTATCGCAAACGCTGACCGATAACCTTTCGGCAGAAGCGTTCTATCAGTTGGAATGGGACCAAACGGTTACCGACAACTGCGGCACGTTCTTCTCACAGCCGGATATCGTTTCCGATGGCTGTAAAGACAACCTCAGGGTGCTGAATAAGCGCTCGGCTGTCCCGGCGGCGTTCTTGCCTGCACTGACAGCCAGGGGCGTTGATATCAACAATGAAGGTGTCCTGGTTAAACGCGGTCCTGATCGTGACGCACGTGACAGCGGTCAGTGGGGCGCCGCGATGCACTACAACTTCGAGCCGCTCGACACTGAGTTCGGCGCGTACTTCATGAACTATCACAGCCGAGCGCCGATTTTCAGTGCACAAGGCGCTTCTCGGGCGGCGTTTGCCAGTGCGGCGCAGGTTGGGCAATTGGCGCCGCTGGTAGTAGCGGGTAACTCCAACTACTTCATCGAGTACCCAGAAGATATCCGTCTGTATGGCTTGAGCTTTTCCACCACCTTGCCTACCGGGACGGCCTGGAGCGGTGAGTTGAGCTATCGCCCGAACGCGCCGGTGCAGTTGAACTCCACTGACATTCTGTTTGCTGGCGTGAAGCCGCTTGGCGGCCCGGTGTTGGGCAATGCTTCGTTGCTCAATGGATCGCCAGGCCAGGATTTGCACGGTTATCGTCGTAAAGAAATCAGCCAGTTTCAGACCACGTTTACTCACTTCTTCGATCAGGTCATGGGCGCCAGCCGTTTGACCCTGGTGGGTGAAGTAGGTGTAACCCATGTGGGTGGCCTGGAAAGCAAGTCGGACGTGCGCTACGGCCGTGACCCTGTCTTTGGCCCGGGCACACTTCCGAACAATGCCTGTAACGCGTTGAATACCTCTACCGCACAAGGTGCCGGACTGGCCAACGCCAACGGCTTGAGCACCAACTGCAACAACGATGGCTTCACCACCGCCACTTCCTGGGGTTACCGCGGTCGGGCTATCTGGGAATACCCGGACGTTTTCGCGGGTGTGAACCTCAAGCCAAATGTGGCCTGGTCCCATGACGTGAAGGGCTATGCTCCTGGCCCTGGCGCTAACTTCGAAGAGGGTCGCAAAGCCGTCAGCCTGGGTCTGGACGCCGAGTACCAGAACACCTACACCGCCAGCCTGGCTTACACCAACTTCTTTGGTGGCGAGTTTACTACGGTGAATGACCGCGACTTCGTCGCTCTGAGCTTCGGCGCCAACTTCTAAGCACACTGTATTTTCAGGAAGACCAGAACATGAAAATAACCAAAAGTCTGTTGCACGTCGGTGTGCTTGGGCTGTCGATCCTGGCGAGTAACGTCATGGCGGCAGTGTCGGCGGATGAAGCCGCCAAGCTGGGCACGACCCTGACGCCGATGGGCGCGGAAATGGCCGGTAACGCAGCGGGCACCATCCCTAAATGGTCGCCTATGCCTACCAACGCCGGCGCCGTCGACGCCCGTGGGTTCCTGGCCAACCCGTACGCCAGCGAACAACCGCAATTCACTATCACCGCGCAAAACGTCGAGCAGTACAAAGACAAGCTGGCACCGGGGCAGTACGCGATGTTCAAGCGTTACCCGGAAACCTTCAAGATGCCGGTCTACCCGACCCATCGCGGCGCTACCGTACCGGCCGATGTGTTCGCCGCCATCAAGAAGAACGCCACCACCACCAACCTGGTGTCGGGCGGCAACGGCCTGGAAAACTTTGAAACCGCCGTTCCGTTCCCGATCCCGAAAAGCGGCGTGGAAGTTATCTGGAACCACATCACCCGTTATCGCGGTGGCAGCGTGACCCGCCTGGTGACCCAGGCCACGCCGCAAACCAACGGTTCCTACAGCCTGGTGTACTTCCGCGACCAGTTCGTGTTCCGCGATAAGATGAAGGACTTCGACCCGAAGAACCCGGGCAACGTGCTGTTCTACTTCAAGCAGCAAGTGACCGCGCCCGCACGTCTGGCCGGTGGTGTGCTGTTGGTGCACGAAACCCTGGACCAGGTGAAGGAGCCGCGTTCGGCGTGGGTCTACAACGCCGGCCAGCGCCGTGTGCGCCGGGCGCCGCAAGTGTCCTATGACGGGCCGGGTACCGCTGCCGACGGTCTGCGTACCTCCGACAACCTCGACATGTACAACGGTGCGCCGGATCGCTACGACTGGAAACTGGAAGGCAAGAAGGAAATCTACATCGCCTCCAACAGCTACAAGATCGACGATCCGAAGCTCAAGTACGCCGACATCATCAAGGCCGGCCACATCAACCAGGACCTGGCACGCTACGAGCTGCGCCGTGTCTGGCACGTGGTCGCGACCTTGAAGGAAGGCCAACGCCACATCTATGCCAAGCGTGACTTCTATATCGACGAAGACACCTGGCAAGCCGCAGTGATCGATCACTACGACGGTCGCGGCCAACTGTGGCGCGTCGCCGAGGCCCATGCCGAGAACTACTACGACAAGCAAGTGCCGTGGTACGCCCTGGAAACCCTCTACGACCTGCAGTCCGGCCGTTACCTGGCACTGGGCATGAAGAACGAAGAGAAACAGGCCTATGACTTCGGCTTCACCGCCACCACCAGCGACTTCACCCCAGCGGCCCTGCGCCAGGACGGTGTTCGCTAAGCTGCACGAGTAACTCAATGTGGGAGGGGGCTTGCCCCGATAGCGGTGTGACAGTCAGCGCATGCATTGACTGATCCGCCTCTATCGGGAGCAAGCCCCCTCCCACTTTTTGTTTGTGGCGATATTTCTTGTCTCAGTTCTTTTTCAGGCAAATGTTGCAAAGATCTACAAACCCACCGCTTTTACCGCTAGTCTGCGGACATCTGCAATGCCGACAACAGCCTTCTACAAGAGCCCGGCGATGACTGATCTGTCCCGAATCCAAGGGCCTGCCAGTAGGGTAATCCCGTCCCTGGAAGGTCGTTTCTACAGGCCTCCGCTGCCTGATGGCTATGTGCCGCGCCCCCGCCTGTGTGAACGGCTGAGCGCCGGCCTGGAAGGGCGGCTGCTGCTGGTCAGCGCCCCGGCGGGGTTTGGCAAGAGTTCGTTGGCGGTGGAGTTCTGCCAGGGCCTGCCGCCCCACTGGCAAAGCCTGTGGCTGGGCCTGAGCCCACGGGACAACGACCCGGGGCGTTTTCTTGAGCGCCTTCTCGAAGGGTTGCAGCACTATTTTCCGGCACTCGGCGCCCAATCACTGGGCTTGCTGAAAATGCGCCAGCGCCACCAACCCTTTGCGTTTGAAGAATGGCTTGATGGCCTGCTCGATGAGCTGACCGTCCACTTGTCCGCCCGTGCGCCATTATTGCTGGTGCTGGATGACTACCATCTGGCCCAGGGCCCCGTGCTCGACCGTTGCCTGCAATTTTTCCTCAACCACTTGCCCGATGGCCTGGTGGTGCTGGTCACCAGCCGCCAACGTCCGGACTGGCATCTGGCGCGCCTACGACTGTCACGGCATTTGTTGGAGTTGCACGAGCAAGACCTGCGCCTGACCCATGCCGAATCCCAGGCGTTACTGGATCGCCACAGCAGCGCCTTGAGTGGTGAAGCCCTCGACAACCTGATCCGTCGCAGCGAGGGCTGGGTGGCCGGTTTGCGCTTTTGGCTGCTGGCGGCTTCCGAAGCTGGCAATGACGGCGCCTTGCCGCAAGGCCTGCACGGTGGGGAAGGGCTGATTCGCGACTACCTGCTGGAAGAAGTGATCGACTGCCTGCCGCCCGAAGTGCAGGCGTTCCTGTTCGACACCGCGCCCCAGGACCGTTTTTGCAGCGAGCTATGCGATGCCGTTCGCGAAGCCCATGACAGCGCCGAAATCCTGCGTTACCTGCAAGCCCACCAAGTGTTCCTGGTGCCCTTGGACGACCAGGGGCACTGGTACCGTTATCATCATTTGTTTTCCGACCTGCTGCGCAGCCGCCGCGCGAGCAGCAATGTATTGCCGGCCGCCAGCCTGCACCTGCGCGCATGCCGGTGGTTCAACGCCCAGGGCTTGATCGACGAGGCGGTGGAGCAGGCGTTGCGCGCCGGGCACCTCGACGTGGCGGCCAACCTGGTACAGAACCTGTCCGAAGAACAACTGCTGGCCGAGCAGAATGTCGGCATGTTGCTGCGCTGGAAAATGGACTTGCCCGACAGTCTGCTGATCAGCACGCCGCGCCTGATTGTGCTGTACAGCTGGGCATTGGGGCTGGCCTGCCAGTTGGATGCGGCTCAGGAGTTATCGGCTTACCTCAGTCGCTTCCTGCCGGCGCCGTCTGCCACCGCGCAAAAGTCGATGCTGGCCCAATGGCTGGCGCTGAGCGGGATTATCGCCCGTGGCCGAGGTGATCGTGAATTGACTCAACGCTATTGCAGCGAGGCGCTGGAAAGCCTGCCGCAACGGCGTTACGGCCAGCGCCTGGTGTGTCTGTCGACCCTGTCCAACCTGGCCATCGCCGATGGCGATCTGTGGCGCGCCCGTGGCCTGAACCGTGAATCCCTGGAACTGGCGCAGCGGGTCGGCAACCCGTTGTTCGAAGCCCTGGCCCATTACGACCGTGCACGGGTGCTGCAGGCGCGTGGCGAAATCCTGCGCGCCCTCGATGAAGTGCGCCAGGGCCTGCAACGCCTGCACGGCCTGGCACCGCAGCGGCTGTATGCGGTGCGTGCGCGGCTGTCGCTCTACGAAGGCTATTTGCTGTTGATGCGCAACCAGCCTGAAGCCGGCATCGCCCACCTGCGCGCGGGACTGGCAGAGGCGCGTGCCTGCCGCGACATCAGCGTGCTGATCGGCCATTGCGTGATCGCCAGCTTTGAAGGGCGGCGCCATGACTTTCCCAAAGCCTTCGCCGAACTCGCCGAAGCTGAACGCTTGATGCATATCTGGGACGTGCCACCGATCTACTACCTGGCGATGATCACCCTGATCAAATGCGAACTGTGGCTGGCCCAAGGCCGTACCGACCTGGCGGATGCCTGGCTGACGCGGCTGGGACAGACCTACAACGGCGAAAAAGCCGCCGCGGCACCGGAATTCCACCCACACTTGCCGCAACATATCGGGCTGCAACAAGCTGCCCTCGACGCCACCCGCCATCAACCCCAGGCGGCGCTGGAGCGGCTCGAAGAACTGGCGCAACAAGCTCACGACAGTGGGCGCCAGATGATTGCCCTGATGGCGCTGACTCAGCAGGCGAAGTTGCTGCTGGAGTGCGGTCAGGAAGCCAAGGCGCGGCCGGTACTGGCCCAGGCGTTTGAGGCAGGCGCCGGGGGCGCTTTACAGCCGTTCCAGCGCTTGTTGGACGGGTATCCGGACTGGATGCGCGAGCAATTGGGCAAAGACCCGCAAGGTCCGCTGCACCAGAGCCTGCTCGCGCTTCTTCCAGCGGTGGTGGCGCCCGACGTTATGACCAGCCACGAAACCCTCAGCACGCGCGAGCTGGCGGTCCTGCAACTGATCGCCCAAGGCTGCTCCAACCAGGAAATCAGCAACCAGCTGTTTATCTCCCTGCACACCGTTAAGACCCATGCCAGTCACATCAATAGCAAACTGGGGGTGGAGCGACGCACCCAGGCGGTGGCGCGAGCCAAGGCGATGGGCTTGCTGGCGTGACTGCTGGGTGGTCTACGTTGCAGTCGGGCACGGAGTCAAAACGCTGCTCTTCAGGTCTGGCGCCGCGTCAACCATACTGTGCGGAATATGCCGTAAAGCCCGCAGGAGCACCGATGAATATTGAAAAAGCCGCGCTGATCCGCGAAACCTTTCCGGTCGGCCCGTTGCAGTGCAACTGCACGATCATTGGCGATCTCATTACCAAAAAAGCCATCGTGGTCGACCCGGGTGGCAACCATGAGCTGATCCTGGCACGTCTCGATGCGCTGGGGCTGAAAGTGGTGAGCATTATCCACACCCATGCCCATCTCGATCACTTCCTGGCCTCAGGTCAATTGAAGGAAAAGACCGGTGCCACCCTGCACCTGCATAAGGAAGACCAGTTTCTCTGGGACAACCTGGAGATGCAGTGCCAGATGTTCGGCGTGCCCTACACTCCGGTGCCGTCGCCGGATCGCTGGCTGGCCGATGATGAGGAGTTGGCCTGTGGGTGTGGTGTTGCGCTGCATACACCGGGGCACACGCCGGGCTCGATGAGCTTCTGGTTTGCCGATGCCAAGCTGCTGATCGCCGGGGACACGCTGTTTCGGCGCGGCGTAGGGCGTACGGATTTGTGGGGTGGGGACCAGGCGACGATTGTGCGTTCGATCAAGCAACGTCTCTACACGCTGGACGAAGGTGCGACGGTGGTGACCGGTCATGGCCCGGATACGCGCTTGGGGGATGAGATGCGTGAGAACCCGTTTGTGCGGGCGTGAAAGGAACAGTTCACACGGCAATCCGCTGTAGCAAAAACTCAGGCCGCGTTCAGCGTGTCTCTGCTACGGTTTCCGTAGCGGCGCAAGTCTCGAATGTTTTGTTACAGCTCGGGGCGCACCCGCGGAATTTTTACCGTTTGTCGCGTTCCAAACTCGGCACGGGTCCATTGCCAATGTCCTTTGCACCACACAATGCAAAAAGTAGGAGCTCTCTTCATGTTCACTCCGCGTCGTCTGCTTGTTGTCGCTACCGCTGTAGCCTTGTTATCCGGCTGCGCTTCACCTAATCCTTATGACGGCAGCAGCCAGGGACAGGCGAATAATGAATCCAGCGGTATGAGCAAGACCGCCAAGTACGGCGGCCTGGGGGCTCTGGCCGGTGCGCTGGCGGGTGCTGCCATCGACCATAACAACCGTGGCAAGGGCGCTCTGATCGGTGCAGTGGTTGCGGGTGCCGGCGCTGCGGGTTACGGCTACTACGCCGACCAGCAGGAAAAGAAACTGCGCGAAAGCATGGCCAATACCGGGGTTGAAGTTCAGCGCCAGGGCGACCAGATCAAACTGATCATGCCAGGCAACATCACCTTCGCCACCAACTCGGACGCGATCTCCAGCAGCTTCTACCAGCCGCTGAACAACCTGGCCAACTCCCTCAAGCAGTTCAACCAGAACACTATCCAGATCGTCGGCTACACCGACAGCACCGGCAGCCGCCAGTTGAACATGGACCTGTCCCAGCGCCGTGCCCAGAGCGTGGCCAACTACCTGACGTCCCAAGGCGTCAACGGTGCCAACCTCAGCGCACGCGGTGCCGGCCCGGATAACCCGATTGCCAGCAACGCCGACGTGAACGGTCGTGCGCAGAACCGTCGCGTTGAAGTTAACCTCGGCCCGATCCCCGGCCAGCAGTACGGCCAGCCAGGCGCACAGCAACAAGCGCCGCAGCAGAACAATCAGTTCCAGGGCAACCCGTACCAGCAATACCAATAAACGCTGGTCACTAAAAAGGGCGCCATGCAGTCAATGCATGGCGCCCTTTTTTATGGTTGCCGGTTACATCAGTCGATGTATTCGAACACCTTCACGATTTTCTGCACGCCGGACACACCTTGCACCAGGTTGGCTGCGCGCGTGGCTTCAGCCTGGGTCAGCAGGCCCATCAAGTAGACGATGCCGTTATCGGTGACGACTTTGATCCGCGAGCCGGGGATGGCGTTGTCGGTCAGCATCTGCGCCTTGATCTTGGTGGTCAGCAGGGCATCGTTGCTGATGGCCAGCAGGGTGATCGGGTCCATCACTTGCAGTTCGTTATGGACCTTCTTGACCCGCTGTACGGCCGAGGCAGCTTGTTCGGCTTGGGCCTTGAGGTCGGCGCGCGGCGTTTGGCCGGCGAGCAGTACCACGCCGTTGAAGCTGGTCACGACAATACGTGACGCGCCGTTGCCCAGGTCCGTGGCGGCTTTGGCGATATTGACTTCAACCTTGGTTTCGATCAACGAGTCGTCAATCTTGCTGCCGAAGGTACGGGTGCCCTTGTCATCCTGAATAGGGGTGTCACGTGTCGCAGTGATTGCCGTGCTGCAGCCGCTGATGCCGAGGCACAACGTAATGGCCAAAAGGCCGAGGCGGTTAACGGTCATTCTTCACTCCCAAACAGTTGGCTGTCGATCAGATCGCACAGGCAGTGGATCGCCAGCAGGTGGACTTCCTGAATACGTGCGGTGACATTGGCTGGGACGCGAATCTCAACATCTTCGGGCAGCAGCAGCGAGGCCATGCCGCCGCCGTCGCGTCCGGTCAATGCTACGACAATCATTTCACGATCATGTGCGGCCTGGATCGCTTGAATAATATTCGCCGAGTTACCGCTGGTGGAAATCGCCAGCAGCACATCGCCCGGTTGACCCAGGGCGCGGATCTGCTTTGAAAAGATTTCGTTGTAGCTATAGTCGTTGGCGATCGAGGTGATGGTCGACGAATCTGTAGTCAACGCGATGGCCGGCAGGCTTGGGCGCTCACGCTCGAAGCGGTTGAGCAGCTCGGACGAAAAATGCTGGGCATCGCCGGCCGAACCGCCGTTGCCGCACGAAAGCATTTTGCCCTCGTTGAGCAAGGCATTGACCATGACCTGACTGGCTTGCTCGATGTGCGGTGCAAGTACGTCCATCGCCTGTTGCTTGGTGTCGATGCTGGCCTGGAAAAGCTGGCGAATTCGGGATTGCATGTCCATCTGTGTGACCTTAAGTAGCGCGGCTGTTCGGCACAGAAATGTGCAGCCCGCAAAGCAAAGAGCAAAAGTGTGTGGTGAAGATGTCCGGTGAATCAGCTGTCGAAGGCATTTTGCAGCCAGTTCAGATCAACCTGACCAGACGGTGTGCTTTCCATGGCAACCACATCGAAACGGCAGGGGGCGTCGGCCCAGCGATGCTCTTTTTGCAGGAAAAACTGCGCGGCGAGTATCAGCTTCTGACGCTTGCGCTCGTCGATACTGGCGAGCGCGCCACCCCATTGTGCGTGTTTTCTGTAGCGGACTTCGACGAATACTACTGTATCGCCGTCAAGCATGACCAGATCAAGCTCGCCGCGTTTACACAACCAGTTCTGCGCCAGAAGGCGCAGACCTTGTTGTTGCAGGTATATCAGTGCTTGAAGTTCGGCATCCTTGCCGCTTTGTGCAGTGGACCGCTCGGGCATCAGCGCGGGGTGTCCGGCAGGCGTTGGATCTCGCCACCGACGAACTTCGCCCACGGCATCTGGCGGTCGACGCGCTGGTTGGCACTGATACCCAGGTTGCCCGAGAGGCCGTCAACCCGTGTATCCGGGAGTGCCTTCAACTGGCCCAGGCGTGGCGCCAGGCGGTAGGCGTCAACGCCCATCGCGTACAGGCGGCCAAGGCTGCCATTGGCTTGCGGCCATTGTGCGGCAACCTGGTTACGCAGCGGGTCGGTGGTGTTGAGCAACCAAGGGGTTTCGCAGAACATCACGTTGGTCATGTCCAGGTACTGGTTTTTGTCGCCGCTGGCGCTGAACACGTGGGACGTGGCGTACACGGGCACATCACCGGCGTACTGGAAGTTAAGGGTCGGTTTGATCTGCTGGGCCAGTTGCGGTGTGACGGCCAGGAAGATGAACTCGATATCCTGGCGACGCGACGGTTGCGCCGCTACGTCAGTGCCGACCGTGCTTTGCAGGCTCTTGGCGCGACCTTCGCTTTTACGCAGTTGGAACAGGTCGGCGATTTGCTGGGCGAGGGCGACGGGCTGGTCGACGTACTCGACACCGACAACCGTGCCACCGTTGGCTTCCCAATCCTGGCGGAAGGCCTTGTAGACACGCTCGCCCCATTCGCCACGGGGCACCATGGCAGCGGCGCGGTGCAGCCCATCGGCGCGGGCGCGGCGTGACACTTCGCGGGCTTCGTCTTCAGCAGCGAGGCCGAACTGGAACAGTTGCGGTGGGCTCTGGTCGGTCTCGCTGTAGTTCAGCGCGAGGGTGGTGATCGGCAATTGAGGACGAGCGCTAAGTTGTTTGACCAGCGGCTTCTCCAGCGGGCCGACCACCAGTTGCACGCCGGCGGCCTGGGCTTTGGCGTAGAAGTCGTCGATGGAGGTCAGACGCGAGCTGTCATAGAACTCAATGACCGGTGGCTTCTGCCCGGCTTGTTCCGCCTGGTAGTGCGCGGCCATGAAGCCTTCACGCAGCGCCTTGCCGACGGAGGCCAGCGGGCCTTCCTGCGGCAGCAGCAGGGCAATCTTGTTCAAGGGCTGGCTGGCCAGCTCCTTGAGCTTGGTCAGCGGGGTTGGCAGTTGCACGGCGGCCGGGTGGCCTGGGTTCTGTGCACGCCAGGTGTCGATAGCCGCCTGTTGTTGCTCAAGCGTACCGGCGCCCTTGACTGCTTGCGCCAGGGTAATCCAGCCGTCCAGGGTCGGGTTGCCGCTGGCTTGCAGTTGCTCGGCAGGCAGTGCGGCAATCAAGGTCCAGATGGCTTCGTGATTGCTGTTAGCAGCATCGCCGCTGAGCAATGGCGCCAGGGCGACGCGCTCACGAGCAGCGGCCAGCGTCTGGCCATCGGCTTCATAAGCGCGGGCATGCACGGTGCCGGTGCGGATCTGTTGTTCAGCCGGCAGCTCCTTCAGGCTCTGCAGGCTTGGATGGCTCAAGGCGGTCAACGCAGCCTTGGGTTGGTTGCGCGCCATGGCCAGTTCGGCGGCCAAGGTGCTGGCGAATACTTGCGCGGCGGGCTTGAGAACGTCCAAGGGCACCTGCGCAAGGATTTGCGCCGAGCGGCCTGGATTGTTCTGCTTGTAGGCCATGTCAGCCGCACTCAGGCGCAGCAATGCGGCCTTTTCTGGCGTCTTGGCGGTGGTGGCCTGTTCGAGCAATTGCTCGATACTGGCGTCCGGGGTCCGTGGAAGGTCGCCAAGGCTGGACGAGGGCGAGCTGGCACAAGCGGCCAGCAAGGCAGCGAGGCAGAGGGCGGAGAGCAGCCGCAGGCAAGCGATCATGTAAGTGTTCCTGATACCGATCAAATTAGCGTGGAATTGTACCCAAGCACTGGCCCAGGCGCGATGTTACTGGCGTGAAACCTTTGATTTAGGTCGTGCAAATGTTGCGATCAGCCAGAGGCGGCTGAAAAGGCATCGGCCTTGATGGCATATTTTCGAAGCGCCTACGCGCTACAATGTGGCTTTTGCCAACCATCGAGGTGTGCGTTTTGACTGCTCCAGGTCCTTTGAATTCCACTGCAGGCTCGCTTTTTGTCGTGGCGACGCCCATTGGCAACCTGGACGACATCAGTGCCCGGGCGCTGAAAGTGTTGCGCGAGGTTAAATTGATCGCGGCGGAAGACACTCGGCACTCCCAACGTTTGATGCAGCATTTTGGTATCAGCACGCCATTGGCGGCTTGTCACGAACATAACGAGCGCGAAGAAGGCAGTCGCTTCATCGTCCGCTTGCTGGCTGGCGATGATGTGGCGCTGATCTCCGATGCAGGCACACCGCTGATCTCCGATCCAGGCTATCACCTGGTCCGCCAGGCGCGGGCCGCTGGTATCAATGTAGTGCCTGTTCCGGGAGCCTGCGCGTTGATCGCTGCATTGTCGGCGGCGGGCCTGCCGTCGGATCGCTTTATTTTCGAGGGCTTCCTGCCCGCCAAGGCGGTCGGTCGTCGTGCGCGTCTTCAAGCGCTAAAGGAGGAACCGCGCACCCTGATCTTCTACGAAGCCCCCCATCGCATCCTTGAATGCCTGCAGGATATGGAGCTGGTCTTTGGTGGTGAGCGCTTGGCCCTGCTGGCCCGTGAGTTGACCAAAACCTTCGAAACCCTCAAGGGCCTGCCGCTGGAAGACCTGCGCGCTTTCGTTGAGGGTGACAGCAATCAGCAGCGCGGCGAGTGCGTGGTGTTGGTGGCTGGCTGGACTGCGCCGGAAAATGAAGACGCCGTAGGCAGCGAGGCCATGCGTATCCTGGACCTGCTGCTCAAGGAGATGCCCCTCAAGCGCGCTGCGGCGTTGGCGGCGGAGATTACCGGCGTACGCAAGAATGTGCTGTATCAAGTTGCGCTGGATAAACAGAAGGCCGAATAGTTCCGGGGTTAAACCGGTATTTCGTCCGAACGTGATGGCACTGCCGCACTTTTAATACTTGTCCTGAGGCCGCCGTGCCGTTAACCTGCGCGGCGGAGAGTCGATTGGACAGTCGCTGCCCTCTATGAAAATTAGGGGGGGGAGGAAAGTCCGGGCTCCATAGGGCGAAGTGCCAGGTAATGCCTGGGAGGCGTGAGCCTACGGAAAGTGCCACAGAAAATAACCGCCTAAGCGCTTCGGTGCCGGTAAGGGTGAAAAGGTGCGGTAAGAGCGCACCGCACGACTGGCAACAGTTCGTGGCTAGGTAAACCCCACTTGGAGCAAGACCAAATAGGGTCCCAAGGCGTGGCCCGCGCTGGGACCGGGTAGGTTGCTAAAGATGTCCAGTGATGGCCATCGTAGACGAATGACTGTTCAAGACAGAACCCGGCTTACAGATCGACTCTCCACCTTTTTCCTTCTGTCCGAATCTCGGGCAGAAAACCGGTAGTAACGCAAGAATCCCTCCCTGCCGAATCATTGGCAGATGCATCTTCGTAATACCAAAAAAATCTTACTCTTAATAAATTACTTTAACTTTGAGTTGTAGCTCTTTGAGCTATTTGTGCTTATCGAGCCAAAAATACCGCCTAACTCTGGTTTCTCCTCCTTTTACGCTCCTAAATCTCCGATCTGTAAGGCTTTTCCTTGAATCCGCGCCTTGACGGTGTGGTGGGCGCATTCCTATAGTGTGCGCAAGTGGCGGAAAGTGGCACAAAGTGGGTTTTTTGAACGTAAAACGCTAAAATTTGGAGAAACGCATCTGTGTTTCGCGGAGCTAACGCTATCAGTCTCGATGCAAAAGGCCGTCTCGCCATGCCGAGCCGGTATCGTGACGAGCTGATTTCGCGAAGTTCCGGGCAGTTGATCATCACCATTGATGCCGTTGACCCCTGTTTATGTGTTTACCCGCTCGATGAGTGGGAGTTGATTGAAACCAAGTTGCGCGCCCTGCCTTCATTGCGTGAAGAAAACCGCCGCCTGCAGCGTTTGCTGATTGGTAATGCCGTCGACCTCGAACTCGATGGCAGCGGTCGTTTCCTGGTGCCTCCGCGTTTGCGCGAGTACGCCAAGCTGGATAAGCGCGCAATGCTGGTCGGCCAACTGAACAAGTTCCAATTGTGGGACGAAGATGCCTGGGATGCTGTTTCTGCAGCTGACCTGGCTGCTATTCAACAACCGGGCGCTATGCCTGATGAACTGCGTGATTTGATCCTGTGACTATTGATAGCGGCTTTAACCACATCACCGTACTGCTTGACGAAGCCGTTGAGGCTCTCGCCGTACGCGCGGATGGCTGCTATTTGGATGGCACCTTCGGCAGGGGCGGGCATAGCCGGTTGATACTCAGCCAGCTCGGGCCCGACGGTAAACTCCTCGGGTTCGACAAAGACCCTCAAGCGATTGCCACCGGGCAAGCGCTAGCGGCCGAAGACGGCCGCTTTGTCGTTGTGCAGCGCAGCTTTGCCGAGTTGGGTGCCGAAGTCGCCGAGCGCGGCATGGCGGGCAAGGTGGCCGGGGTCTTGCTCGACCTGGGCGTGTCTTCGCCACAGTTGGATGATCCCGAGCGCGGCTTCAGCTTCATGAACGACGGCCCCCTCGACATGCGCATGGACCCCACTCGTGGCGTCAGTGCTGCGCAGTTCATTGCCACCGCGCCGGTGGAAGAAATCGCTCGCGTATTCAAGGAATACGGTGAAGAACGCTTCGCCGGCCGCATGGCCCGTGCCGTGGTCGAGCGCCGTGAAATCCAGCCCTTCGAACGCACCGCCGACCTGGCCGAAGTGCTGAAAGTCGCCAACCCTGCATGGGAAAAAGGCAAGAACCCGGCCACCCGTGCGTTCCAGGGCCTGCGTATTCACGTCAACAACGAATTGGGCGACCTGGAGGCTGGCCTTGAGGCTGCCCTCGAGGCGCTGGAAGTGGGTGGTCGCCTGGTGGTGATCAGCTTCCACTCCCTGGAAGACCGTATCGTCAAGCTGTTCATGCGTCGCCTCGTCAAAGGTGAGTCAGACAACCTGCCGCGCAATCTGCCGGTACGTTTCGAAGCCTTTGTGCCGAAAATCAAAATCCATGGCAAAGCGCAGTTCGCTTCCGAAGCCGAACTCAAGGCCAACCCACGTTCCCGTAGCGCCGTCATGCGCGTCGCGGAGAAGCTGCGGTGAGCAAGCTTTTCGCCAAGCCCCTCCCGGGCGGCAGCTTCTTTATGTTGCTGCTGTTTGTCGGCGTGCTGGTGTCCGCAATTGCGGTGTCCTACAGCGCCCACTACAACCGCCAACTCCTTAATACCCTCTATGGGGAATTGAGTGTGCGTGACAAAGCGCAGGCGGAGTGGGGCCGGTTGATCCTCGAGCAAAGCACCTGGACCGCCCATAGCCGCATCGAAGTGCTGGCCACTGAACAGCTGAAAATGCACATCCCGGGCGCGGCCGAAGTTCGCATGGTGGCGCCATGATGAAACTCGAAGGCGCCCTCTACCCATGGCGCTTCCGCCTGATGCTCGGCTTGCTGGCATTGATGGTCGGGGCGATTGCCTGGCGGATCATCGACCTGCAAGTGGTCGACCGTGACTTCCTGATCGGCCAGGGCGATGCCCGCAGCCTGCGTCATATCCCTATTCCTGCGCACCGCGGCCTGATCACCGACCGTAACGGCGAGCCGCTGGCCGTGAGTACGCCGGTGACCACCCTGTGGGCCAACGCCAAGGAATTGCAGGTTGCCAAAGACAAGTGGCCGCAACTGGCTGCCGCCCTGGGCCAGGACCCAAAGGCCTTGGCTGAGCGCCTTGAGGCCCAGGCAAATAAAGAATTTATCTACCTCGTTCGCGGCCTTACCCCCGAGCAAGGCCAGCAAGTGCTCGACCTTAAAGTCCCCGGTGTCTATGGCATCGAGGAGTTTCGACGTTTCTACCCGGCAGGTGAAACCACTGCCCATATGGTCGGCTTTACCGACATTGATGATCACGGTCGTGAAGGCGTGGAACTCGCCTACGATGAATGGCTCGCTGGGGTTCCCGGCAAGCGACAAGTCATCAAGGATCGGCGCGGCAGACTGATCAAGGATGTCCAGGTCACCAAAAACGCCAAGGCCGGCAAGCCCTTGGCGTTGTCGATTGATCTACGCCTGCAATACCTGGCCAACCGCGAGCTGCGTAACGCGATCATCGAGAACGGCGCCAAGGCCGGCAGCCTGGTGATCATGGACGTGAAGACCGGCGAGATCCTCGCCATGGTCAACCAGCCGACCTACAACCCTAACAACCGTCGCAACCTGCAACCGGCGATGATGCGTAACCGCGCGATGATCGACGTGTTCGAGCCGGGTTCGACCATGAAAGCCATCTCCATGAGTGCCGCCTTGGAAACCGGACGCTGGAAGCCCAGCGACAAGGTCGAGGTGTATCCGGGGACGTTGCAACTGGGCAAATACACCATTCGTGACGTGTCTCGTACTGAAGGTCCGGTGTTGGATTTGACAGGTATCCTGATCAACTCCAGTAACGTGGGCATGAGTAAGGTCGCCTTCGATATCGGTGGCGAAACCATCTACCACCTGGCGCAGAAGATCGGCCTGGGGCAACCCACCGGTCTGGATTTCCCTGGTGAGCGCGTCGGCAATCTGCCCAACTACCGCGATTGGAAAAAAGCCGAGACCGCCACGCTTTCCTATGGCTATGGCCTGTCGGTGACCGCAATCCAACTGGCCCACGCTTTCTCCGTGCTGGCCAACAACGGTCGCATGGTGCCGCTGAGCCTGATCCATGTGGATGAAGCACCGAAAGCCACACAGGTGATCCCGGAAAACGTCGCCAAGACCATGCAAGGCATGCTGCAACAAGTGATCGAAGCGCCGCGCGGGGTATTCCGTGCCCAGGTGCCGGCGTATCACGTGGCGGGCAAGTCCGGTACCGCGCGTAAAACGTCGGTCGGGACCAAAGGCTATGCCGAAAACTCCTACCGCTCGCTGTTCGCCGGCTTCGGTCCGATGAGCGACCCGCGCTACGCCATCGTTGTAGTGATCGATGAACCGAGCAAGGCCGGCTACTTCGGTGGTCTGGTCTCGGCGCCGGTATTCAGCAAAGTTATGTCCGGCACCTTGCGCCTGATGAACATCACGCCGGATAACCTGCCGCCGACCCAACAAGCGAACGCCGGACCACCGGCCGCAGCAGTAAAAGCCAATGGAGGGCGCGGCTGATGTCTCTTAGCCTCAACAAGATTTTTGCCCATGCCGGCCGCGATCTGCTGATTCGCGAGTTGACCCTGGACAGCCGTAACGTGCGTGCTGGCGACCTGTTCCTGGCGGTGCCGGGCGGCAAGTACGACGGCCGTGCGCACATCGCCGACGCCTTGCAGCGCGGCGCGGCGGCCGTGGCTTATGAAGTGGAAGGCGCCACCGTGCTGCCGATCACCGACGTCCCGCTGATTCCGGTCAAGGGGTTGGCCAAGCAGCTCTCCGATATAGCCGGGCGCTTTTATGGCGACCCGAGCCGCCACCTCAATCTGGTGGGCGTGACGGGCACCAATGGCAAGACCAGCGTGACCCAGTTGGTCGCTCAGGCCCTTGACCTGCTGGGCCAGCACTGCGGCATCGTCGGCACGTTGGGCACTGGCTTTTATGGCGCGCTGCAAAGCGGCCTGCATACCACGCCTAACCCTATTGCCGTGCAAGCGACCCTGGCCGACCTGAAAAAGGCCGGTGCCAAGGCGGTTGCCATGGAAGTCTCGTCCCACGGCCTGGACCAGGGGCGTGTCACCGCCCTGGCCTTTGATGTAGCGGTGATGACCAACCTGTCCCGCGATCACCTGGATTATCACGGCACCATGGAGGCGTACGCCGCCGCCAAGGCCAAGCTGTTTGCCTGGAATGACCTCAAGTGCCGGGTGGTCAACCTGGATGACGCCTTTGGCCGCCAACTGGCCGGCCAAGACAGCGAAGCGCGCCTGATCACCTACAGCCTGGAAGACTCCAGGGCGTACCTGTATTGCCGCGAAGCCCAATTCAATGACGAAGGCGTGCGTGCCACGCTGGTGACGCCTCAGGGCGAGCACCACTTGCGCAGCACCCTGCTCGGGCGTTTCAACCTGAGCAATGTGCTCGCCGCCATCGGCGCGTTGCTCGGCCTGGATTACGCCCTCGACGAAATCCTCAAGGTACTGCCGAAGCTGGAAGGCCCGGCCGGCCGAATGCAGCGCCTGGGTGGGGGGACTCAACCGCTGGTGGTGGTCGATTACGCCCATACCCCGGACGCGCTGGAAAAAGTCCTCGAAGCCCTGCGTCCTCATGCCAAGGGCAAGTTGCTCTGCCTGTTCGGTTGTGGCGGTGATCGCGATCGCGGCAAGCGTCCGTTGATGGCCGAGATCGTCGAGCGTCTGGCCGATGGTGTAGTGGTCACCGATGACAACCCGCGCAGCGAAGATCCGAGCCGGATTTTCGATGATATCCGCACCGGCTTCAAAGACGCCTCCAAGGCCACCTTCGTTGCTGGTCGCGGCGCGGCAATCGCCCAGTTGATCGCCAGTGCCAGTGCTGACGACGTAGTCGTGCTGGCCGGTAAGGGGCACGAGGATTACCAGGAAATCAATGGCGAGCGTCATGCCTTCTCCGATCTGGTCGAGGCCGATCACGCCTTGACCGCCTGGGAGGTCGCCCATGCTTAAGGCGATGACGTTCAGCGAACTGACCCAGGCCTTGTCGGCCCGCCTGCTGTCGAGCGATTGCAGCTTCAACGGCGTCAGCATCGACAGCCGGGCGATCAAGCCGGGGCAACTGTTTGTCGCCCTGGCCGGCCCGCGTTTCGACGGTCACGACTACCTGAATGAAGTCGCCGCCAAAGGCGCCGTAGGTGCCTTGGTACAGCGCGAAGTGGCCGAGTCCATCTTGCCGCAACTGCTGGTCGCCGATACCCGCCTGGCCCTCGGCCAACTGGGTGCGCTGAACCGCGCCGCTTTCGATAAACCCGTTGCCGCCATCACTGGCTCCAGCGGCAAGACCACGGTCAAGGAACTGCTCGCGGGTGTCCTGCGTACGCGCGGCCCCGTGTTGGCGACCCGTGGCAACCTGAACAATGATTTCGGCGCTCCGCTGACCCTGCTCGAACTCGCCCCGGAACACACGGCGGCAGTGATCGAGCTGGGTGCTTCGCGCATCGGTGAAATCGCCTACACCGTGGCGCTGACCAAGCCCCACGTTGCAATTATCAACAACGCCGGTACTGCCCACGTTGGCGAGTTCGGCGGCCCGGAAAAAATCGTCGAAGCCAAGGGCGAAATCCTTGAAGGCCTCGATGCATCGGGCACCGCAGTATTGAACCTGGACGACAAGGCCTTCGAGACCTGGCGTGTACGCGCCGCCGGTCGCAAGGTTCTGACGTTTGCCGTGCTTAACGCAGCGGCCGATTTCCATGCATCCAACATCACCGTCGATGCCCGTGGCTGCCCGTCCTTCACTTTGCATACCCCGCAAGGTGACGAACACGTGCAACTGAATTTGTTGGGCAACCATAACGTCGCCAATGCCCTGGCCGCCGCCGCTGCCGCCCATGCCCTGGGCGTGTCGCTGTTCGGTATCGCCACAGGCCTGGGCGCGGTGCAACCGGTCAAGGGTCGCACTGTGGCGCAGTTGGCAACCAACGGCATGCGTGTGATTGATGACACCTACAACGCCAACCCATCGTCCATTAATGCCGCTGTAGACCTGCTCAAGGGTTTTGACGGTCGCAAGGTGCTGGTACTGGGTGATATCGGCGAATTGGGCGACTGGGCTGAACAAGGCCACCGCGACGTCGGCGCGTATGCCGCAGGCAAGGTCGACGCCCTCTACGCCGTCGGCACGAACATGGCCCATGCGGTAAGCGCCTTCGGCCAAGGTGCGCGGCATTTCGCCACCCAGGCCGAGCTGATCCAGGCGCTGACTGCGGCTGAACAAGACAAACACACAACCATTTTGATCAAGGGATCGCGCAGCGCGGTGATGGAAAACGTCGTCGCGGCCTTGTGTGGCTCAAGTACGGAGAAACATTAATGCTGCTGCTGCTGGCTGAGTATCTGCAACAGTTCCACAAAGGCTTCGCGGTCTTTCAGTACCTGACCCTGCGCGGGATCCTGGGTGTGCTGACCGCGCTGTCTTTGTCGCTGTTTTTGGGGCCGTGGATGATCCGCACCCTGCAGAACCTGCAAATTGGTCAATCGGTTCGCAATGACGGCCCGCAGTCGCACCTGTCCAAGTCCGGCACCCCGACCATGGGCGGCGCACTGATCCTGTCGTCCATCGGTATCAGCACTTTGCTGTGGGCCGACCTGCATAACCGCTACGTGTGGGTGGTGCTGCTGGTGACCCTGCTGTTCGGCGCCATCGGCTGGGTCGATGACTACCGCAAAGTGATCGAGAAGAACTCCAAGGGGCTGCCAAGCCGCTGGAAGTATTTCTGGCAGTCGGTGTTCGGCCTGGCCGCCGCGATCTTCCTTTACACCACCGCGCCAAGCGCGGTGGAAACGACCTTGATCATTCCGATGCTCAAGGACGCCAGTATTCCTCTGGGCATCGGCTTCGTGGTGCTGACCTACTTCGTGATCGTGGGCTCCAGCAACGCGGTGAACCTGACCGACGGCCTCGACGGCCTCGCGATCATGCCGACGGTGATGGTCGGCGGCGCGCTGGGCATCTTCTGCTACCTGTCGGGTAACGTGAAGTTCGCTGAATACCTGCTGATCCCCTACGTGCCGGGCGCGGGTGAACTGATCGTGTTCTGCGGCGCCTTGATCGGTGCCGGCCTGGGGTTCCTGTGGTTCAACACCTACCCCGCACAAGTCTTCATGGGTGACGTCGGCGCACTGGCGCTGGGCGCAGCCCTGGGCACCATCGCGGTGATCGTTCGCCAGGAAATCGTGTTGTTCATCATGGGCGGTGTGTTCGTGATGGAGACCCTGTCGGTGGTCATCCAGGTAGCGTCCTTCAAGTTGACCGGACGCCGCGTATTCCGCATGGCGCCGATTCACCACCACTTTGAACTCAAGGGCTGGCCTGAGCCGCGTGTGATTGTCCGTTTCTGGATCATCACCGTGATTCTGGTCCTGGTCGGCCTTGCCACCCTGAAACTGAGGTAGAAACGAGTGTCCCTGATCGCTTCAGACCACTTCCGCATTGTTGTCGGCCTCGGCAAGAGCGGCATGTCCCTGGTTCGCTTCCTGGCGAACCGGGGCACGTCGTTTGCCGTCGCCGATACGCGGGAAAATCCACCGGAGCTGGTCACGCTGCGCCGTGACTACCCGCACGTGGAAGTGCGTTGTGGCGAGCTGGATGTCGAGTTTCTGTGCCGCGCCGATGAGCTCTACGTGAGCCCCGGCCTGGCCTTGGCCACGCCGGCCCTGCAAGCCGCAGCGGCCCGTGGTGTGAAACTGTCCGGTGACATCGACCTGTTCGCGCGTAATGCGAAGGCGCCGATCGTGGCGATCAGCGGTTCCAACGCGAAAAGCACCGTGACTACCCTGGTCGGCGAGATGGCGATGGCGGCCGGCAAGCGCGTGGCCGTGGGCGGTAATCTCGGCACGCCAGCGCTGGACCTGCTCAGCGACGACATCGAGCTGTACGTGATGGAGCTGTCGAGCTTCCAGCTGGAAACCACCCACGACCTGGGTGCTGAAGTGGCCACCGTGTTGAACGTCAGCGAAGACCACATGGACCGCTACAGCGGCCTGCCGGCGTACCACCTGGCCAAGCACCGGATCTTCCGCGGCGCCAAGCAATTTGTGGTCAATCGCCAGGATGCGCTGAGCCGTCCGCTGATGGGCGAGGGCATGCCGTGCTGGACCTTCGGCCTGAGCAAACCCGACTTCAAGGCCTTCGGCATTCGTGAAGAGAATGGCGAGAAATACCTGGCCTTCGAATTCCAGAACCTGATGCCGGTGCGCGAGCTGAAAATCCGTGGCGCCCATAACCAGTCCAATGCCTTGGCCGCCTTGGCCTTGGGGCATGCCGTGGGCTTGCCGTTCGACGCCATGCTGTCGAGCCTGCGCACCTTCGGCGGCCTTGAGCATCGCTGCCAGTGGGTTCGCGACCTGGACGGCGTCAGCTATTACAACGACTCCAAGGCCACCAACGTGGGGGCCGCATTGGCCGCCATCGAAGGCCTGGGTGCCGATGTCGAAGGCAAACTGGTGCTGATCGCCGGTGGCGACGGCAAGGGTGCCGATTTCAAAGACCTCAAGGCACCGGTGGCTGCGCATTGCCGCGCCGTGGTGTTGATGGGCCGCGACTCCGATTTGATCGCCGCCGCGCTTGGCGACGTCGTGCCCCAGGTGCGTGCCACCTCCCTGGACGACGCCATTACCCAGTGCAAAGCCCTGGCTCAACCAGGCGATGCGGTACTGCTGTCGCCGGCGTGCGCCAGTTTCGACATGTTCAAGAACTACGAAGAGCGCGGCCAGTTGTTCGCCCGCGCCGTGGAGGGCTTGGCATGAGCATTGATTTCAGAAACATCATCAAGCCGTACCCGTCGCCGATCATCACCGGGCGCGGCATCGACCTGGATTTCCCGATGCTCGCCGGTTGCCTTGCGCTGCTGGGCCTGGGCCTGGTGATGATCACCTCGGCCTCTTCCGAAGTGGCCGCCGTGCAGTCGGGCAACACCCTGTACATGATGATCCGTCACCTGGTGTACCTGATCATCGGCTTGGGCACGTGCATCGTGACCATGATGATCCCGATTGCCACCTGGCAACGCCTGGGTTGGCTGATGCTGATCGGCGCGTTCGGCTTGCTGATCATGGTGATCCTGCCCGGCATTGGCCGCGAGGTGAACGGCTCGATGCGCTGGATCGGCTTCGGTGCGTTCAACGTGCAACCGTCGGAAATCGCCAAGGTGTTCGTAGTGATCTACCTGGCCGGTTACCTGGTGCGTCGCCAGAAAGAAGTGCGCGAAAGCTGGATGGGCTTCTTCAAGCCATTCATCGTGCTGCTGCCCATGGCCGGCCTGTTGCTGATGGAGCCTGACTTCGGTGCCACCGTCGTGATGATGGGCGCGGCGGCGGCGATGCTGTTCCTCGGCGGCGTGGGCTTGTTCCGCTTCAGCTTGATGGTGGTGCTCGCGGTGGCTGCCGTGACCATTCTGGTACAGGCGCAACCCTACCGGATGGCGCGTCTGATCACCTTTACCGACCCTTGGTCCGACCAGTTCGGCTCCGGCTATCAATTGACCCAGGCACTGATCGCCTTCGGTCGTGGCGAATGGTTGGGCGTAGGCCTGGGCAACAGCGTGCAGAAGCAGTTCTACCTGCCGGAAGCGCACACCGACTTCGTGTTCTCTGTACTCGCCGAAGAACTCGGCGTGGTCGGCTCGCTGTGCACCGTCGCGCTGTTCGTGTTCGTGTGTGTACGCGGCATGTACATCGGCTTGTGGGCCGAGAGGGCCAAACAGTATTTCGCCGCTTACGTGGCGTACGGCTTGTCGTTCCTGTGGATCGGCCAGTTCCTGATCAACATCGGGGTGAACGTCGGCCTGCTGCCGACCAAGGGCCTGACCTTGCCGTTCCTCAGTTACGGCGGTAGTTCGTTGGTGATCTGCTGCGCCTGTCTTGGCTTGTTGCTGCGCATCGAGTGGGAGAGTCGAACCCACCTGGGCAGCGAAGAGATGGAGTTCAGCGAAAGCGACTTCGCCGAGGAGCCGACCCATGGGCGCTAACGTGCTGATCATGGCGGGCGGCACCGGGGGCCACGTGTTCCCGGCCCTGGCGTGCGCGCGGGAATTCCAGAACCGTGGCTACACCGTGCACTGGCTGGGTACACCGCGCGGTATCGAAAACGAGTTGGTGCCTAATGCCGGTCTGCCGTTGCATCTGATCAACGTCACGGGCCTGCGTGGCAAGGGCAAATTGTCCCTGCTCAAGGCACCGTTCGTGTTGCTCAAGGCAGTGTGGCAGGCGCGCAAGGTCATTCGTGAATTGCAGCCGGTATGTGTGCTCGGCTTCGGTGGTTATGTGACCGGCCCAGGTGGCGTCGCCGCCAGACTTGCTGGCGTGCCGGTGATCGTGCACGAGCAGAACGCCGTGGCCGGTACCGCCAACCGTTTGCTGGTGCCGTTGGCTGCGCGGGTGTGCGAAGCGTTTCCCAACACCTTCAGCGTCTCGGATAAGCGCCGTACCACCGGCAACCCGGTGCGCACTGAGCTGTTTATGGACATCGCCCGTGAAGCACTCGCAGGGCGCAAGGCGCACCTGCTGATCCTGGGCGGAAGCCTGGGCGCCGAGCCATTGAACAAGTTGCTGCCGGAAGCCGTGGCGCAACTCCCTGTGGAATTGCGCCCGGAGATCTTCCACCAGGCCGGCAAGAACCACGATGAAGTCACCGCCACGCGTTATCGCGAAGCCGGTGTGGAGGCCAATGTGCAGCCCTTCATCAAAGACATGGCCCATGCCTATGGCTGGGCCGACCTGGTGGTCTGTCGCGCTGGTGCGCTGACCGTCAGTGAACTGGCCGCCGCCGGTCTGCCGTCCTTGCTGGTGCCTTTGCCCCACGCCATCGACGATCACCAGACCCGCAACGCCGAATATTTGGCCGGGGAGGGCGCTGCCTTCCTGCTGCCGCAAAGAACGACTGGCGCCGCCGATTTGGCCGCACGCCTGACCGAGGTTTTGATGCAACCGGAACGACTCAACAACATGGCGAGCACCGCAAGCCGCCTGGCCAAACCTGACGCAACCCGCACCGTGGTCGATATCTGCCTGGAGGTGGCTCATGGTTGAGAATCAGAAAGCCATGCCACAGCCGGAAATGCGCCGCATCCGTCGCATCCACTTCGTCGGTATAGGCGGCGTGGGCATGTGCGGTATCGCCGAAGTGCTGCTGAACCTGGGTTACCAGGTGTCTGGCTCGGACTTGAAAGAGTCGCCGGTCACCGAGCGCCTGAAGTCCTTTGGCGCGCAGATCTTTATCGGCCACCGCGCCGAGAACGCCGCCGAGGCCGACGTGCTGGTGGTGTCCAGCGCCGTGAACACCTCCAACCCGGAAGTGGCTACTGCCCTTGAGCGCCGCATTCCCGTGGTACCTCGCGCCGAGATGCTCGCCGAGTTGATGCGCTATCGCCACGGCATCGCCGTCGCCGGTACCCATGGCAAGACCACCACCACCAGCCTGATCGCCTCGGTGTTCGCCGCTGGTGGCCTGGACCCGACCTTCGTGATCGGTGGCCGTTTGAATGCAGCCGGCACCAATGCCCAGCTCGGCACCAGCCGTTACCTGATCGCCGAAGCCGATGAAAGCGATGCCAGCTTCCTGCACCTGCAACCGCTGGTCGCCGTGGTCACCAACATCGACGAAGACCACATGGCTACCTACGACGGTGACTTCAACAAGTTGAAGAAAACCTTCGTCGAGTTCCTGCACAACCTGCCGTTCTACGGTTTGGCCGTGGTGTGCCTGGACGACCCGGTGGTGCGTGAGATCCTGCCGCTGGTCAAGCGTCCGACCGTGACCTACGGTTTCAGCGAAGACGCCGACGTGCGCGCGATCAATGTGCGCCAGGAAGGCATGCAGACCTTCTTCACCGTGCTGCGTCCCGACCGTGAACCTCTGGATGTCTCGGTGAACATGCCGGGCAACCACAACGTATTGAACTCCCTGGCGACCATCTGCATCGCCTCCGATGAAGGCGTCAGCGATGAAGCCATTGTCGAGGGCCTGTCGCGCTTTGCCGGTGTCGGCCGGCGCTTCCAGGTCTACGGCCAGCTGCCGGTGGAAGGTGGTGACGTGATGCTGGTGGATGACTATGGTCACCACCCGACCGAAGTCGCTGCCGTGATCAAGGCCGTGCGCGGTGGTTGGCCTGAGCGCCGTCTGGTGATGGTCTACCAGCCGCACCGCTACAGCCGTACCCGCGACCTGTACGACGACTTCGTCAATGTATTGGCCGATGCCAACGTATTGCTGCTGATGGAGGTCTACCCGGCGGGCGAAGAGCCGATTCCGGGCGCCGACAGCCGCAAACTGTGCAACAGCATCCGCCAGCGTGGCCAGTTGGACCCGATCTACATCGAGCGTGGTGTGGACCTGGCACCTATCGTCAAGCCGCTGTTGCGGGCTGGTGACATTTTGCTGTGCCAGGGCGCCGGTGATATCGGTGGCCTTGCCCCTAAATTATTGGCGAGCCCACTGTTTGCCGCCGAGAAGGGGACGTCGAAATGACCACTGACTACGGCTCCCTGTTTTCGACAATCGCGCCAGCCGACTTCGGCCGCGTAGCAGTGCTGTTCGGCGGCAAGAGCGCCGAGCGCGAAGTGTCGCTCAAGTCCGGCAATGCCGTGCTCGAAGCGCTGCAAAGCGCCGGTGTGAATGCGTTCGGGATCGACGTGGGCGATGACTTTCTCGCCCGCCTGCAGGCCGAGAAAATCGACCGTGCCTTTATCATCCTGCACGGCCGTGGCGGCGAAGATGGCAGCATGCAAGGCCTGTTGGAATGCGCTGGCATTCCTTATACCGGCAGCGGCATCCTCGCTTCGGCACTGGCCATGGACAAGTTGCGCACCAAGCAGGTGTGGCACAGCCTGGGCATTCCAACACCGCGTCACAGTGTCCTGTGCAGCGAAGACGATTGTATTTCTGCAGCCAAGGAACTGGGCCTGCCTTTGATCGTCAAACCAGCCCATGAAGGCTCCAGTATCGGCATGGCTAAAGTGAACTCGGCCGCCGAATTGATCGACGCATGGAAAGCGGCAAGTACCTACGATTCGCAAGTGTTGGTGGAACAGTGGATCCAAGGTCCCGAGTACACCATCGCCACCCTGCGTGGCCAGGTATTGCCGCCTATCGCATTGGGCACGCCCCACACCTTTTACGACTACGACGCCAAGTACCTGGCCTCCGATACCCAGTATCGGGTGCCATGCGGCCTTGACGCAGCCAAGGAACAGGAATTGATGGACCTCACGGCAAAAGCCTGTGAGGCGCTGGGTATCGCCGGTTGGGCGCGGGCAGACGTGATGCAGGATGACCAAGGGAATTTCTGGTTCCTTGAAGTCAACACTGCACCGGGCATGACCGACCACAGCCTGGTACCTATAGCCGCTCGCGCAGCCGGCCTGGATTTCCAGCAGTTGGTGCTGGCAATTCTGGCCGCCAGCATTGAGCCAAGAGGCTAAGGACATGAAAGGCGCATCGCTTCGTCATCAGCCTCCACAAGCACCGAGCCGCAAGCCGGTGCCACGGGGTGCCAGTCGAATGGTGGCTAAAGAGCCGATGTCGGCGCGCCTGCCGAAAGCCAACTTTGGTTTCCTCAAGGCGCTGTTCTGGCCGGTGTTGCTGGTGGTGTTGGGCTTCGGCACTTACGAAGGCGCGCAGCGTCTATTGCCGTATGCCGACCGGCCGATCACCAAGATCAGCGTGCAGGGCGACTTGAGCTACATCAGCCAGCAAGCGGTGCAGCAGCGTATCGGCCCGTACCTGGCCGCGAGCTTCTTCACCATTGACCTGGCCGGTATGCGCGCAGAGCTGGAACAGATGCCGTGGATCGCCCACGCCGAAGTCCGCCGCGTCTGGCCGGACCAGGTGACGATCCGCCTGGAAGAACAACTGCCCGTGGCCCGTTGGGGCGATGAGGCGCTGTTGAACAACCAGGGCCAGGCGTTCACCCCGCGTGAACTGGCCAACTACGAGCACCTGCCGCAGTTGTTCGGGCCGCAGCGGGCGCAGCAGCAAGTGATGCAGCAGTACCAGGCCCTGAGCCAGATGCTGCGGCCTATGGGCTTCTCCATTGCACGCCTGGAATTGCGTGAACGGGGTAGCTGGTTTTTGACGACCGGGGCAGGCAGTTCCGGCCCGGGCATCCAGTTGTTGCTGGGACGCGACCGCTTGGTGGAAAAGATGCGCCGCTTCATCGCCATCTATGACAAGACCTTGAAAGAACAGATTACGAACATTGCGAGCGTCGACCTGCGTTACGCCAACGGCCTTGCCGTCGGCTGGCGTGAACCGGCTGCGCCCACGGCAGCGCAACCCGCTGTCGCGAAGAATTAAGAAGAGGCAGGACCCATGGCAAACGTGCAAAGCGGCAAAATGATCGTCGGTCTCGATATCGGCACCTCCAAGGTGGTGGCGCTGGTGGGTGAGGTCGGGGAAGACGGCACGATCGAAATCGTCGGTATTGGCACGCATCCGTCCCGGGGCCTGAAGAAGGGCGTGGTGGTCAACATCGAGTCCACCGTGCAATCGATCCAGCGCGCCATCGAAGAGGCGCAACTGATGGCCGGTTGCCGGATTCACTCGGCGTTCGTTGGCGTGGCGGGCAACCATATCCGCAGCCTGAACTCCCACGGCATCGTGGCGATCCGCGACCGTGAAGTCAGCGCGGCCGACCTTGAGCGCGTCCTCGACGCTGCCCAGGCCGTGGCGATCCCGGCTGACCAGCGCGTGCTGCACACCCTGCCGCAGGACTATGTGATCGATAACCAGGAAGGTGTTCGCGAGCCCCTGGGCATGTCGGGCGTGCGCCTGGAAGCCAAGGTCCACGTGGTGACCTGCGCCGTCAACGCTGCACAGAACATTGAAAAATGCGTGCGCCGCTGCGGTCTGGAAATCGACGACATCATTCTCGAGCAGCTTGCCTCCGCGTATTCGGTACTGACCGACGACGAAAAAGAACTGGGCGTGTGCCTGGTGGACATCGGCGGCGGCACCACCGATATCGCGATCTTCACCGAGGGTGCGATCCGTCACACCGCCGTGATCCCGATTGCCGGCGACCAGGTCACCAACGACATCGCCATGGCGCTGCGTACACCGACCCAGTACGCCGAAGAAATCAAGATCCGCTACGCCTGCGCCCTGGCCAAGCTGGCCGGTGCCGGTGAAACCATCAAGGTGCCAAGCGTGGGCGACCGTCCACCGCGTGAGCTGTCGCGCCAGGCCCTGGCCGAAGTGGTCGAGCCGCGCTACGACGAGCTGTTCACCCTGATCCAGGCTGAACTGCGTCGCAGCGGCTACGAAGATTTGATCCCGGCCGGCATCGTGCTGACCGGTGGCACCTCGAAGATGGAAGGCGCGGTCGAACTGGCCGAGGAAATCTTCCACATGCCGGTACGCCTGGGTGTTCCCCATGGCGTCAAAGGCCTGGGCGACGTGGTGCGCAACCCGATTTATTCCACCGGTGTGGGCTTGCTGTTGTACGGGCTGCAAAAGCAGACCGACGGCATTTCCCTGTCGGGCCCGAGCAACCGTGACAGCTACCGCAGCGACGACGAGGCCAAGGCGCCGTTGTTCGAGCGGTTGCAGGCTTGGGTTAAAGGCAATTTCTAAAGATTTACCGCAACACCGTTTCAAGTAGTAGGCGAAAAAACTAGAGAAAACGAAAGGAGAGGGAACATGTTCGAACTCGTAGACAACATCCCCGCCAGCCCGGTCATTAAAGTGATCGGTGTCGGCGGTGGCGGCGGCAACGCTGTCAACCATATGGTCAAGAGCAACATTGAAGGCGTTGAATTCATCTGCGCCAACACTGATGCCCAGGCGCTGAAAAGCATCGGCGCGCGGACCATCCTGCAATTGGGCACAGCCGTGACCAAGGGCCTCGGCGCTGGCGCCAATCCGGAAGTCGGCCGTCAAGCCGCCCTGGAAGACCGCGAGCGTATTGCTGAAGTGCTGCAGGGCACCAACATGGTGTTCATCACCACTGGCATGGGCGGCGGTACCGGTACCGGTGCTGCGCCAATCATTGCCGAAGTGGCCAAGGAAATGGGGATCCTGACGGTCGCAGTCGTGACCCGTCCGTTCCCGTTCGAAGGTCGCAAGCGTATGCAGATCGCCGACGAAGGCATCCGTCTGCTGTCTGAAAGCGTCGACTCGTTGATCACCATCCCCAACGAGAAGCTGCTGACCATCCTGGGCAAGGACGCGAGCCTGCTGTCCGCATTCGCCAAGGCTGACGATGTACTGGCCGGTGCCGTTCGCGGTATCTCCGACATCATCAAGCGCCCAGGCATGATCAACGTCGACTTTGCCGACGTACGTACTGTCATGAGCGAAATGGGCATGGCGATGATGGGCACTGGCTGCGCCAGCGGTCCGAACCGTGCACGCGAAGCCACCGAAGCGGCCATCCGCAACCCGTTGCTGGAAGACGTGAACCTGCAAGGCGCACGCGGCATCCTGGTGAACATCACCGCCGGTCCTGACCTGTCCCTGGGTGAGTACTCCGACGTGGGTAGCATCATCGAAGCCTTCGCTTCCGAGCACGCGATGGTCAAAGTCGGTACCGTTATCGATCCGGACATGCGCGACGAACTGCACGTGACCGTGGTTGCTACCGGCCTGGGCGCAAAAATCGAGAAGCCTGTGAAGGTCATCGACAATACCGTTCATACCAGCCACGCCAGCCAAGCGGCTGCCGCTCCAGCGCCTTCGCGCCAGGAACTGCCGTCGGTGAACTACCGTGACCTGGACCGTCCGACCGTGATGCGCAACCAGGCTCAGGCCGGTGCTGCGGCGTCCCGTAGCCCGAATCCGCAAGATGATCTGGACTACCTGGACATCCCGGCATTCCTGCGTCGTCAGGCCGATTAATGGAATGTATCAGGGCTATGAAGGTGATTGGTGTTCAGCAAAGGTCTGGTCTGCTATTATCGCCAGCCTTTGTTGATACCAGTTCGCAATTTGCGCTGAAGCGGTCCAAGCCATGATTAAACAACGCACCCTGAAGAATATTATTCGTGCCACAGGTGTAGGTCTGCACTCCGGGGAGAAGGTATACCTGACCCTCAAGCCTGCACCTGTCGACACCGGCATCGTGTTTGTGCGTGCCGACCTGGACCCTGTGGTGCAGATTCCTGCTCGCGCGGAAAATGTTGGCGAAACCACGATGTCGACCACGTTGGTCAACGGTGACGTCAAAGTGGACACGGTGGAGCACTTGCTCTCGGCCATGGCCGGTTTGGGCATCGATAACGCCTACGTCGAGCTCTCCGCGTCCGAAGTCCCGATCATGGATGGCAGCGCTGGACCCTTCGTATTCTTGATTCAATCTGCCGGCCTGGAAGAACAGGACGCAGCCAAGAAGTTCATACGCATTCTGCGGGAAGTGACAGTAGAAGACGGCGACAAGCGCGCCACCTTCGTCCCGTTCGAAGGCTTTAAAGTGAGCTTTGAGATCGATTTCGATCACCCGGTATTCCGTGACCGCACCCAAAGTGCAAGCGTGGATTTTTCCAGCACTTCGTTTGTAAAAGAAGTCAGCCGCGCCCGTACCTTTGGTTTCATGAGTGACATCGAGTACCTGCGCAAGCACAACCTCGCACTCGGCGGCAGCGTTGAAAACGCCATTGTGGTCGACGCGGATGGTGTACTGAACGAAGACGGCCTTCGCTATGAAGACGAATTCGTGAAGCACAAGATCCTCGATGCAATCGGTGACCTCTACCTGCTGGGCAATAGCCTGATAGGCGAGTTCAAAGGCTTCAAGTCGGGCCACGCCCTTAACAACCAGCTGCTGCGCAAGTTGATTGAGCAGACAGACGCTTGGGAAGTCGTGACCTTCGAAGATGCCAGCACCGCACCGATCTCTTACATGCGTCCCGTTGCGGCGGTGTAAGTAACAACTCTCTTTCTTTAGTTTTTAAAGGCTGCCTTCGGGTGGCCTTTTTTTATGCCTCGGGGCCAGACACTGCGAATGACGAGCGAACTCGCCACATGAGTCCGCTGGCCTCATGGCAACGTCGTGGCATCCACAATCCGATTGCGCCCGGTGTGCTTGGCCTCATACAACGCCTGGTCCGCACTGAGCAGCAATGCCTCAAGGGGCATGCGACTGCGTTTGTCCCACGTGCTCATGCCGATGCTCACGGTGATCGGCCGCTCATCCCCGGCCACCCGTGGCAAGTGTTCTACGCTGCTGCGGATATGCTCGGCAATGACCCAGGCGCCCTTGGTGTCCGTATGGGGCAGCACCACCGCGAACTCTTCGCCGCCATAACGCGCCGCGAGGTCAGCCGGGCGACGGATATTGGCGCCGATTACCTGCGCCACGGTGCGCAGTGCGGCGTCGCCGCCGTGATGGCCGTGGCGGTCGTTGAAGGCCTTGAAGTGATCCACGTCGATCATCAGCAAGGTCAGTGGTTCGACCGAGCGTTGCGCGCGGTCCCATTCAAGGCGCAGGCGTTCGTCGAGGATGCGGCGGTTGGGCAAGCCGGTCAGGGCGTCGGTGGCTGCCAGTTCTGACAGCACGCGCTCCGCGCGATAACGGCGCCGCAGTTCGCGGCGCAGCATCCAGGTCAGCCATAACAAACCGATACACAGGATGCCAGTGGCGCCACTGGTCAGCAGAGCGGCGCGTTTCCAAGGGGCGAATACATCTTGGCTGGACAGTGCCACCACCACAATCAGCGGTAGCTCACCCACATTGGTGAAGGTGTACAGGCGCTCCTTGCCGCTGATGGCGGAGATGGCCTGGAAGGTGCCACTGCCTTCACGCAGTATTCTCTTGAAGTTCGGTCGCTCGCTCAGGTCCTTGTCGATCATGTCGCTTTCGAGCAGCGGCTGTTGGGCTAATAAAAAGCCTTTGTTATTAAGCAGGTTGACGCTGCTGCCGTTGCCGATGGTCACGGTGTTGAACAACTGGTCGAAATACGCCAGGCGCATGGTCGCGACCGCAACGCCAGCAAACTCACCATTGGGCCCCGACACTCGTCGACTGAATGCCATGCGCCAGACCTGGTCGCAGTTGCAATGAATCTTGAACGGTCGGCTGATAAACAAGCCGGCCTGGGCGTCCTTGGCATGTACCTGGAAGTAATCGCGGTTGGCAAAATTGCGCGGGGTCGGCTGCAGGGTCGAAGAGTCGGCGATCACCGCGCCATTGGCATCCAACAACAGCACTTCACCTTTGAAAGGCGCGGCGGTGGACAGGTCAAACTGCACCAGGTGCTGGATATTCGCGGAAACCTGGGACAGGTCATCGCGTTGCCTGGCAGCAATCAACCCCTTGAGGGCCAGGTCGTAGAGTTCGACGTTGCGCAGCACGTCGGCATTGATCAACTGCGCAATATTGGTGGTTGAGCGCGTCGCGGCCTGCAGGGTGCTGGCGTGTTCGCGGATCAGCAACGCCGCGACGATGACCACGATCAGGGCGACAGTGAGGCCACTGCCCAGAATCAGTAATAGCTCTGGGCGTGCCGGTAAGCTTCGAACGCGGGGTGGACTCATCGGGCAAACTTCAGCGGGGCAGTACTGGCAGTTTAGTTCTACCCGATGAAAATTAAATACTCGGTCAAAAAGAAAGATCCGTGTCAGAACACGTTGATCGGGTAGTCGACGATCACCCGGTATTCATCCACATCCCGATCCACCGCCGAGTAGCCATTGCTGCCGCGATTGGTCGCCCATTGCAGGCGCACCGCCAAGTCCTTGGCCTTGCCACCTTGCACCACATACTTCAAATCGATATCCCGTTCCCAGTGCTTGGCGTCCTTGCCGTCAGCGCTGTACCAGGCGCTGTAGCCACGGCTTTGCGGGTCGACTTTGGTCAGATCGGTCTTACCGCTGATGTAGGACACCGCCGAGGTCAGGCCGGGCATGCCGAGGCCCGCGAAGTCGTAGGCGTACTTGAGCTTCCACGAGCGCTCGTTGGGGCCGTTGAAGTCCGAGTATTGCTGGGAGTTATCCAGGTACACGCTGTCGCCCTGGCTGATGTAGTCGAACGGCGTGTTGCCGTTGACCCGCTGGTACGCGGCGGTGACGCTGTGGTGACCCACGGCTACGGTGAAATGCAGGCTGTAGGTGTTGTTGTCGATATCACCGAGCAGCGACTGGCCGGTGTCCTGGGTGTGGTAGTAGTGCAGGCCGGGATTGAGGCTGACCAGGTCGTTCAGCGCGTACGTGTAGTCCAGGTCGTAGTAGTACTGGTGCCACACGTCCTTGAGTTCGGAGGCGTACAGGTTGCTGGTGACACCAGGGATGCCGCTGAACGACACGCCGGCCCAATTCATGTGCTGGCTGTCAGCGTTGCTCGGCAATGCGCCGTAGCTGGTGCCGATGCGTCGGTGGCCGCTCTGGTTGTAGAGCTTGGTGAAGCTGGCCTGGCCGCCTTCGAGCATCCAGCCGTCGAAGCTGTGGTTAGTCAGGCTCACACCCCGGAAGGTCTGCGGCAGCATGCGCGTCATGCCGCCAGCGATCACCGGGTTGTTGAGGAACAGGTCACCGGCCTTCAACTCGGTGTCGAAGGCGCGCATCTTCAAGGTGCCCCCTGCGGTGGAAAACGAACCGGGCGCTTTGCCGCTGCCGTCAGCATTGCCGTAGGGAAGGATGCTGGAACCGTCGGTGCCGCCACCGCCGTCGAGCTTGAGGCCGAGCATGGCGTGGGCGTCCAGGCCGAAGCCGACGGTGCCCTGGGTGTAGCCGGATTCGAAGGTGCCAATAAAGCCTTGGCCCCATTCCTTACTGTCATCGGTGTGGAGGTCGCGACGGTCGCGGTTCATGTAGTAGTTGCGGGTGTTGATGTTGAGGTGCGCGCCTTCGACGAATCCGTCGGCGGGGGTGGTGTCTGCCGCGTGGGCAAGGGGAACGATCGTTGCTGCAATCGCGAGGAATAACGGGGTGAACGTCAGCGAGTTCTTCACCGGTAGAGCTCCTTTGGTCAATCGAAAACGGCCAATGTCGTGGGGTGTGCCTGGCCTTTTTTACGGCAAAAAAAAGCCGCTGAAGTCAGCGGCTTTAAGACAGATTCCCAGTGTAGAGCCCTGGAAATAAGTCGAGGGAAATTCGGGTAAGCGGGCAGCTGCCTTTGCCGTCGCGCTCATCGATGCGTCAAAGTAACGCAGGCGAGCGGTGCGATACAGAGTGTAACAAGATAATGACTGTTGCCCAAATCGCAACAGTGATGGCGGCGCCCATGTGGGAGGTGTCTAGACCGGCAGGGTCATGCCAAAGGTATTGCCACTGCCGTCGCTGCGCACGAACACATCGCCGCCATGCATCAGCGCAATTGCCTTGACGATCGCCAGGCCCAAACCGTGGTTCGCCCCGCTGTTGCTGCGCGACGCGTCCACCCGATAGAAGCGTTCGAACAAGCGTGGCAGGTGTTCGCTGGCAATCACATCGCCTGGGTTGGTCACGCCGATGGCTACCTGATGCTCCAGCACATCAATGTTCACGTCGATCACCTGCCCGGGCGCGGTGTGCTGCACGGCATTGCTCAACAGATTGATCAGGGCGCGGCGCAGGTGGGCTTTTTCAATCTGCACCTGGGCGTCACCATGAACCTGCACCCGGACCTGGGCGTCTTCGAGGATAAAGTCCAGGTAGTCGAGGGTGGTGGCGACCTCGTCGGCCAGGGAGCTTTCGATCAGCTTGGTGGCCTTGCTGCCCTGGTCGGCGCTGGCGAGGAACAGCATGTCGTTGATGATCGAGCGCAGGCGCTCCAGTTCTTCGAGATTGGATTGCAGCACCTCGAAGTAATGCTCGGCTGAACGCCCGCGTGTCAGGGCAACCTGGGTCTGGCCGATCAGGTTGGTCAGCGGCGAGCGCAGTTCGTGGGCGACGTCGGCGTTGAACGACTCCAGGCGCGAGTAGGCCTGCTCCACGCGGTCGAGGGTGGCGTTGAACGAGTTGACGAACTGACTCAGCTCCGGTGGCAGTGGTGACAGTTGCAGGCGCCCGGAGAGCTTCGGCGGGGCCAGTTTCTGTGCCTCCTCCGACAGCTTGCTCAGCGGCTTGAGGCCGATGCGCGACACCCAGAAACCCAGCAGCGCGGCCAGCACTACGCCGACCAGCGCCAGGCTGACCAGCGCGACCAGCAAATGGTGCTGGGTGGCGCGGAAGTTTTCGGTGTCGATGGCGATCATGAAGCGCAGCGGCGGGCGTTGCTCCTTGGCCGGGAACTGGCTCACCAGCACTTTGAACGGGTAGGCGTGGCCGGGCAGGTGCAGGTCTCGCTTGCCCGTGGGACCCTCGGCAAAGGCCCGCAGCTGCGCGTCCGGGTTGCCATATTCATAGTCCGGGTCGCTGCTCACCACCCAGAAACGGATGCGTTTGTCTTCCTCCGCCAACAGTTTGAGCTTGGCCTTGATTTTCACCCAATGGTCCGGCGTACCGAAGCGGTTCACCGACGATTCGAGCACGCTGTAGCGCGCGTCCAACTCTGCCCCCGGCAACAAGCCCAGGCCGCGATCGACCTGCTGGTACAGCGCGCCGCCGATCAACAGGAAGATCAGCAAGGCCACCAGGGTGAACATGCCGCTCAGGCGCAGGGCGATGGAGTTAGCCGCCACTTTGGTTCTCCAGCATGCGGTTCTCCAGCACATAGCCCATGCCACGAATGGTGTGCAGCAGCTTGTGTTCGAACGGCCCGTCAAGCTTGGCGCGCAGGCGCTTGATCGCCACCTCGACGACGTTGGCGTCGCTGTCGAAATTGATGTCCCAGACCATTTCTGCAATCGAGGTCTTGGAGAGAATCTCGCCCTGGCGCCGCGCCAATACGCTGAGCAACGAGAACTCCTTGGCGGTGAGGTCCAGGCGCAGGCCGTTGCGGCTGGCTTTGCGGCTGATCAGGTCGATCCACAGGTCGGCGACCGTGACCTGCACCGGTTCATGGCCGCCGCTGCGGCGGGTCAGGGCTTGCAGGCGCGCCACCAGTTCCAGGAACGAAAACGGTTTGCCCAGGTAGTCGTCGGCGCCTTCGCGCAGGCCGCGAATGCGGTCTTCCACGCGCTCGCGGGCGGTGAGCATGATCACCGGCGTCTGCTTGCGCGCCCGCAACGCCCGCAGCACGCCAAAGCCATCGAGGCCGGGCAGCATCACGTCGAGCACGATCACCGCGTAATCGTTCTCCAGCGCCAGGTGCAGGCCCTCGACGCCGTCGCGCGCCACGTCGACGGTGTAGCCTTGCTCCGTCAGGCCACGGTGCAGGTAGTCGGCGGTTTTCTCTTCATCTTCAACAATCAGTACGCGCATGAGCGTTTTGCTCCAGGGCGGTGCCTTGGCCTCAGTGTGGGGTCGCCAGCTCAACCGCTGGTTTGGGCCGGTGGAAAAACTTTTCAAGGTACAAGTATATGACCGGCGTGGTGAACAGCGTCAGCGCCTGGCTCACCAGCAAGCCACCGACCACCGCGATCCCCAGCGGCTGGCGCATTTCCGCGCCAGGGCCGGCACCGAGCATCAGCGGCACCGCGCCGAGCAGGGCGGCGAGGGTGGTCATGATGATCGGGCGGAACCGTGTCACGCAGGCTTCGTAGATCGCATCCTCCGGTGACATACCCCTGACGCGCTGGGCTTCCAGGGCAAAGTCGATCATCAGGATGCCGTTCTTCTTCACGATCCCGATCAACAGCACCAGGCCGATCAGCGCCATGATCGAGAAGTCCTGGCCCATCAACGACAGCATGATCAGCGCGCCCAACCCCGCCGAGGGCAAGGTGGAGATAATCGTCAGCGGGTGCACGAAGCTCTCATACAGCACACCCAGAATGATGTAGACCGCCACCAGCGCCGCGAGGATCAGCCAGGGCTGGCTGGCCAGCGAACTCTGGAACGCCTGGGCCGCGCCCTGGAAATTGCCGATGATGGTGGTGGGCATGCCGATTTCATTCTTGGCCTGGTTGAGCATGATCACCGCGTCACCCAGCGCCACACCGGGTGCCAGGTTGAACGACAAGTTGGCGGCGGGGAACATGCCGTCATGGCTGATGGACAAGGGCCCCACGGTCGGTGGGTCGACCTTGGCCACTGCCGACAACGGCACCATCTCATTGGTCAGCGGCGAGCGTAGGTAGAAGTAGTTGAGGCTTTCGGCCTTGCCGCGCTGCTGGGTGTCCAGTTCCAGCACCACCTGGTACTGGTTGATCTCGGTCTGGAACTCATTGATCTGACGCTGGCCGAAGGCGTCGTACAGCGCCTGGTCGACATCGGTGGCGGTCAGGCCAAAGCGCGCGGCGGCCTGTCGGTCGATGCTGATATGGGTGATGCTGCCGCCCAGTTGCAGGTCGTTGGACAGGTCGCGAAACGCCGGGTTGGCGCGCAGTTTTTCGGTGAGGCGCTGGGTCCAGGTATTGAGCGTCGGGCCGTCGTTGCTCTTGAGCACGTACTGGTACTGGGCACGGCTGGGGCCGGAGCTGAGGTTGATGTCCTGGCCGGCGCGCAGGTACAGGACGATGCCCGGCACTTTCGCGAGCTTGGGCCGGATGCGGTCGATGAACTGGCTGGCGGACACGTCGCGATCACCGCGGTCTTTCAAGGCGATCCAGAAGCGGCCATTGGCGATGGTCTGGTTGCTGCCGGTCACCCCCACCGAATGGGAAAACGCCTGCACCGCCGGATCATCCTTGACGATCTCGGCCAGGGCCTTGTGCTTGGCGACCATGTCCGGGTACGACACGTCGGCCGCCGCTTCGCTGGTGCCGAGCACAAAACCGGTGTCCTGTACCGGAAAGAAGCCCTTGGGGATAAACACGTAGCCGACCACCGCCAGGGCCAGGGTCACCACGAAAATGGCGGCCATGGTGCGTTGATGGGCCAGCGCGCGACGCAGGTTGCGCGCATAGCTGGCGAGCAGGCGCTCGCTGAAGCCGGGTTTGTCGTGGGCGGGATGGGTCGGGGCGCGCATGAACAGCGCTGCCAATGTCGGCGCCAGGGTCAACGAGACCACCACCGAAATCAGGATGGTCGAGGTGGCCGTCAGCGCGAATTCCTTGAACAACCGTCCGACCACACCGCCCATGAACAGCAGCGGGATAAACGCCGCCACCAGCGAGAAGCTGATGGACACCACGGTAAAGCCAATCTCGCCGGCGCCCTTGATCGCCGCTTCGCGCTTGTCGAGCCCCGCTTCCAGATGGCGGTGAATGTTCTCCACCACCACGATGGCATCGTCGACCACAAAGCCCACGGCGATCACAATCGCCACCAGGGTCAGGTTGTTCAGGCTGAAGCCCATCAGGTACATCAGCGCAAAACTGGCGACCAGCGACACGCCGAGCACGCTGGACACAATCAGCGTCGCCGACAATTGGCGCAGGAACAGCGCCATCACCGCCACCACCAGCAGGATGGCGATCAGCAGGGTCACTTCCACTTCATGCAGGGACGCGCGGATGGTCTTGGTGCGGTCGGTCAATACGCTGACCTGCACCGAGGCCGGCAGCATGCCTTGCAGGCGTGGCAACTCGGCCTGGATGCGGTCCACCGTCTCGACAATGTTGGCGCCGGGCTGGCGCGAAATCACCAGGTTGACCCCCGGGGTGTCGCCGGACCAGGCCTGCACGTAGGCGTTTTCCGAACCGTTGATGACTTTGGCGATATCGCGCAGTTGCACCGGTGCGCCGTTCTTGTAGGACACGATCAACTGCGCATAGTCCTCCGGGTGAAACAGTTGGTCGTTGGTCGACAGCGTCGACACGCTGTTCTCGCCGTAGATCGCGCCCTTGGCCAGGTTGAGGCTCGATTGCTGGATGGCCAGGCGCACATCGGCCAGCGTCAGGCCGATGGCCGCGAGTTTGTCGGGGGAGGCCTGCACACGGATTGCCGGGCGCTGCTGGCCGGTGATATTGATCTGGCCGACGCCGTCGATCTGGCTGATCTGCCGCGCCAGCAGGGTTTCCACATAGTCGCTCAGCTCGGTACTGGGCATGCTGTCGGAGCTCACACTGAGGATGAGTACCGGGCTGTCCGCTGGATTGACCTTTTTCCAGGTCGGCAGGCTTGGCATATCGCTGGGCAGCTTGCCGGATGCGGTGTTGATCGCCGCCTGCACTTCCTGCGCGGCGGTGTCGATGCTCTTGTCGAGGGTGAATTGCAGGGTCAACAGGCTTGAGCCCAAGGCACTGCTGGAGGTCATCTGGGTCATGCCGGGGATGGCGCTGAACTGCACCTCCAGCGGCGTCGCCACCGAGGAGGCCATGGTGTCCGGGCTGGCGCCGGGCAGTTGTGCCGTGACTTGGATCGTCGGAAATTCCGCCTCCGGCAGTGGGGCGATGGCCAGGCGCGGGAAGGCAATGATCCCGAGCAGCACCAGGGCGAAGGTCAGCAGCAGGGTGGCGACCGGGTGGTCGACGCACCATGCCGAGGGTGAGCGGCTGCCGTTCATGGCTGCACCTTGGCGTCGACGGTCTGGATCACTTGCGGCGGCTCCTTGAGCACCTCCACCTGGGCACCGGCCTTGAGGCGCGACTGGCCGTCACTGACCAGCACATCGCCGGCCTGTACGCCCTTGATGATGTTGACGTCGCTGTCCTGGTACGTCACCTGCACCGGCACCACCTCCACTTTGTCGCCACTGACCCGGTACACGAAGTGCGAATCCAGGCCGCGTTGCACCACGGTGGGTGGCACCACCAAGGCATTTTTGTCGAGGGCGGTCTGGATCTTGATGGTCACCAGTTGCCCCGGCCACAGGCGTTGCGAGGCGTTGTCGAACTCGGCCTTGGCGCGCAGGGTGCCGGTGGTGGAACTGATCTGGTTATCGATCAGGTTCAGGTGGCCTTCGCCGAGCAAATCACCGGTCTGGCCATCGGTGTCGGCGCCCAAGTAGGCGTCGACGCTGGCCTGGGTGGGCGCGGCGATCAGGCCTTGCAGGGTCGGCAGCATCTGTTGCGGCAGAGAGAACTCAACGGCAATCGGGTCGATCTGGGTCACGGAGAACAGGCCCTGGGTATCGCTGGTGCGCAGGAAGTTGCCTTCATCCACATTGCGAATACCGACGCGGCCGCTGACGGGGGAGCGAATCCGGGTGTAGGAAAGCTGTACCTGGGCCGCGTCGATTGCAGCCTGGTTACCTTGGGCGGTGGCCTTGAGCTGGTTGACCAGGGCTTGTTGCTGGTCGTAGGTCTGCTTGGACACGCCGTCGTCGATGCTCAATTCCTTGTAGCGCTTGAGGTTGACCAGCGCCACCTGCAACTGCGCCTGGCTCTCGCCCAGTTGCGCCTTGGCCTGGTCGAGGCTGGCGCGGATCGAGCGGTCATCAATAGTGGCCAGCAGGTCGCCGGCCTTGACCCGTTGGCCTTCCTTCACCAGCAATTGGGTGAGAATGCCGTCGACTTGCGGACGAATGATCACGCTGTGCAGGGACAACACGGTGCCGATGCCGCTGACAAAGCGTGGAATGTCCTGCTGCGCGACGCTCACCACTCGCACCGGGACCGCGGTCGGCGCCGCCAGTTTGGCCTTGGCTGGCCGGGTCAGTGCCCAGGCCGCAATCGCTATTACCACGAGGACACCCACGATCAGGGCGGTTTTTCGTTGAATCTGCATGGGTGAGGCGCCGAGGCAAAGGATGGGGAGAGTGAGTGGTCTTTATAGCCCTCCTACCCGGTCAGCACGGTGACGGCTAACTGACAGCGCTGTCAGTAAACTCTGACCATTCGTACGGGTGGTGGTTAAAGATCTGAAGCTCGCAGGTATACTGCGTGCCAGTGTGGCCCGCAATCCGGCCTCGCATCATTTTTTGCACGTTCCGGAGCTTTCATGACTTCCCCGACACAACCCCCTGTTGAAGCGACCGACATCGTTGATCCGGCCAGCGCTGAAGGCGTTGAAAAAGCCGAGATCCCGGCGTTCAAGTTTCCGTTCAAGCCGGGTGAGCTGGCAGGGGCCAAGAATGCGGCCCAGCCGTGGTACAAAAACGGCGCCAAGAACGGCCATACCAAGTCGCCAGGCATGGCCCCGCCGGGTACTCGGCGTTCGATGGGTAAACGCTGAGGTTTATAAGCCTAAGGCCGTATCGATTATGGCCTACAGTTTCTGCTGAAATTTCTGATTGTAGGCCTACGTCCGTTTCTTGAAAGCTTGCACAGCCTTTGCTCTGCCCCAGTGAATTCAGGGGGAGCACGGTGATGCTGGTCTTTCCGGAAAAGGATGTCCCCCGTGGCCCTGATACACATTTGTGTAGTGTTTACCCTGTTGCTTTCGGCTAATGCCCTTGCAGCCAATGACCCACCACGTCGCGAAATCCGTTTCGCCGTTGCCGCACAATTCCCCCCCTTCCAGAGCCGCGACCCGCAAGGGCAGTTGGTAGGCTTGAATATCGAGCTGGGCAACGCCCTGTGCGTGCAGTTGAATGCACGCTGCACCTGGGTCGACCAGGTGCTTGCCGAAGATTTCACCTCCCTTGAAGCCAGAAAATTCGACGCGATCATGGGGATGGCGCCTACGCCGCAACGGCAACGTTGGGTCAGCTTCACCGATAACCTCTACCCCTTCACCACGCGCCTGGTGGCCCGCCGCACATCAGACTTGCTGCCCCGGGTAGCGTCGCTCAAGGGCAAGCGTGTGGGCGTGTTGCTGGGGAGCAATCGCGAGGCTTTTGCGCTGTCGGCATGGGCCCCCAGGGGCGTCATCGTCAAGAGTTTCTGGCTCAATAATGAACTGGTCAGCAGCCTTGTAGCCGGTGAAATTGACGCGACACTGCAGGGCACCGTAGAAATTCGCGAAGCCTTGCTCGACACCGAAGACGGTCACGATTTCGACTTCGTCGGCCCTGCCATTTCATCCGCGCTTTTGGGGGATGGCGTGGCCATCGCAGTGCGCAAGCCCGACACCGCATTGCGCAGCGAACTCAACTGCGCCATTGAACAGCTGAAGCAGAACGGCGAGTACCAACGGATTATCCAACCCTACCGCCTGGACGCCGCGCCTGCCGAGTCGTGATGGCGGATTAATCGCCACCGCCGCGTGATGACACCAGCAGGGTTTACGCCGCCCGCAGCGAGATAAACGCGTAGTTGGCCGGCACCTCGGTGGCAATCTGCGCCCCGGCATCCAGCATCTGCTCGGCGATGTCCATCCCCGAGACATGAAACACCCACTCACTGGCCACGGACGGCTGGTCCACCGCCAGTTCAATCGCCTGGGCAAACGCGCTCATGTCCGGCAGGTATGCGGTAAATCCATCCCCCTTGAGCGCCGTGGTGCGAATGCCCAGCAAGGCGCACACCGCCTCTTTGGTCTGCACGTCGTCTCGGTCGGCCTGGCGTGAGCGCTGGATCAGCTCCGCCAGCTCCTGGTCCACCAATTCACCACCGACGATCAATGCCGGGCCCTGTTCCCAGGATTCCGGCGGGCAATCCTTTGCGGCGGGGTTGAGCGGGATATGCGGGTTGATCTCCATCGGGTAGATGCGGCACACCAACGGGCGGCGCTCATAAATGCGGCACAGGTTGTCTGCGTCAAGATTCCGGCAGCGCCCGGCGTTGTAGGCGGCAAAGGTGATTGCCACAAACGCCTCGGTGTTGCCGCTGGGTACCACCACCGAACGGCGCTCGGCATGTTCGCGCTGCTGCTGGGGCAGGCCCAGGCCATTGCTCAGGAAACCTTCCACCAGAACAATGACGTTACCGCCGTCCGCCGCCCACATACGGGCTTCCGCGAGGGTCAGGGGCACGTGATGATCGCTGCAGCATTTGCCGCAGCCGACGCAGGAAAAATGGGTGTTCATGGCGGATCTGTCACCGGGCTAGGTCAGAGGGCACGCAATTACGGTGACGGGTTTTTACCTCTATCCACCGTGGTGCTGCTCTGGAAGCAAGTTATGCGCCAGCGCCTGTCAGTCCTCGGCGACCACATCCCGCAACACAAAGACCATGCCCGCGCTTTCGTACAGTTGCCGAGCGCGCAGGTTGCCTTCCAGCACCTTGAGGTCGACATAGGGTTCGCCACGTTGCTTGAACACCTGGAAGCAGTGCAACAACAACGCCCGGCCCAAGCCTTGGCCTTGAGCGCAAGGATGCACGGACAGGTTCTTGATAAACGCGCTGGTCCAGCACTGCGCCACCCCGAGAATGCCATCGCCGTTGCTGGCCACCAGGCATAGCGTAGGATCGAATTCGGCATCGGTGACGAATTGCTGCTGCCAGGTTGGCAGATGAGGGACGCGGCCACCCCCTTGCTCTTGGGTCATGCGCAATACCGCATGGATCGCCGGGGCCAAGTGGTCGCGGTAATGATCCAACTGCGTATGGGCCGGCCATTGCGGCGCAGGCAGGCTGCCGGTGAGGTCGCGGCGCAGCAGTTGGAAATATTCAGCCACCGGTTACAGGCCTTGTTGCGCCACGGTCTGGGCGGCTACCACCAGGCATTTGGTCAGTTCGGGTGAGGAGAACTTGGTCAGCACCGCGTTGGCACCGGCCAGGCGTGCCTTTTCGCTGTTCATCGCGCTGTCCAGGGAGGTGTGCAGCAACACGTAAAGATCCTGGAAGTCCGGAGTTTCGCGCAGGGTGCGGGTCAGGGCGTAACCGTCCATTTCGGACATCTCGATGTCCGACACCACCACATTGATCTGCGCGGCCGTGCCTTGCAGCTCCAGCAGCACATCGATGGCTTCCTTGGCGCTGCGCGCGGTGTGGCAGGTCAGGCCGAGGTTGCGCAGGGTGTGCACCGATTGCTGCAGGGCGACTTGGCTGTCATCCACCACCAGGATCCGCGCATTGCCGAGCACTTCCGCCTCTTCCATGGTCAGGTCGGTGGGCGCCGCTTCAATCGGTGCCGGGGCAATGCCGTGGATGACTTTTTCGATGTCCAGCACCTGCACCAGGCCGCCTTCCACTTGGGTTACCCCGGTGATAAACGCGCGGTTGCCGCCGGAGCCGTAGGGTGGCGGGCGGATATCGGTGGTCAGGCAGTGCACGATCTTGCTCACCGCCTGCACATGCAGGCCCTGCTTGGAACGGCTCACGTCGGTGACGATCAGGCAACCGCCGTCCGGGTCCTCCAGGGGCATTTCCCCCAGGGCACGGCTCAGGTCGATCACCGCCAACGAGTTGCCTCGCAGGGTGGCGATGCCTTTGACGTGCGGATGGGACTCCGGCAGCTTGGTCAGCGGTGGGCAAGGGATGATTTCACTGACTTTCAGCAGGTTGATGGCCATGAGTTTGCCGCTGCGCAAGGTAAAGAGCAGAAGTGAGAGTGAGTCTGCGCGGGCTTTGGTGGTGGACATAAAAACCTTCTGAGGATCAGGGATGACGAACTTCTATTGAAGGTTATCGACTCGGGAGAGCCAGGCTTTAACCCGATTTTGTGTCGGGCTTGGCCCGTCTCAGCCCTTCCACACCTGCGGATTCACCAGGTCCTGCGGACGCTGGCCGAGCAGGGCGCTGCGCAGGTTGTCCAACGCGCGGTTGGCCATGGCTTCGCGGGTTTCATGGGTCGCCGAGCCGATGTGCGGCAGGGTCACCGCATTGCTCAACTGAAACAGTGGCGATTCGGCCAACGGCTCCTGCTCATACACATCCAGCCCGGCGCCGCGAATGGTCTGGTTTTGCAGGGCCTGGATCAGCGCCGGTTCGTCCACCACCGGGCCACGGGAGATATTGATCAGAATCGCGCTGGACTTCATCAGCCCCAATTCGCGGGTGCTGATCAGGTGGCGGGTCTTGTCGCTCAACGGCACCACCAGGCAGACGAAATCCGCCTCGGCCAGCAACTGGTCGAGGCTGCGGAACTGCGCGCCCAGCTCCTGTTCCAGCTCGGTCTTGCGGCTGTTGCCGCTGTACAGGATCGGCATATTGAAGCCCAGGCGCCCGCGACGGGCCACGGCTGCGCCGATATTGCCCATGCCGACGATGCCGAGGGTCTTGCCATGCACGTCACAGCCAAACAGTGGCGCACCGACGCTGGCTTTCCACTGGCCGGCCTTGGTCCAGGCGTCCAGCTCGGCCACCCGGCGCGCGCTGCTCATCAGCAGGGCGAACGCCAGGTCGGCGGTGCTTTCGGTGAGCACGTCGGGGGTGTTGGTGAGCATGATCCCGCGCTCGTTGAAGTACGGCACGTCGTAGTTGTCGTAGCCCACCGACACGCTGGACACCACCTCCAGCTTGCTCGCGCCTTCGAGTTGCGCGCGGCCCAGCTTGCGACCCACACCGATCAGGCCGTGGGCATGGGGCAGGGCTTCATTGAACTGTGCGTTGATATCACCCAGCTTGGGGTTGGGCGCGATCACCTCGAAATCCTGTTGCAGGCGTTCGATCATTTGCGGGGTGACACGGCTGAAGGCGAGGACGGTCTTTTTCATTGCAGGCGGGCTCATCGACTACGGGAGAATGCCAAGCACGCTAACATTCCTTGCCACTATTGTCAGGACACTGCAGACCTAAAGTGGGCAGGGAAAAATGTGGGAGGGGGCTTGCCCCCGATAGCGGTGCGTCAGTCGCCAGATGTATTGACCGATCCACTGCTATCGGGGTCAAGCCCCCTCCCACATTTGACCTGTATCACCTGGTAGCAATCAGTTCGCCAGCCGCGCACCACTCAGGCTGCCGCTCAACTCATACGCCACCAGCTCCGCCTGGTGCGCCGCCAGGATCTCCGGCAGCGAGCCGCGCAGGTATTCCACCCAGGTCTTGATCTTCGCATCCAGGTATTGGCGCGACGGGTAGATGGCGTACAGGTTCAGCTCCTGGGAACGATAGGTGGGCATGACCCGCACCAATGTGCCGTTGCGCAGGCCTTCGATGGCCGCATAGACCGGCAACAGGCCGACGCCCATACCGCTGGTGATCGCGGTTTTCATCGCGTCGGCCGAGTTGACCAGGAACGGCGACGTATTGATCGCCACGCTTTCCTGGCCTTCGGGACCGTTGAAGGTCCACTTGTCCAACTGGATCACCGGGCTGACCAGGCGCAGGCAGGCGTGGTTGAGCAAGTCCTGGGGCCTTTGCGCGCAGCCCTTGGCCTTGACGTAGTCCGGCGAGGCGCAGGCGATGCTGTAGGTGATGCCCAGGCGTTGGGAGACAAAACCCGAGTCTGGCAGTTCGCTGGCGAGCACGATGGACACGTCGTAGCCCTCGTCCAACAGGTCCGGTACGCGGTTGGCCAGGGTCAGGTCGAAGGTCACGTCCGGGTGGGTGCGGCGGTAGCGGGCAATCGCGTCGATGACGAAATGCTGGCCGATGCCGGTCATGGTGTGCACTTTCAGCTGCCCGGCGGGGCGGGCGTGGGCGTCGCTGGCCTCGGCTTCGGCTTCTTCGACGTAGGCCAGGATCTGCTCGCAGCGCAGCAGGTAGCGTTTACCTGCCTCGGTGAGGGCAATGCGGCGGGTGGTGCGATTGAGCAAGCGGGTTTGCAGATGGGCCTCAAGGTTGGAGACCGCGCGCGAGACGTTGGCGGTGGTGGTGTCCAGTTGCGCGGCGGCGGCGGTGAAGCTGCCCGCTTCGGCCACGCAACTGAAGGCGCGCATGTTTTGCAAAGTGTCCATGGAGAGTTCTCAGGGGAGATGCCAAATTGTGACAGAAAGTTACGCCGTCCAGTGATCCCTACCAACGGATTATCGCTTGAACGGTAACAAAGATTCACAGGAATGCCAGCTTATCGTCCTCCATGGCGCCGCCTAGAATTGCGCCACCTCCCCCCGCAACACCACCTCAGGAATTCGTTCGCCGTGCCGCGTCGCATCAGCAGAGAGCTGAAGACTCTCATTAACCGAGCGCTGAAGGCTCTCAGTGTTTGCGCTTTATCGTTAGCAATCAGCGGCTGCATCGGAACCGGAGGAATCGCCCCCCAAGACCAGGCCCTCAACGCCACTACCCTGGCCACCGACGAAGCGATCCGCAGCGCCGCCCAGGACGCCCATTGGCCCACCGCGCAGTGGTGGCAGGCCTACGGCGACCCCCAGCTCAATCGCTGGGTCGAACTAGCCACCCAAAGCAGCCCGAGCATGGCGATGGCCGCCGCGCGGGTGCGAGAAGCGCGGGCCATGGCCGGGGTTGCCGAGTCGGCCGAGTCGCTGCAGATCAACGCTGATACCACCCTCAAACGCCACAATTGGCCCAAGGATCAGTTCTACGGCCCTGGTGAATTGAGCGGTGCCAACACCTGGGACAACAATGCGTCCCTGGGTCTGAGCTACGCCCTTGACCTGTGGGGCCGCGAAAGCAACGCCACCGAACGCGCCGTCGACCTGGCCCACATGAGCGCCGCCGAAGCACGCCAGGCCCAACTCGAACTGCAGAACAACGTGGTGCGCGCCTATATCCAGCTGTCGTTGCATTACGCCAACCGCGATATCGTCGCAGCGACCTTGGCCCAGCAACAGCAGATCCTCGACCTGGCCAACAAACGTCTGGACGCCGGGATCGGCACCCATTTCGACGTGAGCCAGGCCGAAACGCCGCTGCCGGAAACCCATCGTCAATTGGATGCCCTGGACGAAGAAATCGCCCTGAGCCGTAACCAGCTGGCGGCGCTTGCCGGTAAAGGTCCGGGGGAGGGGGCCACCTTGCAGCGTCCGACGCTGTCCCTTGCCGCCCCCCTGAAACTGCCCTCAAGCCTGCCCGCGCAATTGCTCGGCCAGCGCCCGGATGTGGTTGCCAGCCGTTGGCAGGTCGCGGCGCAAGCCCGTGGCATCGATGTCGCCCACGCCGGTTTCTACCCCAACGTCGACCTGGTCGGCAGCCTCGGCTACATGACCACCGGCGGCGGCATGCTGGCGTTTCTCGCCGGCAAGAAATTCAACTACACCGTCGGCCCGGCGATCACCTTGCCGATTTTCGACGGCGGCCGCCTGCGTGCAGAGCTGGGTGAAGCCAGCGCCGGCTATGACATCGCCGTGGCGCGCTACAACCAGACCCTGGTCAATGCGCTCAAGGGCATCAGCGACCAGTTGATCCGCCGCGAGTCCATGGACAAGCAAGCCTCATTTGCCGCGCAGTCGGTGGCCTCGGCGCAGAAGACCTACGACATCGCCATGATCGCCTACCAGCGCGGCCTCACCGATTACCTCAATGTGCTCAACGCCCAGACCTTGCTGTTTCGCCAACAACAGATCGAGCAACAGGTACAGGCCGCGCGGCTTGGCGCCCATGCCGAACTGGTGACCGCCCTGGGTGGCGGTCTCGACGCCGGCAACGACCAGCCGCAAGACGCCAAGACCCTCCCGAGCAAGACCCCGGCGGCGCTTGCCATGTTTGATCACTGAATAGTTTGGTCACTGAGTAGGATTTAATGACTCCGATGCCTGCACCGCTGCGCTGGCTGCATTCCCTTGAGTGGCGCCGTGGTTTTTTCGACTGGGCACGCAGCGACGGCGTGACTTGGGTGTACATCTTCAAGGTGCTGATCGCCGCGTTCCTCACGCTGTGGCTGGCCATGCGCCTGGAACTGCCGCAACCACGCACCGCGATGATCACCGTGTTTATCGTGATGCAACCGCAGAGCGGCCAGGTGTTCGCCAAGAGCTTCTATCGTTTCCTCGGCACCCTGGCGGGGTCGGCGGTGATGGTGTTGTTGATCGCTTTGTTTGCGCAGAACACCGAGTTGTTCCTCGGCGCGCTGGCGATCTGGGTCGGCATTTGCACCGCTGGCGCGACACGCAATCGTAACTTTCGCGCCTACGGGTTCGTGCTCGCGGGGTATACGGCAGCGATGGTCGGCCTGCCGGCCCTGGCTCATCCGGACGGCGCCTTTATGGCAGCGGTGTGGCGGGTGCTGGAAATCTCCCTGGGGATCCTGTGTTCCACGCTGGTCAGCGCGGCGATCCTGCCGCAGACCTCCAGCGCCGCGATGCGCAATGCGCTCTATCAGCGCTTTGGCGTGTTCGCGCTGTTTGTCACCGACGGCCTGCGCGGGCGCAGCCAACGTGAAGGGTTCGAGGCCAGCAACGTGCGCTTTATCGCCGAGGCCGTGGGCCTGGAAGGGCTGCGCAGCCTCACGGTGTTCGAAGACCCGCATATGCGCCGGCGCAACGGTCGGCTCAGTCGCCTCAACAGCGAGTTCATGAGCATTACCACGCGCTTCAATGCCTTGCACCAGTTGCTCGAACGCCTGCGCACGGATTCCGCGGATCATGTGGTGGCGGCGATCAAACCCGGCCTGCAGGACCTGGCCGAAGTGCTCGACGGTTTCTCCGGTCGCGCCCTCACCAGCCCCGACGCGGCGCGCCTGGTCAACCAGCTCAGCGCCTACAAGGACAGCCTGCCCGCCAAGGTCCGCAGCCTGCGCGCGACCTTCCAGGAGGGCAACCCGAGCGAGGCCGAACAGCTGGATTTTCACACCGCTTATGAACTGCTCTACCGCTTCGTCGATGACCTGCACAACTACGCGCAAACCCATGCCTCCCTGGCCGATCACAGCCATGCACGGGAGCAATGGGACGAAACCTTCAGCCCGAAAACCAACTGGCTGGCCTGCGCCGCCTCGGGGATTCGCGCGTCGTTCATCCTGATCGTGCTGGGCAGTTATTGGGTGGTCACGGCCTGGCCCAGCGGCGCCACCATGACCCTGATCGCCGCCGCGACCGTCGGCCTGTCCGCCGCCACACCCAACCCCAAGCGCATGGCCTTCCAGATGGCCTGCGGCACCTTTATCGGCGCGTTGGTGGGCTTTGTGGAAATGTTCTTCGTGTTCCCGTGGATCGACGGCTTCCCGCTGCTGTGCGTGATGCTTGCGCCGGTGATCATCCTCGGTGCGTTCCTCGCCTCACGCCCGCAATACGCCGGGGTCGGCGTGGGCTTGCTGATTTTCTTCAGCACCGGCTCGGTGCCGGACAACCTCACGGTCTACAACCCCTACACCTTTATCAACGACTACATCGCCATGATCATTGGCATGCTGGTGTGCGCGGCGGCGGGAGCGATCATCCTGCCGCCCAACAGCCGCTGGCTGTGGCGCCGCCTGGAGCAGGACCTGCGCGAGCAGGTGGTGTATGCCATCAGCGGCAAGCTCAAGGGGTTGGCGTCGAGTTTCGAAAGCCGCACCCGTGACCTGCTGCACCAGGCCTACGGCCTCGCTGTCGGCCAGCCGCAAGTGCAACGCGACCTGCTGCGCTGGATGTTCGTGGTGCTGGAAGTCGGCCACGCGATCATCGAGTTGCGCAAGGAACAGGCGATCCTGCCGGTGCATCCGGCCTACGCCGAGTCCCAGCCCTGGCGCCAGGCAATCCGGGTGATGGGCCGCTCGTTGGTGCGACTGTTCCTGCAACCCAGCGCCAGCAACCTGGAGCGCGGCCTGATCGCCGTCGACCACGCGATCAGCCGCGTGCAGGCCACCGACGAACCCTTCGCCCCGCACTTCGACACCTCGGCCCTGCGCCGCGTGAAAAGCTACCTGCACTTTATCCGCACCTCGCTGCTGGACCCGCAATCGCCACTGGCGGCCCTCAAAGGAGCCCCGCATGCCTCGTGAAATCGCCTTCCACGGCCTCTATATGCCGACCATGACCCTGATGTTCCTGATCGCGGCCGTGCTGGCCTGGGCCCTGGACCGCTTTCTGGCCGGGTTCGACCTGTACCGTTTTTTCTGGCACCCGGCGTTGCTGCGCCTGAGCCTGTTCGTTTGCCTGTTCGGCGCCCTGGCGCTGACCGTCTACCGTTGAGAATGCCCCGATGAAAAAGTTTTTCAGCCTACTCGCGACCTTGCTGGTACTGGCTTTGGCGATCTGGATTGGCCGCACGTTGTGGGTGCACTACATGCAAACGCCGTGGACCCGCGACGGCCGCGTGCGCGCCGACATCATCAATGTGGCCGCCGACGTCACTGGCGAAGTGGTCGACGTGCCGGTGCGCGACAACCAGTTGGTGAAGAAGGGCGACCTGCTGATGCAGATCGACCCCGAGCACTACCGCATTGCGGTCAAGCAGGCGCAATCGCTGGTGGCTTCGCGCAAGGCCACGTGGGAGATGCGCAAGGTCAACGCTCACCGCCGCGCCGACCTGGATGCGCTGGTGATCTCCAAGGAAAACCGCGACGACGCCAGCAACATCGCCGACTCGGCCCTGGCGGATTACCAGCACGCACTGGCACAACTCGAAGCGGCCGAACTCAACTTGAAACGCACCCAGGTCGTGGCGGCGGTGGACGGCTACGTCACCAACCTCAACGTGCATCGCGGCGACTACGCACGCATCGGCGAAGCCAAGATGGCCGTGGTCGATATGAACTCGTTCTGGGTCTATGGCTTCTTCGAAGAAACCAAGCTGCCCCATGTGAAAGTCGGTGACAAAGCCGACATGCAGCTGATGAGCGGCGAGACGTTGAAGGGGCACGTAGAAAGCATCTCGCGCGGCATCTACGACCGCGACAACCCGGAGAGTCGCGAGCTGATCGCCGATGTGAACCCGACCTTCAACTGGGTGCGCCTGGCCCAGCGCGTGCCGGTGCGGATTCATATTGATGAAGTGCCGGAGGGGGTGTTATTGGCGGCGGGGATTACCTGCACGGTGATCGTTAACCAAACGCCGAACTGAAATGTGGGAGGGAGCAAGCCCCCTCCCACATTTGACCGAGTCAGGCCTTGATAAATGTTTCATGCAGATGACGCCACAGCAGTGCGCCACTGGCCTGTTTCTCAAACACCACGGTGGCACGGCGGTCCGTCCGGGTGCCGCTGGCATCGATCTGATGCTCGCGATAAGTCACCGTGGCCCCGCGTGCATGTCGGTCAATCCCGGTCATTTCACTCAAGGTGATCTTCAACCCTGGACGCATGCCGCCCAGGCGAGTGAACAGCGCGTTGACCCCGGCTGCATTGACGCGTGTGCCGGTGGCGGGGGCGATCATGCTGAACTCCGGCGAGAAGCGCGCCAGCAGGCTTTGCAGGGTGCCTTCTGGCGCGACACCGGCAAACCATTGCTCGATCTCGACGTGGGTTTGGATGACTTCTTCGAAAAAGTCGCTGTAGTCGATCATTTACAAACTCCTATTCAAACCAAAGCGTTTTTTCAACACAGCTTCCAATAATCCTTTGGGCAACAACGCCGCCATTAATGGCAACGCCCGGCTGCCATTACCCGAACGCAACAGGCGCGGCGGCTGTGGTTGTTGCACCGCCTTGAGCACATCCATTGCAAACACGCTGGCGGGTGTCGGCTTGTCCTGAGAGGCCTGGCTACGGGCGCGGATACCCTCGCGCAATGGCCACCAAGGGGATTTTTCGTTGATCAACAGTTCGGCCTGGGCGCCGGCGTTTTTTGCGAAGCTTGTATCGATGGCGCCGGGCTGCACTTCCATTACGCGGATACCAAAGGGTGACAGCTCCATGCGCAATGCATCACTCAGCGCATGCACCGCCGCCTTGGAGGCGCAGTAGGCACCGGCAAACGGCGTGACCAAGACGCCGGAAACGCTACCGATATTCACCACCAGGCCTTTGCTGCGGCGCAGGGCCGGGAACAGTGCCTGGGTCACGCCGACGATGGAAAATACATTGGTCTCGAACTGGCGCTGCATCGCTTCGGTGCCGCCATCGAGCAGCGGGCCCATGGCGCCGTAGCCGGCGTTGTTGACCAGTACATCCAGCTCGCCCAGTTGTTCGGCCAGGCGCTGTAAAGCGGTACTGTCGTTGACGTCGAGTTCGACTGCATTGAAACCCGCGGCGGCGAGGGCGGTGACGTCTTCCGGGCGGCGGGCGCTGGCCCACACGTTGAAACCGGCGGACTTGAAGGCATCGGCCAGGGCACGGCCAATACCGCTGGAGCAACCGGTGATCAGTACATTGGGCATGCATCAGTCCTTTGTCAGTCCGAGAAACTGCCTTGCAGGTGCTCGGCGCGAAATTCCAGGGTTTGCGGGCGGTAGCCGGGGCGCAGGGGCGGGGTGGGCAGGCAATCGTCCCAAGTGGCGCCGGCCTGCAACTCGCCGGGGCCGCGATAGCGTGGGGCAGCATAGACGTTATCGGCGAGGTTGACCGTGTCGCCCGGTGCATAGGCGGCAACGCGCCAGCGCAGTTCGGTCAGCGGCACGTCGTTGCCATTGTTCAGGGTCAGTTTCAATGGGCGGTCGGCAGGGCATTCCTGCGGGGCGTAGCTGATGCGCAGTTCAAGGCGCGCCAGTTGCGAGGCTTCGCGGCTGTCCAGCCAGACCACCCAGACGGCCACGCAACCCAGGCCTGCCAAGGCCGCAAGGGAAACCGGAAGGGCCTTGGCCGGGTAGCGCAGCAGGAGGATCAGCCAGGTGATGATCAGGAGAACGCCGAAGAACATGGAGACCACCTCGAATAGGGAACGAGCATCCTAACTTAAGCGTAGGTGGGATTGGCTACCTTGAGTGCTGTGGTGGGTGTGCCGGACTCATCGGGGGCAAGCCCCCTCCCACATTTGAATGTATTCGCAGATCAAAGGTGGGAGGGGGCTTGCCCCCGATTGGGCCCTGATAGCCAGCGCAAGCCCCAAACAAAAAGCCCCCACCCAACCCACTGCGGATAGGGGACGCAATGGGCTGGGCGAGGGCTTCTTGTACGACTGTTTTATTGCGCGATAGTTTTCACCGAAACGCCACGTTCAACCGGCGTCGAGCGCCCGTAGATGTCTTCGAAACGTTCGATATCGTCTTCGCCCAGGTAGCTGCCCGATTGCACTTCGATGATCTCCAACGGGATCTTGCCCGGGTTGCGCAGGCGGTGCACCGAGGCGATCGGGATGTAGGTGGACTGGTTCTCGCAGAGCAGGAACACGTTCTCGTCACAGGTGACTTCGGCGGTGCCGCTGACCACGATCCAGTGTTCGGCGCGGTGGTGGTGCATTTGCAGCGACAGGCACGCGCCCGGCTTGACCGAGATGTGCTTGACCTGGAAGCGGCCGCCCATGTCCACCGAGTCGTAGGAGCCCCACGGACGATAGACTTCGCAGTGGTTCTGGGTTTCGCTGCGGCCCTGTTCGTTGAGGGTGTTGACCATCTGCTTGACGCCCTGGACCTTGTCCTTGTGGGCAATCATCATCGCGTCCTTGGTTTCCACCACGACGATGTTTTCCAGGCCGATCACCGACACCAGTTTGCCGTTGCCGTGGATCATGCAGTTCTTGCTGTCCTGGATCACCACGTCGCCCTTGGTGACGTTGCCGTTGGCGTCTTTATCGTTGACCGCCCACAGCGAGGCCCAGCAACCCACGTCGCTCCAACCGGCGCTCAACGGCACCACGCAGGCGCGCTGGGTTTTTTCCATCACGGCGTAGTCGATGGAGTTGTCCGGGCAGCAGGCGAAGGTGGCTTCGTCGAAGGTCACGGTGTCGGCATCTTGCACGCTGCGCTCCAGGGTCAGCACGCAGGTGTCGTAGATGTCCGGATCGTGCTTTTTCAGCTCTTCCAGGAAGCGGCTGGCGCGGAACAGGAACATGCCGCTGTTCCAGAAATAACCGCCGCTTTTGACGAACTCGACGGCGCGTTTTTCATCGGGTTTTTCCACGAACTGCTGCACGCGGCTTACGCCTTCCGGCAGCAGCGAATCGTTGGTGGACTTGATGTAGCCATAACCGGTTTCCGGACGGGTGGCCGGCACGCCGAACAGCACCATCTCGCCACGCTCGGCGGCCACGGTGGCCAGGGCCAGGGCGCGTTGCAGGGCTTTCTGGTCGTCGATCACGTGGTCGGCCGGCAGTACCAGCATCAGTTCGTCACGACCTTCGTTGACCAGCATCATCGCGGTCAGGGCCACGGCCGGCGCGGTGTTGCGGCCGAAGGGTTCCATCAGGATGCGCTGGCACTCCAGCTTACGGGTGCTCAGTTGCTCGTTGACGATGAAGCGATGGTCCTTGTTGCAGACCACGATCGGGGAGTCCATGCCTTCGAATACCAGGCGTTCCAGGGTTTGCTGGAACAGCGTGTGCTCGCCGGTCAGGGCCAGGAATTGTTTGGGGAACTGTTTACGGGAAAGCGGCCAAAGACGTGAGCCGCTACCACCGGAAAGGATTACTGGGATCATGTGTTTCTCCTTGAATCAATTTGGGTCAGAGCTACGAAGGTTTGTCGTTTCACTCTTGTTTTTGTCTCGTGTCCGGGCCGGCCGCAGCCGACCCGGAAAATTCATTCAGCGGGTCGACACCGGGCGTTTTACCCAGACTGGCGAAATGCTCGAACCCGAACCGGTGACGTACAGCACCGCTGCTTCACCGCGTTCCAGGGCCACTGGCTTGACGTCGCCGACTTTCTTGTCGCCGTCATACAGCGCCAGGCTGACCTTCACCGGGTTGATTTCGCGCTCGCCACGGCCTTTGGCGGCCACCGACTTGACCACGTCGGTCTTGCCGTCGGCGGTTTTCAGGGTCAGGGCCTTGTCGCTGAGGTTCTGCACGCGCACCAGGGATTTCTGCTTGTTCTTGAACGGCGGTTCTTCGATCAGTTGTGGCTGGCCGCTGTTGTTGTTGACCAGGGTGTAGTAGTGATCCGGCGCGAGTTTGACCGGCACGGTCTGGCTGCCGATCTTGGCGCTGTAGTCGCCGCCGGGCATGAAGCTGAAGTCACTGCTGGCCAGCGGGGCCACTTCGCTGAGGTTGGTGCTGCCGACTGTCGCGCTGACTTCCTGGTTGGAGGCGTTGTAGACACGCACGAAACTTGAGCCTTTCGGTGCGACTGGGCCGTACAAGGCAGCGTCACCGGCGAAGGCGGACAGGGATACCAAGCTCATACCGGCAGCCAGGGCCAGAGTCTTAGCGAGACGACGCGGAGTAGTAGTGAAAGTCATGTGAGTTACCTCTCTTTCAGTTTTGCGCCCGGTCGGGCGTCTCGGATTTTGGGTTTTTAGCTGGGGTGTTCAGTGCCATGTTTTGTTGGCGCGAACCGGCTTGTTTAAGTTGCGCAACCCACGATGGGTCGGCATCACCGATTTCGTTGTTCACGGGCAGATAACGTTCAGGAAACTCCCAGATCAGCACCTGTGGCGGGCTGTTCTTGAAGTCGTCACTTTTCAGGTAGCTGAGCATCGGCAGGATCGGGCCGTGGCCGTCTTCGGCGTAGCTGACCACGTCGCTGCCCAGGGCTTGCTTGAGGGCGCCGACGAAGTTCCAGTTGGGGTTGGCGCTGTAGCTGGTGCCCACCAGTGCCACCGGGGTTTCGCTGTCGCTGAACAGCGCGTCGTCGCCTTTGGTTTCGGCCAGGTGCGTGACGCGTTTTTCCAGCGGCTCTTTCGGCGGCATCAGGTTTTCGAACAGCGGGTCCAGGGGCAGGAACAGACGCAGGTCGCCTTTATGCGGCTCGGTCTTCTCGGCCTCGGTGACAAAACGCTGCGGCTCGCCATGGAGCGGGGTCTTGGCGGCGATGGTTTTAGCCAACTGCTTGGCAGCGATTTCGGCGCCGTCCGGGGTCCAGTGGGTGTCGGTACGCAGGAACACCTGCTTGCCGCCCAGCTTGGCCTGTTGCAGCGGGCCGAGCAGGTCAGGAGCGATGATCTTGTCGGCAGCGACACGGGCGTGGAAGTCCTGGTACAGGTTGGCGTGGATGCTCGCCGGTTTCACTTCACCCAGGTGTTCCGGGTACAGGCGCACCTTGGCCGGCACGATCGCCATCACCAACTGGATGCCCTGGGCCTTGAGCTTCTGGCGTACGCCTTCGACCAGCGCGTAGTTGTCCTCAAGGTTCTGGTCTTCGTTGACGGCGGGGTTGAACTCCTCGTCGCTGTACAGCCAGTGATCGCGGCCCAGCACCACGCCAGGGCGGCCTTCATTGAACAGCTTGTAGTCCAGCGCGGCCCAGAGGTTGGTGCCCAATCGCTTGATCGGGAACTCCTCGTCGTAATGGGTCTCGACGGCCTTGGTCCAGCGACCGTTGAGCACGGTCGCGTCGGCGTTGGTGCTGAAGCCCAGAAAACTGCGCAGCGACCAGGCGCCCAGGGCCAGCAACACCACCAGAAACAGGCCGATATAGAGGACGCGTAATGAACGGGTCATGGTCGGCTCCCTCAGAATTGGAAGTAAAGGAACGGCGAGAAACTCTGCGCCGACAGTTTGAGAATCGACGCCACGAACAGCAGCAGCACCGCCGCGCGCATGGCGTAGCGTGGCCAGTCAGCGGTCCAGTAGGCCGGTTGCACGGCAGCGTCACGGCCAACGGTGAAGCCTGGCTCGTGGATGCTGCCGGGGTTGTCGCCCGGCACGGCCTTGATCAGGCTCGGGTCGGCCGGCTTGGTTTTTTCCGCAGGGCGGTTGGTGTAGAAGTCGCGCAGGCCGAAGAACGCCAACGTTGCGTACGCCACCACCAGGGTTGCCACTTGCAGGCCGGTGAGGTTGGCGCGGTTGAGTTCCGACAGCGACCACTCGCCAAAGCTGAACATCGCACCGTACATACGACCGGCGACGTGCAGGTTTTCGGAGCGGAAGATCACCCAGCCCATCACCACCAGCAGGAACGTGAAGGCCCAGCGTAGGACGTTGAAACTGCGTGGCGCGGTGTTGAGGCCGATGGCTTTTTCAATCGCCAGCCACATGCCGTGCCACGCACCCCACACGATGTAGGTGATGTTCGCACCGTGCCACAGGCCACCGAGCAGCATGGTCAGGAACAGGTTGCGGTAGGTGGTCAGCGTGCCTTTACGGTTGCCGCCCAACGTGATGTACAGGTAGTCACGCAGCCAGGTGGACAGGCTGATGTGCCAGCGGCGCCAGAACTCGGTGATCGACTGGCTGATATACGGCTGCTTGAAGTTTTCCATGAAGCGGAAACCCATCATCAAGCCCAGGCCGATGGCCATGTCGCTGTAGCCGGAGAAGTCGAAGTACAACTGCGCGGTGTAGGCCAGCGCCCCTAGCCAGGCATCGCCGGTGGTGGGGTTTTGCAGGGCGAAGCAGTGGTCGGCCACCACCGCCAGGGTGTCGGCGATGAAGACCTTCTTGATGAAACCCTGCATGAACCGCGTGCAGCCCTCGGAGAACTTATCGAGGGTGTGGGTGCGGTTATTGAACTGGTCGGCCAGGTCGCGGAAACGCAACACCGGGCCGGCGATCAAGTGCGGGAAGATCGCCACGAACGCTGCGAAGTCGATGAGGTTGCGGGTGGCCGGGGTATCGCCACGGTACACGTCGATGATGTAGCTGATGGACTCGAAGATGTAGAACGAGATCCCGATCGGCAGCAACACGTGGGTGAGGATAAACGGCTCCAGGCCCGCCGACTTCATCATCACGTTGATGCTGTCGACACCGAAGTTGGCGTACTTGAAGTAGCCGAGGATGCACAGGTCGACCACCACGCCGAGCAGCAGCCAGCGCTGGGCCGGTTTGGTGCGCACGCCGGCGGCACCGACCTTGAGGCCGATCCAGTAGTTCCACAGCGTGACGGCGGCGAACAGCGCCAGGAAGTCCACTCGCCACCAGGCGTAGAACACATAGCTGGCCAACAGCAGCAGCAGATTGCGATAGCGTTGCCCGCTCAAATAGTACAAGCCGAGAAAGATCGGCAAGAACAGAAACAGGAACACATTGGACGAGAAAACCATCCCGATCTCTCCATGTTTAACCAACAGTCAAGGGCCAGAGCCCCCCCAAACCCCCCACGAAAAGACGGGGAGGGCGGTACAACATTCCTACTGACGAAACCGGCTCAAACTGTGGGAGGGGGCTTGCCTCCTCCCACATTTCTAACCGAGTTTGCTCAGGAACCTTTGTTGCCTTTTTCATGCGTCGGGTCGTAGACCTTGGTCAGGTCACCCCCGAGGCGGAAGGTCTTGAACGGCTGCATGCCATGCTTGCGCTCGATCACATCCGGGGCGCAGGTGTAGAGGGTGCAGAAGGGTTCGAGCCAGGCGAATTTCATGTCCTGCTTCAAGTCCTTCATGTCCTGCTCCTTGCCGTTCTTCTGTTCGAAGATCTCCGGGTCCTTGACCCCAGCCAGCACTTTGTCGCCCAGGCGCTTGAGCGCACCGTTGTTTTCCTGGCGCAGATCAACCCCGTTGACCAGGGCAAAACTGGCGATCATCGCCAGCGGCGGCAACGCGTAGTTGTGGTACGACAGGGCACGTTGTTGACGCTTCAACTCGTTCGGCAAGAAGCCTTGGTCGTCGACCTGGTTGGCGCCGACCTTGTATTCCTTCACGGCCCAATCAAACAGGTCGCGACGGTTGGTGGCGATGGAGGTTGCCATTACCGACCAGGCGGCCCAGTAGGAGTGGTTGTTGGTTTTTTCCAGCGGCAGGTTGTCCCAATCGCTCACCACCTGATCGGCCAGTTTGTTGAACCAGGCTTCGATCAGTTGCGATTCCTGCTGGTGATTGGCCAGTGGGCGGGACTCGGAAAACTTCAGGCGTACATAGGCCGAGGCCATGCTGCCCAGTGCCCATTTGCGCATGGACTTGCCGGTGTGGTTGAAGTCCTTGGACATCAACGCATCGGCCTTGGCCCAACTGGTCAGCCAGTTGAGCGTGCATTCCAATTGTTCCGGACGACCGTCGCGCATGAACTGCATCACGCGCTTGCTGGTGTCTTTTTCCAGCTTGGTGATGTCGGCGGTGCTGTCGCGAAAGGCTTTTTCCGACTGCACGTTCAGCGTCGAACGGGCCTTGTCCGAACCTTCGTACTTGCTGCGAAATTGCAGCGAGCCGGTGTACGGCGCGGGCATGGCATCGCAGTCATTCTTGAAGTCGCCGGTCTTGAACGCTTCAATCGGTGCGAAGTAGCCCTGGGGCGGACGCAGCGGGGCGGCGGCGTTGGCTGCACCGGCGAAGATCGCCAGGCCCAGCAACGATGGAATCAATAACTTCTGCATAAGTAACCTCATTGCCCTGTCGAGGCGGTCTGTTGACCACCCGCTGGGAATACGTTGCGTGTGCAAATTTTCGCTTCGACCTTCTGCGCAGCAGCGCCCGCTTCGGGACCCTGCACTTCCACGGCCAGCAAGTTCTGCGAGGCCCAGTCTTCATCGGTGCGCAGTTCAAAGGCGAAACGCCCGTCTGTATCGGATGTTTCGGGTTTCTCGATCTTGATGTCCTCGTGGCGCCCGTTCATGTACCAGAGGGTGGCTTGCAAGGTTTTCACCGAGGGATCGGCGAAGCGGATATCAACCTGATGGTTGGCGTTGCGCAGGTCTTTATTCGAACTGTTAACCATCAATTCGTTCTTGCCGGGTTTCAACGTGGTGCTGGCGCTCATCTGCGCGCTCTTGCCTTCGCAGCCGTTGTCGAGCAGCGACATCATCTGGCGGTAGATGGTCTCCTGGTCCAGGCGATACAGCGGCGAGAATTCCCAGATCAGGATTTTCGGCGGGCTCTTCTGGAATTCGTCGCTGCCCAGGTACTGGATCATCGAGCCTTCCAGGCCGCCGCCGGGGAAGGCGACGTTGAGGATGTCGGCACCGATTTCCTGTTCCAGGAAGCCGGCGAAGTTGTAGTTCTTGCCGCTGTGGCTGGTGCCCACCAGGGTGATCTGCGGGTTGCCCGAATCGCCGAACAGGTCGCCGTCACCGGCTTCGCCTTTCGGCTCGGTGGTGAACTGGTCCATGTACTGGATGGCGTAGCTGGTGCCACACAATTGCCCGGCCATGTTGTGCAGGGTGCCGGTCTTGCCCATGCGCCCGGAGCGTTTGGTCTCGAATTCGCGCTTGGGAATATCGGCGAACTCAGGCATTGCACGCACCTTGGCACCGACGATTTTCGCCGTGCGCTGGGCGCCGTACGGGGTCCAGTGTTGGTCACCGCGGAAGTAGAAGTCGTGGGCCGGCAATTCGTCCGGCAGTTGTTCGTTGGTCAACGGCGACAGGTCCGGCACTACGTAGCCCATCTTGGCGAAACGGCCGAGCATGGTCTTGTAGTTGCCCAGGGCCTTGTCGAAATCGAACTTGGCTTTCTCTTCCGGGTTGAGCTTGTTGCGGTTCACCAGGCCACGGGTCGGCTGGTAGACCACCACCAGTTCCACGCCCTTGGCCTTGAACGCATCGTGTAGCTGCTGCATGCGCTTGTAGCCGGCCGGGCTGGTGTCGAATTCGGTGCGCAGGTCTTCCTGGGTACGGAACAGCCAGTCGCCCTGGGCTTGGACCAGGGTGGTGAAGTTCTGCTGGTAGCGCGTGGTGTAGTTCTTCGCGTCGTGGGCGGCCGGGCACAGGCTGCAGCACGGTTCGGCGGTGAAGGTTGGCGCCTTGATTTCGTCGGCGCGCACGCCCTGGCTGGCTGCGAGCAGGCCGAGGGTCAGACCCGAGAGGCTCAGCAGTTTGATCATGTGTGGGTGCATAAGGGTCATCCTCAGTCCTGCATTTCGGTCTGGCGTTCGACAGGGTCGATCAGCACGGCTTTCTGCTGGCGCACCAGCAGGTCGAGAATTTCTTCCTGACGATCGCCCAACACGCCGGAGAAGCTGATGCCGCTGGATTTGGTCGGCGCCAGCATCGATACGCGGTACAGCTCGATACTCAATGGCGAGTCGATGGACAGCGGCCCGCTGCCGTTACCCGCCAGTTCACCGCCGACCACGATCAGCGAGACCTTGGCGTCGAAGGGGTCGAGGGCGATGTCGCGGTCGGTGTCGGTCAAATCCTTGATGTGGCCGTACACGCCGGTCAGGCCGTTGGCCATGGCGGTGTTCTCGTACAGCTTGATGTTCACGCTGTTACGTATGCGGATGCCGTGGCGACGGTTGCTGATCACTTTGTTGCCCCACAGCAGGTTGTCGCCGCTCTCATAGAGGGTGATGCCGTCGGTGTGGTTGCGGTAGATCTCGTTGTCGGCGATCAGGTTGTTCACGCTGTTACGGTCGATCACCAGGCCCGAAAGCTTGTTGTCGTAGCTGCGGTTGTTGAAGATGAAGCTGTCGTTCACCTCACGGGAAATGATGATGCCGTGCTTCTTCTTGGTGCCGTAGACGGTGTTGTCCGCGATGATCAGGCCGTGGGAACGGTCATGGGGGTCAATGCCGTAGACGATGTTGTCTTTGTAGGTATTGCCCTTGATTACGAAGCCCGTGGTCTCGTAGCAGTAGAAGCCGTACCACATGTCCGAGAACTCGGAATCGATGATCCAGCCGGTCGGCTCAGGGCGCTTGAGCACCTTGGCCATGTTCGGCGTGTACTGGGAAATACTCACCCCGTACGACTTACTGTTGGCATAGCCGAAGCTGGCCATCTTGGTCTTGGAGACGTAAGTCTCGGTGCCGCCCCAGGCCAGCAGGAACGGGCGGAATTCCTTGGGCGACTTGAACAGCGCCGGCCCGTTGGCTTTTTCGTCCCAACCGGTGATCTTGGTGTCACGCACAAACAGCTGGCCGTCGTTGATCAGGAACGAACCGGCTTGCTGGGACAGGCGCAGCTCCTGGGTGTTTTTATCGATGTCCAGGATGCCCTTGCGGCCGACCACGATCGGCAATTTGGCCAGGAACACGCCCGGCGAGGTTTCGCTGAAGTACTGCTTGGGCACTTTGCCGAGCAGGTCCTTGAGGTTCATGTAACCGTCGTCGACAAAGATCGCCTGGGGAATACCGTGCTGACGCACCACCCATTCGGCCATCTTGTTGTCGCCGCCGATAAAGTCCTTCAGGGCGTCTTCCTGCATCATGCGGCGGATGCTGATCTTGCCGGGCTTGGTGCGTACGATCTTCTTTTCCATGGCTGCGGCGGTGTAGCCCGACAGGTCCGGCAGGGCTGGCTTGGCCATTTCCAGCGGCGCGGTCGGCGGGCTGGAAATGGTGTAGGTCTTGGCCTGTTGCAGTTCCTTGGCGATGGTCGGCGCCTTGGCCGCCGTATCGGCAAACGCTGTGGCACTGGCCATCAGCATTGCCGCGACGAGTAGGCTTTGAGCATTCATTGCGCAGGCTCCCATCAGAATTTCCAGATCACGTCGACAAACGCGCGGTGCATGTACGAGTCGACCTGGCTGCCGTAGGCATCACCTGGCTTGAACACACCGGCACGGAAACGCACCAGGGCCGACGGCTCGTCGATCGACTGGCTGAGTGCGGCTGGCAGCAGGCCGGTCTTGAAGTACTTGGTGACGACCAGGTCCATCTCCTGGCCCAGGTCTTTCTTGCCGTCTTCAAGGGGCAGGGAAGTGCTGGACAGGATCGCGCCGGTGACGTCATCGGTGTTGTTCTGCACGGCGTCGATGCCGTTGCTGCCGACTGGCTTGTTGCCGTCGACGCGCCAGAACTTGTGGTACACCAGGCTGGCGTCGTAGTCCTCGCGCAGCTGCCAGGAACCGAACAGGCTCATGGACTGCATGTTGTTCATCTCGCCACGAAACGCTTCGCCGAAACGGTGCACGCGGGACTGGGTGCCGGTGAAGTTCGAACGGTTGCTTTGCAGGCCGTTCTGCTCGTACTCGGCACTGGCGCGGGCATAGGCCGCACCCACTTGCCATTGCGGGTCCAGACGCAGGCGGATACCCAGGTCGGTCGCCCAGCCACTGACGTCATCGCTGCGCTTGGCCTCTGTCGGGCGGGTGCCGTCGGCGTTCAAGGCATTGACCGAGTCGCGGTCGCCTTTCATGCCGGTGACGCTGGCCCAGTAGTTGACGGTGTTGGTGTTGCGCCAGTTGTAGGCGTCGCTGTTGGCTTCGATGCCGAGCCAGGTCAGGTCACCGTTCTCACGCTTGTCCAGAGAGTCGGTGGCCACGCCCGGTTCCGGGTAGTCGAGCTTGCCGTTGTCATGGGTGTGGTGGCCGCGCAGGCCGATCCACTGGCCTGGCGTCCACTGGTAGGACGCATCGGCGTAGAGGTGCTGACGGTCCTTGTCCTTGGGCGACAGTTCCTTGAGGTCGGTGCGGTATTCGCTGAAACGTTCGGCGACGCCGACGTTGGCCTTGAGCAGGGTGGTGTCGAAGGTCCAGTTCAGCGCTTCGATGTTGGTGTCGCGCCATTGGCCGTCGTCGTTGCGCAGGCGTTGGCGACCGAGCTTGAGGATCTCGCCGGGGTAGGGCGTGAAGCCGCTGTAGCCAACCCAGAACTCACGCATGGCCAGGTAGTTTTTCTTGGTCTTGCGGTCGTTGTTGGTGGTTTGCTGGTTTTCGTCATCCGCCGACTGTTGCAGGGTGTCGGTCTCGATGATGTCGCTCGAAGCCACCGCCTGGCCCATGGCATAGGCGCTCCAGTTGCCGCTTTCGCCGTAGATCCACGGGCGCAGGTCGAGGCCGATGCCGTTGACGTCGCCGCCTTTCTGGGTGCCGAGGTCGCGGTCATCTTCGGACTGCGCGGTGGCTTTGACTTCCAGGCCGAAGTTCTTGGCTTCGGTCAGCGCGGCCAGGGTCGGGCACGACCACAGCAGGGCGAAGGTCAGGCCGATGCCGGCCTGCACGAATGGATTGAGCTTCATAGGGATTCCTCGCCGTCTTCTTCTTCCAGGGCGTGCAGTTGCAGTGCGCTCTGGGCCAGGGTGCCGCGCGCGGCCAGTTCCTGTTGCACCAGGCGTTGGCCTTGGGCGCGTTGTTCTGGTGTGAGCGGGGCTTCGAGCTGCGTGGCCAGGTCATTGGCCTCTGGCGTGTCCTGGGCTTTCGCCAATTGGCTGAAGACATAGGCATTCAATGGGTCGGGCTTGGTGCCCTTGCCTTGGGAAAACAATTGGGCGATGGCGAAGTCGGCGCTGTTCTGGCCGTTGCGCGCAGCGGTCAGCAGGTGGTCCAGGGCCTTCTGGGAATAGACCTGGCCCAGGTAACCACGGCGGTAGATCTGGCCGAGGTAGTAGTCGGCAGCCACTTCGCGGCCCACGGCTTTCTGGAAGTGCGCTTCGGCCGCCTTGGCGTCCGCCGGCACCCACTTGCCTTCGTAGTAGAGCTTGCCCAGCAACAGCTCGGCGCGCGGCTGGTCGGCGGCGCGGCCGTTGTCCAGGTACTTCATCATCTGGTCGACGTCGCCCAGTTCGGGGAAGTCGTAGAGCAGTTGTGCCAGGCTGACCCAGGAAGCGGGGTAGCCGGGGGCGATTTTTTCCAGCAGGGCCTGGGCGGTTTTCTCGTCAGTCTTGCCCAGTGTGGCGTCGCCCAATACGCGGGCTACGCTGTCGACGCGTTGGGCGGTGACGGTGCCGCGGCTGTAGCCGGCTTCCATCTGCTTGAGCAGTTCGGCCTGTTTTTCCGGCTCGGCTTTTTTCTGGTAGACCGTGGCCAACTCGACATAGCAGATATCGGTGGTGTTCAGCGCGGCCTTGCAGATGCGCTCAACGTCATCCAGATGCTGGTCGTAGGTGTCCTGGGTGCGATACAGCAGCACCTGGGCCAGGCCGGCTTCCGGGTAACCGGCGGCCTGCCACTTGCTGATCTGTTGCTGGGCATTCACGTTGGGGAAGCTGTGCGGGTATTGCAGGTACAGCATCGCCAGCGGGATCAGGGTGTTGCCTTCGCCATTGGCAAAGGCTTTTTTCAGCAGGCCTTCGGCTTCATGGTGTTCGGCTTCAGTGGAGCCTGGCTTGGCCACCAGCAGGCGACCGAGACGGGCCTGGGCGCGCGGCGAGGTATCCGCCGCAGCGCGGTAGGTGGCCTCGGCCTGTTTGATTTGCGCCGGATCGCGGGTGCCTACCTGGATATCGGCCAGGCCCACTTGGGCCTCGCTGTAGCCCAGGTCTGCCAGTTGCTGGTAATTCTGCTGCGCGGTGACGGTATCGCCACGCTTGAGCGCTTCATTGGCCAGGCGTTGGTCGGGCAGGCCGGCGCAACCGGCGAGGGCGATGGCCAGCGCCAGGGGCACCGGCAGGGTTCGAAGGGCGCTCATGATTAAAGACCTGCAGCCATGGCTTTATCGATCAGCCAGTTCAGGGATGGGCCACGGTCGCTGGTCACTTCCACCGGGCGGCCGGCGTAGGCGCTGTCCAGCGGGGCGTCAGGCTTGATCTGGACGCGGATGTCGGAGGACAGGTCGGCGCTGTTCAGGCTGGTGCTGCTGACGATGGTGCCGGTGCGCACTTGTTCTTCGTCGGCCACCTGGAAGCTCACCGGGGTACCTGGGCGCACGTCACCGAACTGGCGATAGGTAAAGCGAGCTTCGACGTTAGCCTGGCTGCCGCGTGGCACCAGTTGGAAGATCACATCGCCTTTGCTGGCGTACTGGCCGTCGGCGACCAGTTGCTGCGCCACCACGCAATCGCATGGGGAGGTGAGCGTGCCGGTCATTTGCTTGCCGAACAGTTCTTCGACCTTGGCCGGTTGCAGTTGGTCTTCGTCCAGATGGCCCTTGAGCACATCCAGCATGCTGGTGCTGAAGGTCGCCAGTGGCGCGCCTTTGGCTGCAATCGCGTCACCCTTGAGCAGGCTTTGCACGGTGCCGTCGCGCGGCATGGTCACGTTCATGCCAGGCACGCTCACCAGGCCGGCCTGAGCGTGGCTGACGAAGTACATGCCGTACACCGACTTGAAGACAAACCCGAACGCGGCGAGGCCGACCAGGAAGATCGCCAGGCTGAATGTCACGGCGCGCAGGCGGCCGAAGGCGCTCATGTTGCTGCCGCCGTCCTTGACCTTGCGCGCCTTGGTGAAGTTGTCGCGTTGGAGGGTCGCCAGCACATCACCCATGGTCACGATGTCGCCCGACAAGTGCGAGGTGATCAGGTGGCGCAGGGTGGAAATATCCTGGGCGTCGAGGTTCTGGAACTGGCAACCGGTGCGGCCGCTCTGGCGGTCGTAGGAGCGGATCTGCAGCTCCACATCCATGGCCAGGCCGAGGTTATCGATGACGAATTGCAGGCGACCCTTGTGCACTTCACCCACGGTCAACGGCTGGGTGGCGGTGAACGCCAGGCCGCCGGCCGAGAGGTCGATCACCCGTGCTTCGGTCTGGGTGCGGTCGGTGTTGAAGAAGCGCAGCTTGGCCGGGATTTTGACCCGGGCATGTTGGCGCTGGGCTTCGGATTCGTGGACAACGTTGGCGTTTACTTGACTGTTTATGCTCATTAGGGATAGCTCCTTGGTTAATTCAGGCTTGGCTGTCAGACCATCATCAGCAACACGGCAACGAAGATGCTGCCGGCGGAGAAGGTCATGGTCCGAGACGACCAGGTGTTGAACCAACGTTGAAAGCTGGCCAAATCGCGGGTCAGTTTGGTGTCCTGGCGGGTCCAGGACTGTTGATCAAGGCGGAAGAACACGTAGATCTTCACCAGCGCGCCCATGATCTGGTTGTAATAGAGAATCACCGGGTACGCCGGGCCGATCTTGTGGCCGGAGCACGACAGCAGCAGGGTCAGGATCAGGCGGGTGATGCCGATCCACAGCAGGTACGCGAGGATGAACGCGCCGCCGTACTTGAAGGTGGCGATGATGGCCACGGTCAGGCCGAGCAGGGAGGTCCACATCGACACGCGCTGGTCGAACAACACGATGCTGGTGAACAGGCCGAGGCGGCGTACACCCAGGCCGAGGGCGCGGGAGTTCTGGCGCAGGTTGTTGCCGTACCAGCGGAACATCAGCTTGCGGCTGGCCTTGATAAAGCTCTTTTCCGGCGGGTGTTCCACGGTGTGGATCGCCGCGTCGGGCACGTAGAAGGTGTCGTAGCCCAGGCGCATCAGGCTGAACCAGCTGGACTTGTCGTCACCGGTGAGGAACTTGAAACGGCCCAGGCGCCAGTGTTGCAGCGAGTCGCTTTCCACGTCGGCGATAAAGCCGGGGTCAGTCACGACGTTGGCACGGAACACCGACATGCGACCGGTCATGGTCAGTACGCGCTTGGACAGGGCCATCGAGCACATGTTGATGTGGCGCTGGGCGAAGCGCAGTTTGTGCCACTCGCTCATGATGTAGCCGCCGCGCACTTCGCAGAACTCGTTGGTGGTCAGGCCGCCGACGTTGCCGAACAGCTGGAACCACGGCACGGTCTTGCGCACGACGCCTTCGGCGAGCACGGTGTCGCCATCGATCACGGCAACCACGGCACGGTCGTCCGGCAGGTGGCGCGAGATGGCGCGGAAACCGAAGGCCAGGCCGTCGCGCTTGCCGGTACCGGCGATCCGCACGAAGTCGAGCTTGACGTGGTCCGGCGGGTTCATGCGTTCCCACAGGCTCTTGACCAGCAGCTCATCGGACATTTCCACCAGCGAGCAGACCACGGTGGTGGGGAAGCCGCATTCGATGGCCTCGCGAATCACCGAGCTGTAGACCTGCGCGGTGGTCAGCGCATCGATACGGAAGCTGGTGACCATCAGGAACACATGGGACGGGTCGGCAGCCTTGCCCAGCTTGCGCACTTTACGGCGCAGGTGGGGGTAGACCACGTACAGGAACAGCATGCCGCGAAAGAAATGCGTAGCACCCATCGAGTAGCGCCAGATACCGACGGCGCCAATCAGGAAAATAAAATTCTTCGACTCGGAGTCGAACGTACTCGCCGGCAACAGCAGGGCGAGACCCATCAGCAGGCTCAGGAAGAACAGCCAGCCGGCGGAGTGGAGCAGTACGTGTTTTAACTTGGACATAAGCGTCATCCGAAGGTGAAGAAGGCTTCGAGCTGCAAGCGCTGGGGATTGGTACGCCTGCAGCCCGAAACTTGCCGTTGCTGTTACCAGCAAATGCCTTCGGTACGGCCGGTCGCACAGGTGGCCTTGGACATGAAGCCCACCAGGTCGATCACTTGCTTGCCGTGCGGTGCGTTCTGCGCCAGGGCACGGAACTTCTCATCGCGGTTGCCCAGGATGATCACGTCGGAGTTGTTGATCACTTCGTCGAAGTCCGAGTTGAGCAGGGACGACACGTGGGGGATCTTGCCTTCGATGTAGTCCTTGTTCGCGCCGTGGACACGGGCGTATTCGACGTTGCTGTCGTAGATGCTCAGGTCGAAGCCCTTGCCGATCAGCATTTCCGCCAGCTCTACCAGCGGGCTTTCGCGCAGGTCATCGGTACCGGCCTTGAAGCTCAGGCCCAGCAGCGCGACTTTGCGTTTGTCGTGGCCGGCGACGATGTCGAAGGCGTTCTGCACCTGGGATTCGTTGCTGCGCATCAGCGAGTTGAGCAGCGGCGCTTCCACGTCCAGGGAGCTGGCGCGGTAGGTCAGGGCGCGTACGTCCTTTGGCAGGCACGAGCCGCCGAAGGCGAAGCCTGGGCGCATGTAGTACTGGGACAGGTTGAGGGTCTTGTCCTGGCAGACCACTTCCATCACTTCGCGACCGTCGACGCCGACGGCCTTGGCAATGTTGCCGATCTCGTTGGCGAAGGTCACTTTGGTGGCGTGCCACACGTTGCAGGTGTACTTGATCATCTCGGCAACGGCGATGTCCTTGCGGATGATCGGTGCGTCGAGCTCTTCGTACAGGGACTGCAGGACATCGCCGGAGGCTTTGTCGAATTCGCCGATGACGGTCATCGGTGGCAGGTCGTAGTCGGCAATGGCGGTGGATTCGCGCAGGAATTCCGGGTTGACCGCAACACCGAAATCGACGCCGGCTTTCTTGCCGGAGCAGTCTTCGAGGATTGGGATGACCACGTTGGCCACGGTGCCTGGCAACACGGTGCTACGTACGACGACGGTATGGCGGGTGGCTTTGTCACGCAGGACAAAACCGATCTCGCGGCACACGGCTTCGATGTAGTCGAGTTCCAGGTCGCCATTTTTCTTGCTTGGCGTGCCGACGCAGATCATCGACAAGTCGGTATCGCGGATGGCGTCGGCGAAGTTGGTGGTGCCGCGCAGCCGACCGGTCTCGATACCCTGGCTCAACAGCTCGCCCAGACCTGGCTCAACGATTGGCGATTTGCCTGCATTGATCAGGTCGATCTTATCCTTGGAGATGTCTACGCCGACCACTTCGTGGCCACGGGCAGACAGGCAACCGGCACACACTGCGCCAACGTAACCCAAACCAAATATGCTGATGCGCATCGCAATTACCTCTGTATTTAAATCATGCCATTAGATGGCTGGAGTTCATGTTTGCAAACGTCACAAATGCCGCGAAAGTTGGGCGAATAGACGCCGACTTACCGCGTACAGGCATGTTGAATAACGAGTGACTAACTATTGCACTCAAGTTGTGCGCAACTTGGCCTTGTTATTGGGGCCTGCCCTGAAATGCAGCCAGCCTTCCTGGGAGAAGGGCCTGGCGCCAGTGCCGCAGGGCTTTGATAGAGGCCGTAAGCCTTTAAGTATCAATGCCTTGGGTTGTCTCACTGACCCATTAGGGTAAGCACAGCCTTGGCCTTATAGTTCGTGGCAATTAATCCTTATCGCCGCTCTCAACTAATCGGTTGGTGATGTGACCACTGAGTCAAAGTTCAATGTGACAACTTTGCTACTTCCGTTGGTCCGCCTTGTAAGTCATCTCCTACAGAAACAGAGAATTTCGTTACCGGTGGTATGAGCGGTGCTTTAGGACGAAGTTCCTGGCCGCTCATCCTGTTTGCGGAAATTTCTTGAAATATTAGCGAAGATGGCACTAGTACTATATTGATAGCACTTGCTATTTGGGCCAGTAGTTGTGGGGAGTTGGCGCGCAGGGATAGTTTTGTGCCACTACTGATTTAAAAAAGTGGTGCCACTACGAAAAAAAATCGGAAATGTCGAGTGAAAAAAATGTTAGGGATGCGAGCGTGTGTTTTTTGACGTCAAATAATTGGCTTATCTTGGTTTGAAGCGCGGGCAAAATGTGGGAGGGGGCTTGTCCCCTCCCACATTTGGATTTCATCGTCTGAAAGAGGCTGGTACGGCCTTATTCCGGTGCGTGATCGCGCAGGAACACCAGATTATCCGGCTTGGACTGCTCCGCATTGAAGCGATAGCCCTGCACATCGAACTGCTTGAGCTTGGCCGGATCGTTGATGCGCTCTTCGATCACGAAGCGGCTCATCATGCCCCGGGCCTTTTTCGCGTAGAAGCTGATGATCTTGTACTGGCCGTTCTTCAGGTCCTTGAACTCGGTGTTGATGATCCGCGCGTTCAGGGCCGTGCGCTTGACCGCCGAGAAGTACTCGTTGGAGGCCAGGTTGAGCAGTACGTCGTCGCCTTGTTCGGCCAGCGCTTCGTTCAGCCATTCGCTGATGCGCGTGCCCCAGAAGGCGTACAGGTCCTTGCCACGGGCGTTGGCGAGTTTGGTGCCCATCTCAAGGCGGTACGGCATCATCAGGTCCAGGGGGCGCAGCAGGCCGTACAGGCCCGAGAGCATGCGCAGGTGGTCCTGGGCGTAGCTGAAGTCGGCATCGGTGAAGGTGTCGGCGTTGAGGCCGGTGTACACGTCGCCCTTGAACGCCAGCAAGGCCTGCTTGGCATTCTCTGGGGTGAAGGCCGGGGTCCAGCTGCCGAAGCGGGCGGCGTTGAGGCCGCCGATCTTGTCGGATACGTGCATCAATTCGCTGATCTGCGCCGGGCTCAGTTCGCGCAGTTGCTCGATCAGCACCTGGGAATGGTCCAGGTACTGTGGCTGGGTAAAGCGCTGGGTCGCCGGCTTTGACTCGAAGTCGAGGGTTTTGGCGGGGGAAATCACCATCAGCATGAAGTCGTCTCCTGTAATCGTGCGGGGATTCTAGGGGTTGGGGCGTTTTGACTCCACCTATGATGGCGATAGGCGCGATCCGCTATGATGGCCGGTGACTCTGGAGAGGGAGACCCTGCGTGCGAATAGCGCTTTTGTTGTCGGCTTGCCTGCTGTGCCTGAATGCCCAGGCGGCGCCGGTGGATGTAGCCAGCCTGGACCGTGGCACCTGGCCGGAAAAACTCAGCAGCCCGGCGCTGTTCGATGTGGCCTCGCGTGCGGAAATCCTGATGTTCGCCCACAGCCTGCTGGCCAGTGAAGCCCTGGATGAAGCTGCACTCAAGCAGCGCCTGGGCTTGAAGATCATCAACCTGGCCGCCATCGACGACCTGCGTCGCGAGCTTTGGCAGCGGTTGTTGGAGAACTACACCTTCGCCCAGCAGAGTTGCGAAGTTGACGCCTCGTTCTGCTACCTGGTGGAGAGCATGGACGACCTGCGGGAGCAGGCCGGCAAGTTGGCGATCAGCGAAGACTCTTTCTATATAGGCTGGGCAGCCCCCAGCCATGCCTTCCATGAGCGTTACCTGGACGAACTGCTGCGCAAGGCCGCGCTGTTTCCGCAGATCAGCAGCGAAGTTGCGCGCTTTGGCGACCATGAGCGTAATGGTGACGAGTTCAACGACCGTCTCTTCCTGCTGACCTTCGACGGCGGTCCGGCGCCGGTCAGCGGCAATACCGACTGGCTCGCCGACTACCTGCGCAAGCAGAAGATGAACGCCACCTTCTTTGCCCTCGGCAGCAGCCTGCAAACCCGCGTGGAGCGCAGTTCCGCCGCTGAGGTGGAGGCGTTGTACCAGGGGCAGTGCGTCGGCACCCAGGGCTGGCAGTACCGTTCCCATAGCCATTGGGTCGACTGGCAAGGCTCCATTACCCGCAGCGCGCAGTTGGTGCAGAACCTGATGCCGGAAAACTACGTGCCGCTGTTCCGTCCGCCTTACGGGCAACGTCGCGCGGACAGCCAGGGGTTTTTCCAGTCCCAGGGCTTGCAGGTGGCGTTATGGGACATCGATTCCCAGGACGAGCCGGGCAAGCTCAAGGCGGATGAGTCTGCGCAGCGGGTGCTCACGTTGATGCTGTTGTGGCGCAAAGGCGTGATTGTGTTTCACGACACCCAGGACAAGGCGCGGGTGGCATTGCCGATGTTGCTGCAAGCAACGGCGCAAAGTGGGCTGGGTTGGCAGGACTGCCGGGAAGCATTTCGTTAAAAAGATGAAGTGCCCGGCCCTGTTGGGTGCGAGGCATTTTTGCGCTGATTTTTTGCAACATTTCGATGCAGGCGGACTTCCGACTTTAACGGTGCATCGGGCACTCGGCTAGTGCTATTCGTCATCCTGAAAAATAAACTTCAAAAAAGCGTCAAAGTGCTTTTTCCTGTCATGGGTTTTGCGGTATTACGAAGTCAGATCGCCGAAACCTGCAACACAGGTGGCGTCTTCCAAGACTCCTCATGTGGGCACTGCGCTTGACGTCACTCAGGTGCAGTCGGTGGTCGAATCGAGGCGCAGCACTGTCGTGGTATTGCGTCGACTGGCTCCCACAAAGGTGACCGAGTATGGATGATCATGGACGCACCCCTTCTTCCGACCAGCCAATCCTTTATGTGCTTGATACCAATGTATTGATCCACGATCCAAACGCACTGCTTAACTTCGAAGAACACCACGTCGCCATTCCGATGATCGTGCTTGAGGAGCTCGACAAACTCAAAAGCGGGCACCACAGCGTGGCTGCCGAATGCCGCCAGGCCATCCGCCTGATCGACAAGACCCTGGGCGAAGCGTCACCCGAGGACGTGGAAGTCGGCGTGCCGATCCAACGCGGCAAAAGCGGGCCCAAGGGCTTGCTGTCGATTCTGATGAGCAAGCGCAGCGAGCCCAACAGCCTGCTGCCGGAAAACCTCAACGACAACAAAATCATCAACCAATTGATCGACCTGCATGCGCGCGACAAGGACCTGCGCGTGGTGCTGGTGACCAAAGACATCAATATGCGCCTTAAGGCACGAGCGTGTGGGATCGCTGCCGAGGACTACAGTACCGACCAACTGGTCGATGACGTGTCGATGCTGTCCCGTGGTTATCACATGATGACCGGCTCGTTCTGGGACCGTGTCAGCAAGGTCGAAACCCGTCAGGATCACGGCCGCACCTGGCACCAGGTACAACTGATCGACAACCTGCCGGCCGTGCATATCAATGAATTCATCGTCGACGAACAGGGCTTTGTGGGCTGGATCAAAGAGATCCAGGTCGACAAGCTGCTGATTCTCGACCTGCATCAGGAACCCTTGTTGCACCAGGAAGCCTGGGGCCTGAAACCGCGTGACATCTACCAGAGCCTGGCGCTGTATGCGCTGCTCGACCCGGATATCCACCTGGTCAACCTGACGGGTGCTGCCGGTTCCGGTAAAACCATCCTCGCCCTGGCCGCCGCCATCGAGCAGACCATGGTGACCAAGCGCTATCGCCGCATCATCGCCACCCGCTCCGTGCAGGGCCTGGACCAGGAAATCGGTTTCCTGCCCGGCACCGAGGCGGAAAAAATGGAGCCGTGGCTGGGGGCGATCACTGACAACCTCGAAGCCTTGCACATGGATGACGAAAACACCCATGGCAGCGTCGACTACATCCTCAGCAAAGTGCCGTTGCAGTTCAAATCCCTCAACTACATCCGAGGTCGCAGCTTCCAGCAGAGCCTGATTTTGATCGATGAATGCCAGAACCTGACCCCGCACCAGATGAAAACCATCATCACCCGTGCCGGCGCCGGTTCCAAAGTGGTGTGCCTGGGCAACCTGGCACAGATCGACACCCCTTACCTGTCCGCGACCAGCTCCGGGCTGACTTACCTGACGGAACGCTTCAAGGATTTCCCGAACGGCGTGCACATTGCGCTGCAAGGGGTGCCTCGCTCGATTCTGGCCGAATACGCCGAATCGCATTTGTAAACGCGGTCAGTGTGGGAGGGGGCTTGCTCCCTCCCACATTTGTTATGCATTGGGTTTACAATCGCTGCTCCTGATCAGGAGTATCCCTGTGCTGACTCATCTCGATTCCCAAGGTCGCGCCCATATGGTCGACGTCACTGACAAGTCCGTGACGTTCCGTGAGGCGGTGGCCGAAGCGCGGGTGCGCATGCTGCCCGAGACCCTGAAAATGATTGTCGACGGCGCCCATCCCAAGGGCGACGTGTTTGCCGTGGCTCGCATTGCCGGGATCCAGGCCGCGAAAAAAACCAGTGATTTGATCCCCTTGTGTCACCCGCTGATGTTGACCGGGGTCAAGGTCGAACTGAGTGCCGATGGCGCAGACTCGGTGCACATCGTCGCGCGCTGCAAGCTGTCCGGGCAGACCGGGGTGGAGATGGAAGCGTTGACGGCGGCCAGCGTCGCCGCGCTGACCATCTATGACATGTGCAAGGCCGTGGATCGCGGCATGACCATCGAAAACATTCGCCTGCTGGAAAAGCTCGGCGGAAAGAGCGGGCATTTCAAGGCAGACCAGGCATGAGCATCAACGTATTGTTTTTTGCGCGTTACGCCGAAGCGGTGGGCCTCGATTCGCTGGAGATGGAAGGCGAGTTCGCTACCGTGGATGCCGTGCGGCTGGCATTGGCCAGCGACCCCGAGTTCGCCGTACTTAACGAGGCGAGCGTGATGTGTGCGCGCAACGAGGAGTTGTGTGATCTCGATGAACCGGTGTTGGCCGGTGATGAAGTCGCGTTCTTCCCGCCCGTGACCGGAGGCTGAACATGGCCATTCGTGTACAGGTCGAACCGTTTGACCCCGGTGCTGAAGTCAACGCGATGCACGCGGCGAATGTGGGCGTGGGCGCGGTGGTGAGTTTTGTCGGCTATGTGCGCGACTTCAATGACGGTCGCGAGGTGGCGGGGATGTTCCTGGAGCACTACCCCGGCATGACGGAAAAAGCCTTGGCCAAGATCGCCGTCGAAGCCGAGCAACGCTGGCCGCTGCTCAAGCTCGAAGTGCTGCATCGTATCGGTGCGCTGCAGCCAGGTGAGCCGATTGTGTTTGTGGCGGCCGCCAGCGCTCATCGCCAGGCGGCGTTCGATGCCTGTGCGTTTGTGATGGATTACCTGAAAACCCGTGCGCCGTTCTGGAAGAAGGAAAATACCAGCGAAGGTGCGCGTTGGGTGGAAGGTCGGGACAGCGACCACGCAGCTGCTGATCGCTGGAAATAGCCAGCCGAACACAGAACCAAATGTGGGAGGGGGCTTGCTCCCGATAGCAGTGGGTCAGTCACAGATAAAGTGACTGACACCCTGCTATCGGGAGCAAGCCCCCTCCCACATTTTTATTGCATTTCAGCTTACGGGCGTTTGCGTTCTACAGCCCGCAGCAAGTGCGTCGGCGGTGTCTCGCAACTGATCTTGCGCCCCAGCAACGTCTCGATCGACGGCAACTGATACGAGTCATCTTCCCCGGCAAAGCTGATCGACACACCCGCAGCGCCCGCCCGGCCGGTGCGGCCAATGCGGTGCACGTAGTCGTCCGGCACTTCCGGCAGGGTGAAGTTGATCACGTGGCTGATGCCGTCGATATGAATCCCGCGCCCGGCCACGTCGGTGGCCACCAGCACGCGAATCTTGCCTTCGCGGAAGCCTTCCAGAGTCTTGATGCGCTTGTGCTGCGGCACGTCGCCGGACAGTTGCGCGGCATTCACGCCATCGCGCACCAGGCGTTCTTCGATGCGACGCACCTCGTCTTTGCGGTTGGCGAAGACCATCACGCGCTCCCAACCGTTGTCGTTGACCAGGTTGTAGAGCAGCTTGTACTTGTCGGCACCGGCCACGGCGTAGATGTGCTGTTCGACGTTTTCGCTGGCGACGTTCAGCGCTTCGATTTCGACGATGGACGGCTCAGTGGTCCACTGCTTGGCGAGGTTCATCACGTCTTCGGTGAAGGTCGCGGAGAACAGCAGGGTCTGACGTTCGTTTTTCGGCGGGGTCTGGCGAATGATCTGGCGCACTTGTGGGATGAAACCCATGTCGAGCATGCGGTCGGCTTCGTCCAGCACCATCACTTCGACCATGTCCAGGTGCACGTCGCCGCGCTGGTTGAAGTCCAGCAGGCGGCCAGGAGTCGCCACCAGGATGTCGCAGTGGCGGGCTTCGAGGTGCTTGAGCTGCTTGTCGAAGTCCATGCCGCCCACGAACGTCATCACATTGAGGCCGGTGTACTTGGTCAGGTCGGCGGCGTCCTTGGCGATCTGCACCACCAGCTCCCGGGTAGGGGCGATGATCAGCGCGCGCGGTTCACCCATGTAGCGTTCTTTCGGCGGCGGCGTTTGCAGCAGCTGGGTGATGATCGAGATCAGGAACGCGGCAGTCTTGCCGGTACCGGTCTGGGCACGACCGATGGCGTCTTTGCCGGCGAGGGTGAAGCCCAGGACCTGCGCCTGGATCGGCGTGCAGTACGGGAAACCCAGGTCCTGAATGGCGTGCATCAGTTCCGGGGCGAGTTTGAAATCGTGGAAGCGAGTCTTGCCTTCCTGGGGCTCGACGACGAAGTCTTCGAGTTTCCACGGGATCACCGGCGGTTTTGGCGCGCGTTCGCGGCGAGGCTTGGGGGCGGGTGCGGCTTCAGCCTCAGGTTTTGCCTGTTCGGGTGGTGTCACCGTCGGTGTCTGCGGCTGGGCGACAGGTGCAGTCCGGCCGGGCTGTTGACCGTCATTGCGGCTGCCGGAGGAGGGCACAGGAGCACTGGGAACAGGCGCGAGCGGCTCAGCCTCGCTTTTGCCGAACATCTTCTTGAGTGCTTTGAGCACGGTGATCTCATTAATTGGTTAAGGAATGTACGCCGGCCAGTGTAATGCAAGAATCGGGCGCGGCGTAGTGCGTCTGTCATACGGCTACATAAACACGGGTTTTCAGCCCAGGCGCGCCGTCAGCCAGGTACCTATGTCGTGTATCTCCTGGGGTAACACTTCGTGGCCCATTGGGTATTCCTGCCATGTCACGGTGACACCACGGCTCTTCAGATGCTCATACGCCGTGCGCCCCATGGCGTTCTGCACCACCTCGTCGTACTGGCCGTGCAGGCAGAGGGCGGGAATGCGTTGCTGGCTGGCGGACAATTCCAGCTCATCACTGAAGGTGGGCGCATAGGTAGAGAGGGCGATCACGCCACCCAGCGCGCCCTGCCATTTGGTAAACGCTGTGTGGAATACCACCGCGCCACCTTGGGAAAAGCCTGCGAGGAAAATTCGCGAAGCGTCTATTCCGTCGCTTTTTTGCGTCTTGATCAGTTCGGTGACCATTTTCGACGACTCATCCAGTTCTTCCAGGCTGATCGAACGCGCCGGGCTCATGGCCTTTATGTCGTACCAGCTGGGCATCTCGTAGCCGCCGTTGATCGTCACCGGACGCGTAGGCGCCTGGGGCAACACAAAGCGGGTGGACAGCAGGCTTTCCTGCAGCGCCTCGGCCACCGGTAGGAAGTCGTAGCGATCGGCACCCAGGCCATGCAACCAGATTACGCAGGCGTCTGCGGGCTTGGCGGGCTGAAGAATCAAGGGTTCGGTCATGTCTGCTCCATAAATGTGCGTGCGCTCCGATTAAGTGCGACGGAACGGTGCGCGACAGGTTGATCTGTTAAGAGAATGTCGCAAGGTTGAATCTTTTTCTATTGACCATGGGCTGAAACGACTCAGCGACCACTCTGGTACGCGCCTTGCTATGTGTAGGTCGATGTCAGAACTTTCCTGAGACGGTAACACTATCAGTGACTGCCGCTTTCGGGATAGCAGCTGGAATTACCGCGAAAGCCTCATGCCGCTTGACCCTAAAAAAAGCCAACACGGGTCGATATCGCCTCATAAGGGTGCGCTGAGGTTGGAGCTTCGACACAACAAGAGCAACTGGAGGTTTGAATGAAGGTATTGAAATCCACCCTGGCCATCGTTTGCGCGGCGGCTGTACTGGGTGTCAGCGGTTTCGCCCAAGCCGGCGCTACTCTGGACGCTGTGCAGAAGAAAGGCTTTGTGCAATGTGGCGTGAGTGACGGCTTGCCGGGTTTCTCGGTACCGGATGCCAGCGGCAAGATCCTCGGGATCGATGCTGACGTTTGCCGTGCCGTGGCCGCTGCTGTTTTCGGCGATGCCACCAAGGTCAAATTCAGCCAGTTGAACGCCAAGGAGCGTTTCACCGCGCTTCAGTCCGGCGAAGTCGACATCCTGTCGCGTAACACCACCATGACCAGCTCCCGCGATGCGGGCATGGGTCTGAAATTCCCGGGCTTCATTACTTACTACGACGGCATCGGCTTCCTGGTTAACAACAAGCTGGGCGTCAAAAGTGCCAAGGAACTGGACGGTGCAACCATCTGCATCCAGGCCGGTACCACCACCGAGCTGAACGTTTCCGACTACTTCCGTGGCAACAACCTCAAATACACCCCGATCACCTTCGACACCTCCGATGAAAGCGCCAAGTCGCTGGAATCCGGCCGTTGCGACGTACTGACCTCCGACAAGTCCCAACTGTTCGCCCAGCGCAGCAAGCTGGCCGCGCCGAAGGACTACGTGGTTCTGCCGGAAACCATTTCCAAGGAACCGCTGGGCCCGGTCGTGCGTAACGGCGACGACGAGTGGCTGGCCATCGTGCGCTGGGTTGGCTACGCCATGCTCAACGCTGAAGAAGCCGGTATCACCTCCAAAAACGTTGAAGCTGAAGCCAAGTCCACCAAGAACCCGGACGTTGCACGTCTGCTCGGTGCTGACGGCGAATACGGCAAAGACCTGAAAGTGAAGAAAGATTGGGTTGTACAGATCGTCAAGCAAGTCGGTAACTACGGTGAAGTGTTCGAGCGCAACCTGGGCAAGAGCACCCCACTGGAAATCGACCGTGGCCTGAACGCGCTGTGGAACAACGGCGGCATTCAATACGCACCACCTGTGCGCTGATCGCTGATGGTTCTGTCACCCGGTGGGCCAACCGCCGGGTGATGTTCTGTTCCATTCTCTCCGGGGCACTTCATGCAAAATCAAATCGGCGCACCAAAGCAGAAGCTCAGCTTCAGCGATCCCAAAGTGCGTGCGTGGCTCTTCCAGATCATCACGATTGTGGCGGTGGTCTCGCTGGGCTGGTACCTCTTCAATAACACCCAGACCAACCTTCAACACCGGGGCATTACCTCGGGTTTCGACTTTCTTGAGCGCAGTGCCGGCTTCGGCATCGCGCAGCATCTGATCGACTACACCGAATCGGACAGCTACGCCCGCGTCTTTGTCATCGGCTTGCTCAACACCTTGCTGGTGACCGTGATCGGTGTGGTCCTGGCGACGCTGCTCGGCTTCATCATCGGCGTGGCACGTCTGTCCCCGAACTGGATGATCAACAAGCTGGCGACCGTGTATGTGGAAGTGTTCCGCAACATTCCACCGCTGCTGCAGATCCTGTTCTGGTACTTCGCGGTGTTCCTGACCATGCCGGGGCCGCGCAACAGCCATAACTTCGGCGATACCTTCTTTGTCAGCAGCCGTGGTCTGAACATGCCGGCAGCGCTGGCCGCTGATGGCTTCTGGCCGTTTGTGGCCAGCATCGTGGTTGCCATCGTGGCAATCGTGCTGATGGCGCGTTGGGCCAACAAGCGCTTTGAGGCGACCGGTGTACCGTTCCATAAGTTCTGGGCGGGCCTGGCGCTGTTTATCCTGATCCCGGCGTTGTGTGCCTTGATCTTCGGCGCGCCGCTGCACTGGGAAATGCCTAAGCTTTCAGGTTTCAACTTTGTCGGCGGCTGGGTACTGATCCCTGAACTGCTGGCGTTGACCCTGGCGCTTACCGTGTACACGGCAGCGTTTATCGCCGAGATCGTGCGTTCGGGCATCAAGTCCGTCAGCCACGGCCAGACCGAAGCCGCGCGCTCCCTGGGCCTGCGCCCTGGGCCGACGCTGCGCAAGGTCATCATCCCGCAAGCCCTGCGGGTGATCATTCCGCCGCTGACCAGCCAGTACCTGAACCTGGCGAAAAACTCGTCGTTGGCCGCCGGTATCGGTTACCCGGAAATGGTTTCGTTGTTTGCCGGCACGGTGCTCAACCAGACCGGCCAGGCGATCGAAGTCATTGCCATCACCATGAGCGTGTACCTGGCGATCAGCATCAGCATTTCCCTGCTGATGAACTGGTACAACAAGCGCATTGCGCTGATCGAGCGGTGAGGAAACGCACATGAGTTCGCATACTTTCAAACCTGATATGCCGCCGCCGAGCAAAGTCTTCGGACCGGTGGCCTGGATGCGCGCCAATCTGTTTTCCAGTTGGCTCAATACCCTGCTGACGCTGTTGGCGTTTTACCTGATCTACCTGGTGGTGCCGCCGATCCTGCATTGGGCCATCCTCGATGCCAATTGGGTCGGCACCACGCGCGCCGATTGCACCAAAGAGGGCGCGTGCTGGGTGTTTATCCAACAGCGCTTCGGGCAGTTCATGTACGGCTACTACCCCGGCGACCTGCGCTGGCGTGTGGACCTGACCGTGTGGCTGGCCATCGTTGGCGTGGCGCCGTTGTTCATCTCGCGTTTCCCACGCAAGGCGATCTACTGCCTGAGCTTCCTGGTGCTGTACCCGATCATCGCCTACTTCCTGCTGCACGGCGGGATCTTCGGCTTGACCAACGTGGCCACCAGCCAATGGGGCGGCCTGATGCTGACCCTGGTCATCGCCACCGTCGGCATCGCCGGTGCCTTGCCACTGGGCATTGTGCTGGCGTTGGGACGGCGCTCGAACATGCCGGCGATTCGTGTGGTCTGCGTGACCTTCATCGAGTTCTGGCGCGGCGTGCCGCTGATCACCGTGCTGTTCATGTCCTCGGTGATGCTGCCGTTGTTCCTGCCTGAAGGCATGGGTATCGACAAGCTGCTGCGGGCGTTGATCGGCGTGATCCTGTTCCAGTCGGCCTACGTGGCCGAGGTGGTGCGTGGCGGTTTGCAGGCGATCCCTAAAGGTCAGTACGAAGCGGCCGCGGCGATGGGCCTGGGTTACTGGCGCAGCATGGGCCTGGTGATTCTGCCGCAAGCCCTGAAGATGGTGATCCCGGGCATCGTCAACACGTTTATCGCGTTGTTCAAGGACACCAGCCTGGTGATCATCATCGGCCTGTTCGACCTGCTCAACAGCGTCAAGCAAGCCGCCGCCGACCCTAAATGGTTGGGTATGGCCACCGAAGGCTATGTGTTTGCCGCCCTGGTGTTCTGGATTTTCTGTTTTGGTATGTCGCGCTATTCCATTCATTTGGAACACAAGCTCGACACAGGCCACAAGCGTTAGGAGTTGATGTTATGAGCGAAGCGATCAAACAGCCTGTGAGCCCTGAAGGCATTATCCAGATGCAGGGCGTCAACAAGTGGTACGGCCAGTTCCACGTGTTGAAAGACATCAACCTCAACGTCAAGCAGGGCGAGCGTATCGTGCTGTGCGGCCCCTCGGGTTCGGGCAAGTCCACCACCATCCGCTGCCTCAACCGTCTGGAAGAGCACCAGCAGGGCCGCATCGTGGTCGATGGCGTGGAGCTGACCAACGACCTCAAGCAGATCGAAGCGATCCGCCGTGAAGTCGGCATGGTGTTCCAGCACTTCAACCTGTTCCCGCACCTGACCATCCTGCAGAACTGCACGCTGGCGCCGATGTGGGTGCGCAAGATGCCCAAGCGCAAGGCCGAGGAAATCGCCATGCATTACCTGGAGCGTGTGCGCATCCCGGAGCAGGCCCACAAGTTTCCGGGGCAACTGTCCGGCGGCCAGCAACAGCGAGTGGCGATTGCCCGTGCCTTGTGCATGAAGCCGAAAATCATGCTGTTCGACGAACCGACCTCGGCCCTCGACCCGGAAATGGTCAAGGAAGTACTCGACACCATGATCGGCCTGGCCGAAGACGGCATGACCATGTTGTGCGTGACCCACGAAATGGGTTTTGCCCGCACCGTGGCCAATCGCGTGATCTTCATGGACAAGGGCGAGATCGTCGAACAGGCGGCGCCGAATGACTTCTTCGACAACCCGCAGAATGACCGGACCAAGTTGTTCTTGAGCCAGATTTTGCATTGATCGATGTTTGAAAAAATAAACCCGGCCTGGCCGGGTTTATTTTTGTCTGTTCAGGAGGCCTTGAGCGCCTCCTGCCCTGTGTTCACGGTATGAGTGAAGCCCCGCAGGTCAGCGCCTTCGGCCAATATCTTGGCGTCGGCGAGCAAATGAGGGTAACGGTCCAACAATCGCATTAACAGAACCAGTGGCTTCGGTGGCAGAAGCTCACCGCGTTCATAACGTGAAAAAGCGTTGTGACCGCCACCGGACAGCAGTTGCACGGTTTCTTTTTGCGTAAGGTGCAGCTTGCGACGGATGCGTTTCATCTCGTTGCCGATCATTGTCCGCGCGGTGCGGACCAGTTCATCGCTGGCGGCGCTATAGCGGTCGGAGCTGTCAGGGTCATGCATGCCGTCGCCGCACAGTTGGCATTCCCAGCCAGACAGGTCGTCGACACGTCGTTCCATACCGTTGACACGGAGGGTTTCGCTGCGGCTTTCGAAGCGCGTCATGGCGTTGGGTGCACCGCAAATGAAGCAATGTTGAGTGTTCATGAGCTCTTCTTCTTGAAGGAGATCACTGGAGGGTTACCGGCTGTGCAGTAAGTGACCTTGATGTAAATCTCCAGACCGTGTGAATTGATGTGGTACACGTCCTGCCACACCCGGTGATCGGCATACGTGGTCATCGATTTGTACAACATCCTGTTTTGTAGTTCGAAAACGACCTCTTGCATCTCCTTGATATTCAGGCCGAGCCGCGCGCCTGTTTCCTTTGCTGCGAGCGTAAATGCCCGGCCTCCAAGCCGTCTGACATCCGCCTTGATCACCGCCAGATCGTAATGAGGTGTGTACTTTTCCATAAGACACCTGAACCGAATAATTACCCTCTAAGGGTAATTTTACCAATCGAAAATACTGCTCCTTTTGCTGCCTAAGAACCCTAGTGCGTTGCCTTTGTGGGCAACTCTGAATAGGCTGTAGGAAAATTCATCCTATGATTGGACGAAAGCCTGCATCCCATGACAGACATCGCCCCCCTGATCAAACGCTCCCTGGTGGACCAGGCCCTGGAGCAGTTGCGCTGGCGCATTACCGAAGGCAAGTGGGCCATCGGCGAACGCTTGCCCACCGAGCCGGAGCTGTCCGCCGAGCTGGGCATCAGCCGCAATACCGTGCGTGAGGCCATGCGCGTACTGGCGTTTTCCGGGTTGATTGAAATCCGCCAGGGCGACGGCAGTTACCTGCGCTCGATGACCGACCCGCTGGGAGCTATGCGCGCGTTATCCCACTGCAGCCTGGAGCAGGCGCAGGAGACGCGGCAGATCCTGGAAGTGGAGGCCGTCGGGCTTGCGGCGATGCGTCGTACCGAAGCCGACCTCACCGCTTTGCATGAGGCACTCAAGGCCAGCGCGGTGCTGTACCACGGTGACCTGGAGGCCTATATCAGCGCCGACCTGGTATTCCATAAACGCCTGGTGGATGCCGCGCACAATCCGGCATTGAGCGAGCTGTACCAGTATTTTTCCGCGATTGTCGGCGCCCAGTTGCGCCAGACCCTGAACATCTCGCCGCGCCGCCAGGCGGTGTTCGACCTGCATATCGCCCTGCTCGAAGCCGTGGAACACCAAGACCCGGAACGCGCCAAATCCCTTTGCCGGCAGTTGATCAATGAACCCTGAAACCAAACGCACGACCGAGTTGGAAGAACTGTTGATTGACGCCGAAGCCGACGACGAAGTGGTGCAAGCCAGTCACCCGCTGGTAAGCCGCCCTTGGCTGTTGCTGCTGGGCCTGATCCTGGTGGCCTTGAACCTGCGCCCGGCGTTGTCGAGCGTGGCGCCGTTGCTGGCCGAGGTTTCCAGCAGTCTGGGATTGTCGGCGGCCCAGGCCGGTTTGCTGACCACCTTGCCGGTGTTGTGCCTCGGCTTGTTCGCGCCAATGGCACCGGTCCTGGCCCGGCGTTTTGGCGCCGAGCGGGTGGTGCTGGGAATCCTGCTGACCCTGGCCGCCGGCATCATCCTGCGCAGTTCGTTTGGCGAAGTGGGGTTGTTCGCCGGCAGCCTGATTGCCGGTGCGAGCATCGGCATCATCGGCGTATTGCTGCCGGGCATCATCAAGCGTGATTTCGCCAGACAAGCCGGCGCCATGACCGGTGTCTACACCATGGCCCTGTGCCTGGGCGCAGCGTTGGCGGCGGGCGCCACGGTGCCGCTGAGTCATTACTTCGGCGACCGCTGGACCATTGGCCTGGGTTTCTGGGTGCTGCCGGCGTTGGTGGCAGCGTTGTTCTGGTTACCCCAGGTCGGCCAGAAACACGGCGCCCACCAGGTCGCCTACCGGGTCAAGGGCCTGTTGCGTGACCCGTTGGCCTGGCAAGTCACCGTGTACATGGGCTTGCAATCGTCCCTGTCGTACATCGTGTTTGGCTGGCTGCCGTCGATTTTGATCGGCCGCGGCCTGAGCGCGACCGAAGCCGGGTTGGCATTGTCCGGCTCCATCGTCATGCAATTGTTCAGTTCCCTCGCAGCGCCCTGGCTCGCAACCCGTGGCAAAGACCAGCGCCTGGCGATTGTGGTGGTGATGCTGCTGACCCTCGGCGGCCTGTTCGGTTGCCTGTATGCGCCGCTGGACGGACTGTGGGGTTGGGCGATCCTGCTCGGCCTGGGCCAGGGCGGCACGTTCAGCCTGGCGCTGACCTTGATCGTGCTGCGCTCGCGCGACTCCCATGTGGCAGCCAACCTGTCGAGCATGGCCCAGGGCATTGGTTACACGCTGGCGTCCGTAGGCCCATTGGCGGTAGGCCTGGTGCACGACTGGACGGGCGGTTGGTCGGCCATCGGCTGGATTTTCGCGGTGATCGGCCTGGGCGCGATCGTCGCCGGGCTGGGCGCGGGGCGAGCGCTGTATGTGCAGGTCAGCAGCGAAAGGCTCTAGAGGTACAGCACTTCCAGGGTTGCCGAGCCGTCGAGCCAGGTGTCGCTGCTCAGGTCCAGGTTCTGCTTGGCGTTGATCACCGCCTCGACCTTGACGGTGCTGGTCAACGCCTGGATCGCCGAAGGTCCGCTGGTACTGCCTTGGGTGTCGGTGAACCCCAGGTAACTGTTGGCGCCGATGTCGATCGGGTTGAGGTTGGCGGTGCGCCAGGCCAGGCCGCCGGTGGTGGATTCGGTACCGTAGGCGGTCGCGAGGCTGTCTACCTGGGTCTGGCGAGGGTCGAAACTCAGGGAATACAGGCCAATACGGTTGCCACTGTTGTCCAGCCCCAGCCCGTAGTAAATCTCGCTGTTGACCGTGGCCGTGCCGTCGCGGTTGTCACGCATGCGCAGGGCAAAGCGGTTCGGCGCGTTACAGCCGATACTGACTTGCAGGTGCTTGACCGGTAATCGAGTGCCCTTTTCGACGTTGAGGTCCTGCTGGGAAATCTTGCCGTAGTCGATCAGTCCGTTGCTCGACAGCAGGGGGGTGCAGGCGGTGGGCGTCAGCCGGCCTTTGACACTCAGGTCCACGCTGGAGGCGGCCAGGGTGTGGGGGGCTGTGGTGAGTACCGTCAGGGCGCAAACGACAGTGCAATACGTGTTCATAGGGGGAGCTCCAGAGGTCAGGGGTAGATGATTTCAAGGGTGCCCGAACCGTTGATGTACACCACGTTGCGCAGGTCCAGTGATTGGGTCGGGGCCAGGTAGGCCTTGATGCGCACCGTACCGACGAGGTGCTGGATCGGCACCGGCCCACGGGTATTGCCGACGCTATCGGTAAACCCCATCAGGCTGTTGGCGGCGATGGGGATCTGCCGGGCACTGGAACTGCTCCACGCCGCCCCGCCACTGGTGGAGTCGGTGCGATACAGGGTGCCGAGGGCGTCGGCGCTGAACTCGGCCGGGTCGATGTTCAAGTAGAAGCGCCCAATCTTGTTCTGGCTGCCGTCCAGATCCAGGCCGTAGGCGGTTTCATCGATACCGCCGGTGGCCGAGCCTTTGCGGTTGTCATGCATCTTCAGCGCGAAAGACGTCGCCGCGTCGCAACTCACGGAGAGTTGCAAGGTGCGGGTCGGCAGCGGGGTTTCATTGCTGGTATTGAGGTCCTTGGCCAGCAGCGTGCCGTAATCCACCAGCCCGCCGTTGGACAACTGCGGTGTGCACGCGATGGGGGCGAAGTGGGCGCGCAAGGTGAGTTCCCGCGAGCGGTCGCCCTGGCGGGTATCGAACGTCCCGGACACTTCCCAGGTGGTCGCCTCGCGCACCCGGGTCGCGGCGACGTCGGCCCAGGCGCTGAGGCTCACGTGCAGCGCGAAGTGCTTGCCCTGTACGACGCGGGTGCCTTGCACGGGGGCCACGCCGTGGCCTGGCAGCCAGCTCAACGTCGTACCGACCGCGGCCGGTGCCTGGCCGGCCGCCGGCAGCAAGCCCAGCTCCACCGCCTGGCCGTCCAGCACGCCGTCGCTGACCTGCAGAGCGTAGGTGCCGTGCTCGGTAAATTGCAGGCGTTGGGCACTGGCCGCGAGGGCGCGATAGAACACACTCATGTCCGCCGGTTGCGGGCAGTTGAGGTTCAGGCTCAAGCGGCGTTCGCCGAGCAGACGCTGTGGCGCGGCGTCGTGTTGTGCAAGGCGCTTCATCAGGCCGAAGTCGAGTACCGGCTCGCTGATGTTCAACCGGCACTCGTCGTCGGCCCACACGTTAGCGACGAGGCCGATGCTCATCAATGCAGCCGTCAGCCAGGGGGCGCGGAAAAGGGGCATGGTGATCGTCCTCATAGGGGGTTGCAGCGCGCGGGCGCGGTTTCGAAATACACCTGGGGATCGCCTTTGGCCGGCACCTCGAAGTGCAACCGGCAGCGCGTCATGCCGGGCGCGCTGACCCACAGTGCGGATTGCTCCAGCACATTGGGCAGGAACACCTGGCCGCCGTCCTGCACCAGGGTCACGAACTCGCCGTCGGCGGTGCTGACGGAGGCGCCACGGGGCAGCAGTACGCCTTGTTCGGTACGTGCGGTGAGCAACACTCGGCGAGTCAACGTCACCCCGAACTCGACCCGGTCCACCGCGCCACGCCCGGCCGAGATCATTGCCAGGCCGTTGTTGATATCGGCATTGCGCGGCAGCGAGCGGGTCTGCACTTCCACCGGGCTGCGGCCATAGGCGTTCACTTGGGGCACCACGGCCTGGCCTTGCCAGTCGGTCCACACCGGGCCGCTGGGGGTGCTCAACTTGATGCCGCCCATATCGCCCACCGAGACCACGGCGAAGGTGTCGCGCACCGGGTAGGGCGAGAAGGTCACTCCGTCGCCATGCACCACCACGCCACCCCGGGCACTGCCTTGATAGCTCGATCGCTCGGCATCGGAGCGGCTGTAGCTGACGTCGAGTTGGCTGTAGCGCGGCAGGGCCGAGAGCCCGAGGGTGGTTTCCACCTGTTGGTCGCGGGTGTCGTGTTCGGCGCTGACGCGATAGCTCAATTGATCATCGATCTGTTCGTTCAGCCCCAGGCCGGTGCGATGTTCGCCGCCCGAGTTACGCACCCAGGCGCGCACGCGACGACTTTCGCCCAGGGGCAGGCTGACATTCAGGTACACCGCGTTGTCCTGTTGCTGGCGCCCGCCTATCTGCCATTCGGCACTGGCCGACAACGACACGCCACCGACGCTGGTGCCCCACGCCGCCAGGCCTCGGCTGCTGCTGTCGCCATCAAAGCTGCTGGAGCGCGACAGCCCGGCACTGAATGCCCCCAGCCACGGGTGCGACCAACCGACCGTGGCGCTTTGTTGATCGCGATAACGTGAGCGCCGTTGCTGAGTGATTTCGGCTTCGTAAGTGGCTTCTTCCAGTTCCCGATAGCCGGATGTGCGCCAGGAGTTGGCGACGCTGAATGACCATTGGTCATTCAGGCGCTGAGACCATCCCAGGTCGGTCTGCACACCACGCACCTTGTGCCGTGCCTGGGTATCGGCAAGCTGAGTGGTCAACTGCACCTGACTGTCCAGCCATGGCAGCCACCCCAGGCTCACGCCCGCCGCACGGTATTCGCTGGACGCCAGCACCCCGCTGCCCAAGGACAGTTGCGGGTGCACGGCGCCGGTCCAGCCTGCGCTGACCACCCAAGGATCGTCACCCTGGGCATCGCCGATAGTGCGCACGCGGCCCGCTGCCACCGAGTACCCCGGCGCCGCGAGCCCGAGGCCGAGCATGGCGGCGGGAACGGTGAAACGGCGCTCGCCGCCGCTGCTTTCCTTGACCGTGACTTCGACGTCCGAGCGTGAGTTCAGGCGCCGCACATCCGTCAGGGAAAACGGCCCGGCCGGCACCACGGTGGAGTGAATCAACGCGCCGTTCTGCCGCACCTCGACCTGGGCCGGGCTGTTGGCGATACCGTCGATGGTCGCGCCCTGGCCTTGCTCTTGAAGTGCCTGTTCGGTCAGTACCTGCATCCCGGTGATCTGTGCACCCGACAACACCGGGTTGTAGAGATTGATCTGCCCGGCTTGCAGGACTGCCTGATGGCTGGCAAAGGTGCGTTGGGCATACGCCTCAAGGTGGGTGCTGCGCGACAGGCCATCCTGCCAGGTCTGTACCTGGCGGCTGCGCACGATCCAGTCGCCCGCGTTGAAGCCCACCTCGGTATTCGCCGAGCCAAAGCGGCTGTCGTCATCGCTGAAACGGTTATAGAAACCCGTGAGGTCGTAATTGAGCAGGGCGGCGACACCACCGGTTTGATAGCCGGAGATGTCCTGTTGCAGCGGTCGCAGCGCTTCGCTGGGCACCACCAGCGATACGGTGAGGCTGGCCGGGTCCTGCTCCACCAGGCTTTGGGGGTACTGCGCGAACAGGTCATGGCAGGGACCGCTGTCGCCGGGCACCCTTAGGTTGGCGGCGTCCAGCAGGGCCTGGTCAAAGCAGAGTTGGCCGTGTTGATCGAAACCGACTTCCAAGCGCCCCCTGGGCTGGCCGTTGACCCGCAGGCTCACCGCGTGCCGGCCAGCGGCAAAGCGCGGTGCGTCCAGCAGCAGGCTGGCCAACTGCGGGTCTATGCCGCGTTGGTGCAGGGTGGTCGCATCGAAGCTGGTGCGTTCTTGGGCCCAGGCTTCGGCGGGCAGCAGGGTGCACGCCAGCAACAGCGCTGGGAAGGCGCTGCGGGCGGGTATGTCGGGCACGGCATCGCCGTCACGGTAGCTCAATACTGTTTTCACGAAAGGCACTCGAATGATGGGCGTCTGCGCGCCCCGGTGACGGTCTTGGCGCCGTCACTTCGTGATGCAGGCGTTGGTCAGGTGAGGGGGGCTTCGTAGGCGGCCACGGCAAAGCCATACACCGTGGCCGGTTGCAGTCGCACTTTAGTGGCGGCGCCACCGGTGGCGGGTACGCTCAAGGTTTCCCCCGGCAACACGTAGGTGCGCGGCAGCATGGCCTTGCCGTCGCCAGGCAGCAGGCGCAGCTCCTGGGCCAGGCGCACCACATACGGGCTGTCGTTGCGTACCTGCAAAGTGCTGCCGTGTTGTGACCAGGTCAGGCGCGTCCAGGGCGTGCGATTAAGCGCCAGGCCCTTGGGATGAATGATCACCGGCAGGTTCTGGCGCACGGTCACGCCCACCCGGGCATGCCCGGCTTCGGTGGCGGGACGGCCCTGGGGCATGCCTTCGAAGATCGCGCGCTTGAGCCGCTGTGTTTGCAGTGGTTGCTGGCGTTGCAGGATGAACCGCACCAGTTGTGATTTGGACGCTTCCACCCGCGACAGGGGCGGGGTCACCACCAGCAACGGCTCGCGGTCTTCGGGAATGTCTTCCAGGGTGACGTGCAGCAGGGCCAGTTGGGCGTCGGTGTTAGTGACCGAAACGGCCGCCTCCCCTTCGGCTTCGTAGACGATGACCACGGAGGTGTCCGGGATCATGCCGTCGGCCTGCGCGCCTGTGCCAAACAGCAGGGTCAGGGCAAGCAGGCAGGTGGAGGGTTTGAACGATGTCGTCAGCATGACGGGGTTTTCCATTGGGGCAGCGTGAAGAGGTCAGAGGTAGCGCAGGTCCAGCACGATGGAGCCGTCCAGCGGTACCTCCTGATTCAGGGTCAGGTACTCGGCGAAATTGATGGAGGTGTCGATGCGCAGTTGGGTGCTCAACTGACCGATGAAGTCGGGCTGGCGATCACCGGGAGGCGCAAAGCCCACATAGGACTTGGGGTAGGCATTCGGTTCCGGCGACCAGGTTTCACCGTTGTCACTGGAGGCCAGCACCTGCATGGGCTGCGCATCACCGATGGGGTTGCGGTAGGACAAGGCTACGGATCCCAGGCGCTCGGCCGGCACATGAATGTTCCTGCCCAGGCCATAGAAAAAACCGGGGGCCAGTGACGACTCGGCACGGTTGTCGAGCCCCACCAGGGCAAACAGCATCGGCCTGCTGCATTGCACATTCAGTTGCAGCAACTGGCTGGGCAGCACCGTGAATTTGTTGGCATTCAAGCTGTGCGAGGGGATTTTTCCGTGATCGACCGTGCCTTCGTCTGAGAGCATGACGTGACAGGCGTCCGGCGTTAGCCGCCCGGTCACCGTAAGGTCGACGAAGGATGCGGCGAACACCGCAGGGATAATCGTCAGCAAGAGCAATACAGCCAAGCGTTGAGTGAGCGTGTTCATGGGGAGCGCCACGGGTCGAGTTGAATACGGGCGGTACAAAAACAACGCCCATGCCCGTGAGGGATTGCCAGGCATGGGCGCTCAGGGTGTTACAGGTACTTCACTTCCAGGGTGGCCGAGCCGTCGAGGGTGACCTCGTTGCTCAGGTCCAGGCCGTCGGTGCGGGCGATGTAGGTTTCAACCATTACGTCCAACGACAAGTCCTTGACCGGTACCGGTTGAGTGTCGTCGGCCATGCTGGCCACCGACATGTACAGGCCCGGGTCCCAGAATTTTTCGCGGTACCAATTGTCCCGTCCGTTGAAGGACGCTATTGACTGCACTGCGACACTGTCGGCGACCGGGTTGTCGAGTGTCAGGCCAAACCAGCCGAGCTTCTGGTTGCCGTTGATCAAGCCCAGGCCGTAGTAGGAAGGGGTGATGGACGAACCAGCCCGGTTGTCGACCGAGTGCAGGGCAAAGCTGATCGCGCTGTCGCAGCTGACGACCATGGTCAAGGTGTGGGTCCCGATATGCGTTGGGTTGTTTATGTTCAGGTCCTTGGCGGAAATCTTGCCGTGGTCGATCACGCCCCCGCTGGACAGCACGGGGGTGCAGGCGCTCGGTACGATCAGTCCCTTGACGGTCAGGTCGACGGTGGACGCGGCGTAGCTGGTGGCAGAACCGAGCAGCATCAGGCCGGTGGCGAGTACGGTAAACAGGGGCTTCATGGGCGACGAGTTCCTTTCGATTGAGTCTGAGTGGCGCATTACAGGTAGTTGACTTGGACCGTGGCGTGCCCGTCGACGGGGACTTCGTCGGTCAGGGTCAGGCCGTTGGCGGGGGCGATGTGGGTGAACAGGCGGATTTCGGCATCGAAGTCCTGCACCGCAATGGGCACGAGTTGGTTGCCCCTGGCGATTGCCGTCAGCGTGGAGTGGGTGAGCATGCTGGTGGGCAGCCATGTAACGCCGCCATCGACAGACGTAATGGCGCGTGCAGCGACGCCGTCCGCCACTGGGGCATATAGGTGGAAGGCGGCGCCGCCAAGTTTTTCACCGTCCGATGTCATGCCCAGGCCATGCCAGTTGGCGTGGTTGGCCGAGGAACCGGCGCGGTTGTCGATGGTGCTCAGGGTGAAGAAGGTCGGCGCCTCACAGCGCACACTCAACTGCATGGTTTGGTGGGGCAGTGAGGTGTACTGCTCGGCCTCGAGATCCTTGGCTGCCATTTTTCCGAAGTCCACCGTGCCACCGCCGGAAATCAGCGGCGCACAGGCACTCGGGGTGATGGTGCCTTTGACGGCGAGGTCGGTGGTGCTGGCGGCCAGTGCCAACGGCGAGGCCGCGAGTAACAACACTGCCAACGGGATTGCGTTGAAAACGTGCATGGCTGGAACCTTCCGTGTGAACGGGGTGGGAGTTACAGGTACATCACTTCCAGGGTCGCGGAGCCGTCGATGGGCGCCTCGTCACTGAAATCGAACTGGTCTGCACGGGCGATGCTGGTATTGACGCCCAGGTCCATCACCAGGTTTTTGATCGGCAGCAGTGTGGTGGCGTCATCCGCGGCCCCGGCACCCCATAGGGTTTGCAGTTCCCAGTTACGTTCGCCGTACCAGGTGCGGCCGCCGTCACTGGAGGCAATCGGCTGGGCACTGACGCCGTCGGCGCGCATGTTCAAGGGGGTCAGGTAAAACCGGCCCAGTCGCTTGTTGCCGTTGATCAGGCCCAGGCCGAAGTCCATGGTGCCGGTAGAGGTGCCGCTGCGGTTATCGATGGGCTTGATCGCGAAGGGAATGCTTGCATCGCAGGCGATGCTCAACTGCAGCGTCACTCGGGGCAATGACGTCGGGTTGTTCTGGACCAGGTCCTTGGAGGCCATTTTTCCGTGATCCACCATGCCGCCGGCCGAGACCGTCGGGGTGCAGGCATTCGGGGTGATCAGGCCTTTGACGGTCAGGTCGACGTTGCTGGCAGCAAAGGCGGGTGCAGCACTGGCGAGTAAAAGGGCGATGCTCGACAGCGTCAGGGACTTGCTCATTTCAATACGTTCCACTACAGGGCTGGCTGATAGAAGCGCGCCCGGCATCATCCGGCCTTTCTGTAAGGGCGGCGAGCAAGGCGGCAGGTTGTATTTGGCTGGGATCGCTGAAGATCGCGAGCCCGTTCCGTCTTTGCGGAGTGGCGGCAATTTAGCCGGGGGGTGGGGCGGGGGAAATACAACTATTACGACAATCGAGGTGACAAGTATTTGGGCTTGAGAACGTCAGAATTTATGTTCTTGTTATGTAAGAAAGTTGGGTTTTTCGTAGTTGTTGTATCGTCATTTTTATACCCAGAGGGATATTCATGGTTGCTTGTAGACAGTCTGTGAGTGCCTTGGAGTTTCGATGAACTCACGGGCTGAACAATCACTGTAAGCGCAATGAGGTGACCATGGTGACAAAGGTATTTTTCGATCAAGTACCTGTCCTGAAGTTGGCACCCTCGCCCCCGCCGCCCTGGGTGGCAGAGCCGGTTCATGATGCGGCGGGGATTACGTGGCCGACTCGCGCCAGACTGATCGAAATTTTCGGCAGTGATGAGCTGGTGAGCCGGATACTGGTCAGCCTGATGAATGAAGCCCGGGAGGACAATGCCTTGCTGGACCAGGCGCGGGCCAGTGCCGATGTGCCCCTGGTGGTGGAGCGACTGCATCGTCTGGTGGGCAGCCTGGCGTTCGTCGGTGGCGTCGACCTGGAGCGTGGCGGCGAGCAATTGATTGCTCGGGTCCAAGCCCTTGGGGTGGTGGAAACTGCCCCGCAGTTGCAGGCGTTTCAGCGTAATTTGCGGGTGTATATTGATTATTTGAGTCGGTTGTAAACCCTTTGAATGGAGAGGTTTGTAGGATGTTTTTCCATTGAATTGGAGGTTTTGGATGTAGGTAATTTCTTTTTGTTTTGTAGGTATAAATTTGTTGGCTATCAATTACTGGGCGCGGTGCTGAACAGGCCGCCTCGGGTGGTTGTTGAGGCTTGAGGACAAAGGTATTTTTGCGCCAATTCCAATTGCCATCATTCGTGGGTCTTTATGCTTCGTGTAATTATTGCCGACGATCACCCCATTGTGCGCATCGGTCAGCGCGTGGTGATTGAGGCGGGCGGCAGGTGCAAAGTGGTCGGCGAGGCCGATGGCCCCGATGAGTTACTGCGGTTATTGAGCACGGTGGCCTGTGATGTCCTGGTGACTGACTTCGCCATGCCGGGGGGGCAGCAGGCCGACGGGTATGGATTACTGGGCCTGTTGCGCCGCCAGTACCCGGCATTGCCGGTGATCCTGGTGACCATGTTTGCCAACGTGGCAACGCTGCGTGCGTCGTTTGCCCACGGGGCGCGGGCGATTGTCGCCAAGAGCGCTTCGGCCCGGGAGTTGCCCATTGCGATCAACGCGGTGGTCAAGGGCGAGACGTTTGCCAGTGAGTGCCTGCGGGCGCAACTGGTGGAGGCAGGCACCGGCGACCAGTCGCAACAGCCGCAGTTGTCCGATAAGGAGCGGGAGGTGGTGAGGATGCTGGCCAGCGGCATGACCGTCAGCCAGATTGCGGCACGGGTCAATCGCAGTATTTCCACGATCAGTAAGCAAAAAAGTACCGCCATGAGCCGGCTGTGCATTTCCACCGATGTGGACCTGTTTGCCTACGCGCGCAGCTGCGGCATGGTGCCCTAGGGTTTGTCCGGGCATTGCCACTGTGAATGCCGATAGAGTTTTGCCCGCGCGCAGACTATCTTTGACGGCTTACAACCCCCTGGTTTGGAACCTGCCCATGAGCGACGCACACAACGCCCTGATCACCGAGTTCTACAGCGCTTTCCAACGGCTGGACGCCGAGGCCATGGCGGCCTGCTACACCGACGATGTGCTGTTCAGCGACCCGGCGTTCGGTGAACTGCGCGGCCGCGACGCCGGCGATATGTGGCGCATGCTCACCACGCGGGCCAAGGATTTCTCCCTGACGTTCGACCATGTGCGCAGCGATGAAACTACCGGCAGCGCGCATTGGGTCGCGACCTATTTGTTCAGCGCCACCGGTAACACGGTAGTCAACGACATCGGTGCGCGGTTTGTGTTTCGCGATGGCAAGATCTGCGAACACCACGACCACTTCGATCTGTGGCGCTGGTCGCGCCAGGCACTGGGCTTGAAGGGGCTGCTGCTGGGTTGGTCGCCGGCGCTGAAAAACGCCGTGCGTGCCCAGGCGCGCAAAGGCCTGAAGGCATTTCAGGCCGGTCGTTGATAAACTTGGCATCCCCCTGGTTTGCCGAATTGACCTGTGACTGACCTTCCTGAATCCAAACCCTGGTTCGTCTACCTGGTGCGCGCCGCCAATGGCTCCTTGTATTGCGGCATCAGCAATGACCCGGTGCGCCGCTTTGCCTCCCATCAACGTGGCAAGGGCGCGCGGTTCTTTTTATCCAGCCCCGCAGTGGCGTTGGTGTACACCGAGCAATGCGCGAGCAAGGGCGAGGCGCTGCGCCAGGAGCGGCTGATCAAGAAACTCAAGAAGAGCGCCAAGGAATGCCTGGCAGCCAGTGGTTCATTGATCTGACTGATAGGGTCCCATAGTGCCCACATGCGGTTTGGCGGGCTAAGCTAGCCGCTCACCTATCGAGCGGAGCCTGGCATGTCTGAGTTGATTCTCCACCATTACCCGCAGTCCCCTTTTGCTGAAAAAGCCCGCCTGATGCTGGGCTTCAAGGGCTTGTCCTGGCACTCCGTGCGCATCTCGCCGGTGATGCCCAAGCCTGACCTTACGGCCCTGACCGGCGGCTATCGCAAGACGCCGGTGCTGCAGGTCGGTGCCGACATCTACTGTGACACCGCCTTGATCGCCCGACGCCTGGAGCAGGAAAAGTCCGCCCCGGCGCTGTTCCCCCAAGGCCTGGAACTGGTTACCCAAGGCTTCGCCGCCTGGGCCGACTCGGTGGTGTTTTCCCAAACCGTGGCGCTGGTGTTCCAGCCGGAATCCCTGGCGGTCAAATTTGCCCAGGTGCCGCCGCAAATGCTCCAGGTGCTGGTGGCTGACCGCAGCAAATTGTTCAGCGGTGGCACCGCCGCCCGCGTGCAACTGGACCAGGCCAGGCATCAATGGCCGGCGATCGTCAGCCGCATCGATCAACAATTGCAGCATGCCCCGGGGGACTTCCTGTTCGGTGAACCGTCGATTGCCGACTTTGCCCTGGCCCATCCGCTGTGGTTCCTCAAAGGCTCGTCGGTGACTGCGCCGTTGGTGGATGCGTATCCCGCTGTCGCGGCGTGGTTGGACCGGGTGCTGAGCTTTGGCCATGGCACTGCCAGTGAGATCAGCGCCGAGCAAGCGCTGGAGGTGGCGCGTAACGCAACGCCCGCTGCGCTGCCTGATGAGGTTTTCGAGGACTTGAACGGCTTCAGGGCCGGCCAGCAGGTGACCATCTCGGCCACTGACTACGGCACCGACCCCGTGGCCGGTGAGCTGCTGTTTGCCGGGCGCGAAGAGCTGATCCTGCGCCGTACCGATGAGCGCGCCGGCACCGTGCATGTGCATTTCCCACGCTTGGGTTTTTGCATTCAGGCGCAATAAATAAAAATATTTGCAAATAAAGGTGAGGTAAACCGTCAGCCCATCCGTGTAGTGCTTGAAACTGCGATCTATTCGCATTAACAGCGTTTTCTACACGGGTTCCTACAGCATGAAGTCGACGGCGGGCGGTTGGGTTAAACAGTGGCTGGGAGCCTCGGTATTGGCGGTGTCGGGGTTGGCGTTGCTGCCCCTCAGCGTGGCGCAGGCGCAGGAGCAGCAAAGCGCCCAGTTCACCTTTGCCCAGGCTGCCAAGCCGCTGCCTCAGGCGTTGAGTGATTTCAGCCGGGTCACCGGGATCAGCGTGATCTACACCGATGAGGCGCCCTATGGCCTCAGTGCCCCGGCGGTCAGCGGGCAAATGAGTGCGACCCAGGCCCTGCAACGCTTGCTGGCGAACAGCGGCTTTACCTTCCGCCAGATCGACGCCCGCACCCTGGCCCTGGAACCGATGCCCACCGATGGCGCGCTGAACCTCGGCGCCACCACCATCAGCGGTGTCGGCCAAACCGAGGACAGCACCAGCTACCAGCCCCCGCCCACCAGTTCGGTGATGCGCTCCCGTGCTTTGTTGCTGGAAACCCCGCAAACCGTCAACGTGGTACCCGCCCAAGTGCTGCGCGACCAGACCCCGCGCAACCTGGATGATGCCCTGGCCAACGTCAGCGGCATCACCCAGGCCAACACCTTGGCCAGCACCCAGGACGCGGTGATGCTGCGCGGCTTTGGCGACAACCGTAACGGCTCGATCATGCGCGATGGCATGCCGGTGGTGCAGGGGCGCGCATTGAACTCAACCGCAGAACGGGTCGAAGTGCTCAAGGGCCCGTCGTCGCTGCTGTATGGCATCCAGGACCCGGGCGGCGTGGTCAATATCGTCAGCAAAAAGCCGCAACTGACCCAGGCTACGTCCCTGACCGTGCGCGGCTCGACCTTCGGAGATGGCAAGAACGGCAGCGGCGGCAACCTCGACACCACCGGTCCGATTGGTGATTCGGGCTTGGCCTATCGCCTGATCGTCGACCATGAAGACGAAGACTACTGGCGCAATTTCGGCACCCACCGCGAGACGCTGGTGGCGCCGTCTCTGGCCTGGTTTGGCGATACCACCAAGCTGCTGTTTGCCTACGAACACCGCGAATTTCTCTCGCCGTTCGACCGCGGCACGGCCATCGACAAGTCCAACCACCCGCTGGACATCCCGGCCACCCGCCGTCTGGATGAGCCATTCAATAACATGGAAGGGCGTTCTGACCTGTACCGTTTTGAAGCCGACCACGACTTGAACGACGACTGGAAAGCCCATTTCGGCTACAGCTGGAACCGTGAGACCTACGACGCCAGCCAGGTACGCGTCAGCGCGGTAAACACCAACGGCACACTAACCCGCAAGATGGACGGTACCAAGGGCGCGATCACCACTGACCGTTTCGCCACAGCCAGCCTGGAAGGCAAGGTCAATGTGCTGGGCATGCAGCATGACCTGGTGTTCGGCCTGGACGACGAGTACCGCAAGATCTACCGTGCCGACCTGATTCGCCAGAACTCGCGCGGCACCTTCAACTACAACAACCCGGTGTACGGCAACGAAGTCGCGGGCACCAGCGTCAGTGCGGCCGACAGCGCCCAGACTGACCTGCTGCGCAGCGATTCGCTGTTCTTCCAGGACGCGATTCACCTGACTGACCAGTGGATCTTCGTGGCCGGGGCGCGCTATCAGATGTATGACCAGTACGCTGGCAAAGGCGTGCCGTTCAAGGCCAACACCAACGGCAATGGCCAGGCCTGGGTGCCACGTGCCGGTCTGGTGTATCGCTACACCGACGAGTTGTCGTTCTATGGCAGCTACACCGAGTCATTCAAACCCAACTCCACCATCGCTGCCTTGGCCGATGGCAGCACGCTGACCGGCGACCTCACGCCTGAGGAGTCCAAGTCCTGGGAACTGGGCGCCAAGCTCGACATCCCGGGGCGCATCACCGCCAGTGCGGCGTTGTTCAATATCGACAAGCGCAATGTGCTGGTGTCGGTGGGCTCCGGTGCCAACACCATCTACAGCATCGCGGGGCAGGTACGCTCCCGTGGCCTGGAACTGGACGCCACCGGCCAGTTGACCGACCAGTGGAGCCTGATCGGCAGCTACGCCTATACCGACGCCGAAGACATCAAGGACAACGACCCGACGCTTGAAGGCAACCGCCTGCAAAACGTGGCCAAGCACACCGGCTCGTTGTCGGTGGCCTACGACTTCGGCAACATTTTCGGCGGCGATCAGTTGCGTGTGGGCACCGGTGCGCGGTATGTCGGCGAGCGCGCAGGCGACGCCGCCAACGACTTCAACCTGCCGGGCTACACCGTGGCGGACGCCTTCGCCACCTACGACACCAAGATCGACGGGCAGAAGGTCAAGTTCCAGGTCAACGTGAAGAACCTGTTCGACCGCGTTTACTACACCTCTGCGGCCAGCCGGTTGTTTGTGTCCATGGGCGATGCGCGGCAGGTGTCGGTGTCCAGTACCCTGGAGTTCTAAAACCTGACGGGCTCCCTATGGCAAGCCCGCTCGCCACAAAGGTACGGAGCTGTTAGCGTTGCGGCCATTAATGGCTTTGCGGAACACAGTACTGATGCACTTTGGAAGATGGCTACACCTGCTGTGCCTGAGCGTTTTACTGGGCGGCTGTGCGAGTGTTTCGCCGCCGTCCACGCCTTCAACACTGGATCACCTGCTGGCCGATCCTGCCCTCAACGGCGCCACGGTTTCCGTCATGGTGCGCGACGCCCGCAGTGGCAGCACCCTCTATCAACACAACCCGCGCACGCGCCTGATCCCGGCCTCCAACCTCAAGTTGCTGACCACCGCTGCGGCGATGGATGTGCTGGGGCCGCAATACCGCTTCTCCACCCAACTGTTGAGCAACGGCACCCAGCAAGGTGGGCGCCTGGCCGGCAACCTGTACCTACGCGGTCTCGGCGACCCGACCACGCAGTTCGCCGACTTCCAGGCACTGGCCGCCCAACTGGCGAGCCAGGGCGTGCGCCAGGTGCAAGGCGACCTGGTGTTCGACGACACGTGGTTCGACGCCGAGCGCTTGGGCGTGGACTGGGCCCAGGACGACGAGAGCACTTACTACGGCGCACAGATTTCGGCGCTGACGGTGTCGCCCAACACGGATTTTGATGCAGGCACCTTACTCGTCACGGCAAAGGCTCCCGTCGCCCTCGGCCAGCCAGTGAACGTGGTGGTGAGCCCGTCAACCGACTACGTGCAACTGAGTAACCGCGCCATCAGCGGCCCCGGCAACAGCTACGCGATTACCCGCCAGCACGGCACCAACCTGCTGCAACTCAGCGGCGCGCTGGCGCCGGGCAAGCAAAGCCGGCAGTGGGTGAGTGTGTGGGAACCGACGCAATTGGTGGCCAATCTGTTTGAGCAGGCGCTGGCGCAGCAGGGTATCCAGGTGCTCGGGCGGCGCGTGATCGGGGGGGCCAGCCCTGCGACGGCGACGGTGTTGGCCGAGCATCAATCGGCGCCGTTGCAGGACTTGATCACGCCGCTGCTCAAGCTTTCGAACAACAACATGTCCGAAGCCCTGCTCAAGGCCATGGGCCGCAAAAGGGCCAATGCGGGCACTGCGGCAGCGGGCGTGGCGGCGGTGGCGGCGTTCATGCAGCGCCAGGGCCTGGACCCGGCGACGCTCAGCCAGGTAGATGGTTCCGGTTTGTCGCGACGCAACCTGGTGTCGGCGCAAAATCTCACGGATCTGCTGCTGGCCGCTTCAAAACAACCCTGGTTCGACGCCTGGTACAGCGCCTTGCCGATTGCCGGCAATGCCGATCGTATGAGCGGCGGCAGCCTGCGTTATCGCCTGCGCGGGACGGCTGCCGAAAACAACCTGCACGCCAAGACCGGCTCCATGGCCGGCGTGTCATCGCTGAGCGGCTACATCACCGACGCTGAGGGAAGGCGCCTGGTGTTTTCGATGATCAGCAATAACTACGTCAGCGACGCCGCCCCTATCCGCGCCCTGGAGAACCGCCTGGCGCTGGCCCTGGCCCAGTGGCACGACTAGTTCAGGGCTGGTAACCCATCCGCCAACTTACGGCCTGGGTCGCCGCCAGCAAGCGCTGCGCCGCCGGGCCATCTTCGTCGGCATGGAACAGCGAGGTGGGGCCCACCACGGTCATCACCGCCGCCACGTGCCCGACCGCGTTGAATACCGGTGCCGACAACGCATCCACCCCCGGCATCAGCAGGCCATGCACAAAGTGCAGGCCGCGCTGGCGGATTTGTTCGCAGGTGGTGGCGTAGGCCTGATCGTCCGCGAGGGCATGGGCGATACCGGCCTCGATCTCACGCTCACGCAACTCGACGGTTTCCCGCGACGGCAGGAAGGCACTGAACACCAGCCCGGTCGATGAGCTGAGCAGCGGTAACACTGAGCCCAATTGCGTCACCACCGTGACTGCGCGTACCGCCGGTTCGATCTGCACCACGGTCGCGCCCTGATTGCCCCATACCGCGAGAAAGCAGGTTTCATTCAGTTCGTCGCGCAGCTCGGCCAGGGGCAGGGCACCGACTTTCAGCACATCGATGCTGCCCAGCGCGGCCAGGCCCACGCGCAATGCTTCGCGGCCCAGGCCGTAATGGTTGGTGGCGGTGTTCTGTTCGGCAAAACCCGAAGCGATCAGCGCCTGCAAATAACGATGCACCTTGCTCGCCGGCATCTGCACATGGTCGGCCAGACGCGACAACGACGTGGCCGGCGACAGTTCGGCCAGGGCCTTGAGGATATCGGTGCCCACTTCGGCCGAGCGGACTTTCTGTTTACCGGTGTCGCGGGGCTTTTCCATGGAAGGGCGAGAATCCGAGAGATGAATGGGCGTCTTTATAGCTTGACGGTCGATAGTGATCAAATTACGTTATGCGTAACTGGATTACGATAAAAACAACTTCCGTCAGAGGATGATCCATGAACCTCGAATACCTGTCGGGCTTCGGCAATGAATTCGCCAGCGAAGCCCTGCCCGGCGCGCTGCCGGTCGGCCAGAACTCCCCGCAAAAAGCGCCCTACGGGCTGTACACCGAACTGTTCTCCGGCACGGCGTTCACCATGGCGCGCAGCGAAGCCCGCCGCACCTGGCTGTACCGTATCCAGCCGTCGGCCAATCACCCGGCGTTTATCAAGCTGGAGCGGCAGCTGGCCGGTGGCCCTCTGGGCGCGGTGACGCCCAATCGCCTGCGCTGGAACCCGTTGGATATTCCGACTGAGCCGACGGACTTTGTCGACGGCCTGGTCGCCATGGTCGCCAACTCAGGGTCAGAGAAACCCTCAGGCATCAGCATCTACGACTACTGCGCCAACCGCTCGATGGACCGCGTGTTCTTCAATGCCGACGGCGAGCTGTTGATCGTCCCCGAGCAGGGCCGCCTGCGCATTGCCACCGAATTGGGCGTGCTGGACGTCGAGCCGCTGGACATTGTGGTATTGCCCCGTGGCCTCAAATTTCGCGTGGAGCTGCTGGATGCACAAGCGCGCGGTTACGTCGCCGAAAACCATGGCGCGCCGCTGCGCCTGCCGGACCTGGGGCCTATCGGCAGCAACGGCCTGGCCAACCCGCGTGACTTCCTCACGCCGGTGGCCCACTACGAAGACCTCAAGCAACCGACCACGCTGGTGCAGAAATTCCTCGGTGAACTGTGGGCCTGTGAGCTGGACCATTCACCGCTGAACGTGGTGGCCTGGCACGGCAACAACGTGCCGTACAAATACGACCTGCGCCGCTTCAACACCCTCGGCACCGTGAGCTTCGATCACCCGGACCCGTCGATCTTCACCGTATTGACCTCGCCCACCAGCGTGCACGGCCTGGCCAACCTCGACTTTGTGATTTTTCCGCCGCGCTGGATGGTGGCCGAGAACACCTTCCGTCCGCCGTGGTTCCACCGCAACCTGATGAACGAGTACATGGGCCTGATCCAGGGCGCCTACGATGCCAAGGCCGAAGGCTTCGTGCCCGGCGGTGCCTCGCTGCACAGCTGCATGAGCGCCCACGGCCCGGACGGCGAGACCTGCACCAAGGCCATCAACGTGGACCTCGCGCCGCACAAGATCGATAACACCATGGCCTTCATGTTCGAGACCAGCCAAGTGCTGCGTCCCACCCGGTTCGCCCTGGAGTGCCCGCAACTGCAACCTTCTTATGACGCGTGCTGGGCTTCGCTGCCCGCCACCTTCAACCCGAATCGGAGATAACCCATGACACAGCCAACTCCTATCCGCAGCTGGGTAGCCTCTGCCAACGGCCACCGCGATTTCCCCCTGCAAAACCTGCCGCTGGGGGTGTTCAGCATCAACGGCTCGGCACCGCGCAGTGGCGTGGCGATTGGCGACGCGATCCTCGACCTGCACGCCGCCCTGGATGAGTTTGAAGGCGAAGCCCGCCGCGCCGTTGAAGCCACCGTGGGCGGTCAATTGAACGCCTTTTTCGAGCTGGGCCGTGGCCCGCGCGTGGCCTTGCGCGAGCGCCTGCTGGAACTGTTGGCGGAGGGCAGTAAACTGCAGACCCGTGAAGCGCAGGTGCTGCACCGCGCCGCCGATTGCCAGATGCACGTGCCGGCGAAGATCAACGACTACACCGACTTCTACGTCGGCATCGAGCACGCGCAGAACGTCGGCAAACTGTTCCGCCCGGATAACCCGCTGCTGCCGAACTACAAGTATGTGCCGATCGGTTATCACGGCCGTGCCTCGACCATTCGCACCTCGGGTGCCGACGTCCGTCGTCCCAAAGGCCAGACCTTGCCGGCTGGCCAGACCGAACCAACCTTCGGCCCCTGCGCACGCCTGGACTATGAGCTGGAGTTGGGCATCTGGATTGGCCAGGGCAACGCCATCGGCGAATCGATTGCCATCGGCGATGCAGCTGAGCATATCGCCGGTTTCTGCCTGCTCAATGACTGGTCGGCGCGGGACATCCAGGCCTGGGAATACCAGCCGCTGGGCCCGTTCCTGTCGAAGAGCTTCATCACCAGCATTTCGCCGTGGGTGGTCACGGCCGAAGCCCTGGAACCGTTTCGCAAAGCGCAGCCGTCGCGGCCCGAAGGCGATCCGCAACCGCTGCCGTACCTGCTGGATAACCGCGATCAGGCGGCCGGCGCGCTCGATATTGAGCTGGAAGTACTGATCACCACCGCTTCGATGCGCGAGCAAAACCTGCCGGCTCATCGCCTCGCCCTGAGCAACAGCCTGCATATGTACTGGACCGTCGCGCAGTTGGTGGCGCACCACAGCGTCAACGGTTGCCAACTGCAGGCCGGTGACCTGTTTGGTTCGGGCACCTTGTCCGGCCCTGAAGCCGGGCAGTTCGGCAGTCTGCTGGAGATGACCGAAGGTGGTAAGAAGGTCATCGAACTGCCTTGCGGCGAAGTGCGCAGATTCCTTGAAGACGGCGACGAAATCATCCTGCGCGCCCGTTGCAGTCGTGAAGGCTTCGCCTCCATCGGCTTCGGCGAATGCCGTGGCACTGTGGTCGCGGCGCGCTAAGAGGGCAGGGCGATGGAACTCTATACCTACTACCGCTCAACGTCGTCGTACCGGGTTCGCATCGCCCTGGCGCTCAAGGGCCTGGATTTCACCGCCGTGCCGGTCAACCTGCTGGTGCCGGCGGGCGGCGCCAATCGCCAGCCGGAGTACCTGGCCATCAACCCCCAAGGCCGGGTGCCGGCCTTGCGTACCGATGACGGTGAACTGTTGATTCAGTCGCCGGCGATCATCGAGTACCTCGAAGAACGTTATCCACAGGCACCGCTGCTTTCCAAGGACCTGGCCACCCGTGCCCACGAACGCGCGGTCGCCTCGATCATCGGCTGCGATATCCACCCGTTGCACAACTCCAGCACCCAGAACCTGTTGCGCCAGTGGGGGCATGATGAGGTGCAGGTGCTGGAGTGGATCGGGCATTGGATCAGCCAGGGGCTGGGCGCGGTGGAGCAGTTGATTGGCGATAAGGGCTATTGCTTTGGCGAGCAGCCGGGGATGGCGGATGCATTCCTGATTCCCCAGTTGTATGCGGCAGAGCGCTTCAAGGTGCCGTTGGTGGCGTATCCGCGCATTGCCAGGGTGGCGGCGTTGGCGGCGCAGCATCCGGCATTCGTCCAGGCTCACCCTGCCAACCAACCCGACACCCCCTGAGTGATCATTCCCACGCTCTGCGCGGGAACAATAATAAAAACAGGTACCTTGCGATGCACAACCAGATTGCCAGCTTTCGCGCGGCACTCGATGCCCGTCCGGTGTCGCGCTATCAGTGGTTGATTCTCCTGTTATTGGCGTTGCTGCTGGTGACCGATGGCTACGATGCCCAGGTGCTGGGCTATGTAGTGCCGGCCTTGGCCAAGGATTGGGGCTTGGAGAAGGCCGTGTTCGGCCCGGTGTTCAGTGCCAACCTGCTGGGGCTGACCTTGGGCTCGCTGCTCGTGACCCCCTTGGCGGACCGGTTTGGCGTACGCCGCATCTTGTTGAGCTGCGTGCTGATCTACGCCAGCCTCACGCTCTTGATGGTGTTCGCCAACTCGCTCACCACCCTGATGGCCGCACGGTTTATCTGCGGCATCGGCATGGGCGGTGCGATGCCCTGTGCGATGGCGTTGATGTCGGACTATTCCCCGCCTCGTTTGCGTACCTTGATGGTGACATTGGCCGCGTGTGGCTTTTCGTTCGGCGGGGCGGCCGGTGGGTTTGTGGCGGCGGGATTTATCGACGGCTTCGGCTGGCAGGCGGTGTTTCTTGCCGGCGGCGTGACACCGTTGCTGCTGTTCCCTTTCCTGGTATGGCGGCTGCCGGAATCCCTGCCGCGCCTGTTACGCGATGCGCCGCCGTATGCACGCTTGCACAAGGTCACCGCGCGCATGTTGCCGCAATGGCGTGCGCCTCTGGCGAGGGAGGAAGAAAACCGCCGCGAACAGGGTAGCCAACTGACGGTGGTGGAGCTGTTTCGCCATGGCTATGCACGCCCGACCGTGCTGATCTGGGCGACCTTTTTTGTCAGCCTGATCCTGTTGTATTTCATGATCAGCTGGTTGCCGTCGCTGCTGCTGGAAAGTGGCCTGGCGCTGAATGAAGCCAACCTGGTGACCTCAATGTTCCTGTTCGCCGGCACCTTGGGCGCCATCGGCATGGCCTGGTTTGCCGACCGCTTGCAGCGCAAGGTGCGGCTGCTGTCCGGCGTGCTGGCGGCGGCTGCGGTGTGTACTGTGCTGCTGGGTCTGAACCACGACAACCCGCGTTACCTGGTGGCCTGTGTGTTTGCCGCCGGGTTTTGCATCATCGGCGGGCAACTGACCCTTAATGCATTCGCCAGCAATTTCTATCCACCCCACGTGCGGGCGACCGGCACGGGCTGGGCGCTGGGTGTGGGGCGCTTTGGCTCAATCCTGGGGCCGCTATTTGGCAGCATGCTGCTGGCGATGCAGATTCCGGTGCAGCAGATTTTCTTTTTCTGCGCGATTCCGGCGGTGATCGCGGCGTTGTTGATTATCCAAGTGCGCTCGCCCGCGACTGACGCGCCGAAGAGCCCTTTGCATGGCGATATCCTCAAGGTGCCGGCCAATCACTGACAATATTGCATCTACATCGAGCAGGATCACTGTGGCGAGCGGGCTTCTGTGGAGAACGGGCCTCTGTGGTGAACGGGCTTCTGTGGCGAGCGGGCTTGCCCCGCGTTGAGCTGCGTAGCGGCCCCAGAAATCTTGGGAGCGCTTCGCACTCCAACGCGGGGCAAGCCCGCTCGCCACAGGGAAATATGCGCCTGAAAATAGGCTGTTCAATGCACCACGGAGTTGGGCGGCAGGTGTCCCAGACGTTCAGTCAGGCGCAGTCGCTGGATCGGGTCTTCGCTGAGCATCAGCGCGTGTTCCAGGTCGAAACGCTCGGCGTTGGGGCAGTCCAGGCGTTGATACAGGCTGGCTCGTGCGAGGTAATCGGCAGCGCTGGCATTGCCCAGTTCCAGCACGCGTTCGGCGTCGATCAGGGCGGCCAAGGGGTTGTCATTGGCCAGGTGCAACTGGCGCAGGTTGCGCGACAGCCGTTGCAGGATCGAACGGGGTTCGGCGGTGTGCAGGTGGTCGGCCTGCAGCTTGAGGTTGGGGCCGTATTGGCGTTGCAGCAGTTCGCGGCAATCGTTGGGGTACAGGCGTCGTCCGCCGCAAGGGTCCAGCAGGTGATCAGCGCCGGGCACTCGTAGCAGGAAATGACCCGGGAAGTTGACGCCGACCATGGGGATCCCCAGGCGTCGAGCCAGCTCCATGGCAATCAACCCCATCGCCAGGGGCTGCCCGCGCTTGCGTTGCAACACCTTGTCCAGCAGGGCGGCGGCGGGGCGCAGTGGTGTGAAGTCATCCTGGGCGAAGCCGAGGTCATTCATGCGTCGCAGCAAGGGTTGGCCCAGCTCGTCCGCCGGCAGCAGGGGCATGCCCAGGCTGACCTGTTGCTCAAGCAATTTCAGGTCCTGCAGGACCACCAGCGGTTGCACCGTTGGGTCATGCTCGGCAGCCATCCACAGCGCGGCCTCAAACAGCGCAGGGGGCGAACGTTCCAGGCAGGCGAAAAAGGCTTGGCGGGGATTCATTGCTTTCTCCGGCGGATGCCCCCGTTTTAGCCTTGCTGGGAAATTTCGTCCAGTGTCTTAAGAGATATCCTACGTGCTTATGTCGCAGGGCCCGCAAAACCGGGCGGCTTATTCCAGCGCACTTCGGCAGTTTTCTGCCGCAAGCCTATACTTGGCGACACAAGAAGTGATTCGGGAGCTTGACGATGTTTGCTCTCATGCACAGCACCCGCCTTGAATCGCTGCACCTGAGCATCGACCCGGTGACGGGGTTGAAGGCGGTCATAGCCATCCACAACAGCCGTCTGGGTCCTGCCTTGGGCGGTTGTCGCTACCTTGCTTACCCCGACGACGAAAGCGCCGTGGCAGATGCTGCGCGACTGGCCCAAGGCATGAGCTACAAGGCTGCCCTGGCGGGGTTGCCGGTGGGGGGCGGTACGGCGGTGATCCTGCGCCCCGCCCATGTGGAAAACCGTGCGGCGCTGTTTGAAGCCTTTGGTCGTTGCATCGAGCAACTCGACGGTCGCTACATCACCGCCACCGACAGCGGCACCTCGGTCGCCGACATGGACTGCATCGCCCAACACACCCGTTTCGTCACCAGTACCACCGCTGCCGGCGATCCCTCGCCCCATGCGGCCATGGGCGTGTTCGCCGGTATCCGTACCACCGCCATGGCCCGACTGGGCAGCGACAACCTGGAAGGCTTGCGCGTGGCAATCCAGGGCCTGGGCAACGTAGGGTTCGCCCTGGCCGAACAACTGCATGCCGCCGGCGCCGAACTGCTGGTCAGCGACGTCGACCATGGCAAGGTGCAACTGGCCATGGAACAACTCGGCGCGCACCCCATCGCCAACGACGCGTTGCTCAGCACCCCGTGCGACATCCTCGCGCCCTGTGGCCTGGGCGCCGTGTTCAACCGCCAGAGCGTCGGTCAGCTACGCTGCGCCGCTGTGGCAGGTTCCGCCAGCGCACAACTGACCAACCTGCAAGTGGCCGACCAGCTCGAAGGCCGCGGCATCCTCTACGCCCCGGACTACGTGATCAACTCCGGCGGCCTGATCTACGTCGCCCTCAAACACAGCGGCGCCGAACTGCCGACCATCACCGCGCACCTATCGAACATCGGCACGCGACTGACCGAAATCTTCGCCCACGCCCAAGCCGAAAAACGCTCCCCTGCACGGGTCGCGGACGAACTGGCCGAGCGTTTGCTCTACAAATAGACCAGACATTAAAAAGGCCCTGAATCCAAGATTCAGGGCCTGTTCAATTCGGGCTTTATTCCGCCGGCGCGTTCAGCAGCTCGGACAATGCGTCCGGCTGGCTCTTGAACGCCTTGGCAAACACATCGCGATTCTTCGCCATGTAGATCCCGGCCTCTTCCACCTGCTGCTCGCTCAGGGACGGCACGGCTTTTTGCAACACTTCTGCGAGCAACTCAGCGAGTTCAAGCATCTTGTCATGACGGTCAGCTTCGGCTTTATCCATGAACAAACGCTCCAGATCTCGGCTGCTGCGGTATACCACTTCGACGGCCATTCACCACCTCACATGCCTTCACGATAGTTGTCTTTTGCGACTACTGTATTTATATACAGCGAAAAGGGTAAGCCAAACCGTGGGGTTTGGGTAGCAGTTTTTTAATGTAGCCCGTAAATACCGGTTCGGCGTGCCTCATGTCACCCCGCCATCATCTTATACCCGCCTCTGGCCTTTTTTCTGCATGCAGAACAACCGTCACGTCCAACCCGCATTATCCGGTCGAACCGACCTAAGGAAGCACCATCGTGAAATTTAATTGGGCCGAAAAGCTGCGCCATCAAGTCCATGGGCTGGCCGAGTCCCTGGGCAACCTGTTTGTCGAGTCGTTCCATTACCTGGCGTTGTTCGCCATCGGTGCGGTGACCGCCTGGGCAGCGGTGATGGAGTTTCTGGGGATGCTGGAGAACGGGCATATCAAGATCGATGACATCCTGCTGCTGTTCATCTACCTGGAATTGGGCGCGATGGTCGGGATTTACTTCAAGACCAACCACATGCCGGTGCGCTTCCTGATCTACGTGGCGATCACCGCGCTCACGCGGCTGTTGATCTCCAACGTGTCCCACCACAACCCGCCCGACATCGGCATCATCTACCTGTGCGGTGGGATTCTGCTGTTGGCGTTTGCGATTCTGGTGGTGCGCTACGCGTCGTCGGCGTTCCCGTCGGTGAAGGTCGAAGGCCCGCGTCGCAAGGGCGAGGCGAGCCTGGAGACCGAGAAGGGTGAGCTTTAAAGCCCGACGCTGAAGGGCAGGGGGCGGGTCGGTGGCCGCTGCAGCAATTTGTGGCTGTCGCCGTCCGTCATCACCGCCAGGATCTCCATGGCGCTGTGGCCCTGCTCGATGGCGATGCCGAATTGAATGCTTTGCACCAAGCGTTTGAGCCGTTGCGGATCGTTGCGTTGTTCGGCGCTGATCATGCGTTTGGCCACTACGCCCGTCTCGTCCGAGAGGGTGAGCATGATGCTGCCGTCGAGCCGTTGGATGCTCAGGTTGACACGGTATTTTGGGGTGAAGGTGTCGGTGATGATCTGAAAAGGGTTGTCCATGGTGCGTTACCGCCTGATAAGAACATGCAGTCATTGACGACCGGTATCGGGATTAGTTCGCGTTGCCTGACCACCGGCCACTCCGTCGCTGAGTTTGTACAAATTCCGTTTACCTCATGGGCTGTACAGCAAAGGGCGTGCCGTACAGCGATCTGTCAAACAATGAGGTCCTTATGTGGAAGGGGGCTTGCTCCCGATAGCGGTGCATCAGTCAATGAATACTTGGCTGATGCACCGCTATCGGGAGCAAGCCCCCTCCCACATGGGTTCTATGTTGTTATTGAGATCGGTGATCCGTTTCAGGGCAGCACGGAAAAAACGATCGCAGACAGCGCAATCAGCACTCCACCCAGCTGACCGCCAGGCCGCCCCGTGAAGTTTCTTTGTATTTGTCATGCATGTCGGCGCCGGTATCGCGCATGGTGCGGATCACGCGGTCGAGGGAAATGAAGTGCTTGCCGTCTCCGCGCAGGGCCATCTGCGTGGCGTTGATCGCTTTGACCGCCGCGATGGCATTGCGCTCGATGCACGGCACTTGCACCAGGCCGCCAACCGGGTCGCAGGTCAGGCCGAGGTTGTGTTCCAGGCCGATTTCGGCGGCGTTTTCCAGTTGTTCGGGGGTGGCGCCGAGGATGTCGGCCAGGCCGGCAGCGGCCATGGCGCAGGCTGAACCGACTTCGCCCTGGCAACCCACCTCGGCACCGGAGATCGAGGCATTTTTCTTACACAGAATGCCGACGGCGGCGGCGGCCAGGAAGAAATTGACCACATCGTCGTCGGACGCGTCGGCGTTGAACTTCATGTAGTAATGCAGCACCGCCGGGATGATCCCCGCCGCGCCATTGGTCGGCGCGGTGACCATGCGCCCGCCGGCGGCATTTTCTTCGTTGACGGCGAGGGCGAACAGGTTGACCCATTCCATGGCCGACAAGGTCGAGGTGATTACATTGGGTTTGCCGATTTCCAACAGGCTGCGGTGCAATTTCGCCGCGCGCCGTGGCACATCCAGGCCACCGGGCAGGATGCCTTCATCGCGCAGGCCTTGTTCCACGCATTCGCGCATCACCGACCAGATATGCAGCAGGCCGCTGCGGATCTGTTCATCGCTGCGCCATGCGCGCTCGTTGGCCATCATCAATTCGGAAACCCGCAGGCCGTGCTTGTTGCACAGCGCCAGCAGTTCGACGGCGCTGGAGAAGTCGTAGGGCAATTGCACATCGCTGGTCGGCGCGATGCCCGAAGCCGCTTCAGCGGCTTCGATGATGAAACCGCCCCCCACCGAATAGTAGGTTTGTTCGCTCAGCAAGCCGTTGTCGCCGTAGGCGTGCAGGGACATGGCGTTGGGGTGGTAGGGCAGGCTTTCGTCCAGCAGCAGGAGGTCGCTGTGCCAGTTGAAGGCAATTTCCTGTTGGCCGGCCAATAACAGTTGTCCGGACTCGCGCAGTTGCTGGATTCGGGTGTTGATCGAGGTGGGATCGACCTGATCCGGCCATTCGCCCATCAGGCCCATGACGCAGGCACGGTCGGTGGCGTGGCCGACACCGGTGGCGGACAGTGAGCCATACAGGCGCACTTCGACGCGACGGGTTTCACTCAGCAATTGTTGGTCCGTCAGGGCCTGGGCGAAGGTCGCCGCCGCGCGCATGGGGCCGACGGTATGGGAGCTGGACGGGCCGATGCCCACCTTGAATAGATCGAAAACACTGATAGCCATGCTAAAGCCTTACAAGCAATGGAGTAGGAATCGCTGCCATGTTTTGTAGGACGAGCGCAATTGGCGCGATACTGAGCCTCTGGGTCGACACTGACCAACGAATTATCCTAAGACACCCTTTAGCAGGACTAAACCCTATGGCTCGCCCTCTCCATGGCCAGACTTATGTCTGGCTGCACGTGTTTTCCTGCGCAGCGCGGCATTTGTCGTTCACCCGCTGCGCCGAAGAACTGCACATCACCCCGGGAGCGGTAAGCCAACAAATCCGTCAGTTGGAGGAGCGTTTGGGCTTTCGGCTGTTTCATCGACGGGCGCGCGGTGTGGAGCTGAGCGCCGAGGGGCAGCGGCTGGCGGTAACGGTGGGGGAGGCTTACGGCAGCATCGATGCCGAATTGCAGCGCCTGGACGCGGGGATGATCAGCGGCACCTTGCGCCTGCGCTCGATTCCGTCGTTTCTCGGCAAGTGGCTGACTCCGCGCTTACCCCGCTTGCAGCAGCGTTTTCCGGATATCCAACTGCGCATGGTCGCCGAGGACAGCAGCATCGCCCTGCACGAGGGCGACTTCGACCTGGCCATCGACCTCAATGACGGCAGCTACCCCGGCCTGTTATCCACAGCCCTGCTGGATGAGCAGATTTTCCCGGTCTGCGCCCCCAGCCTGTTGCGCGGTCGACCGCCCTTGCACGGTCCGGCCGACCTCGTGCATTTCCCGCTGCTTCACGACATCACCGCCTGGCGTGGGAGTTATGAGTATGCCGAGTGGGAGTTCTACCTGAATGCCATTGGCTACCACGACGCCGATGTTCGCCGTGGCCACACCTTCAACCGCAACCACCTGACCATCGAAGCTGCCATCGCCGGCATGGGAGTGGCGATTGCGCGACGCACCTTGCTCAACGATGAACTGGAGCGCGGCACCTTGATCGTGCCGTTCGGCCTCGCGGTGCCCAACCACAAACGCTATGTGCTGCTGTACGCGCCGGGCGCGCTGAGCCATCCGGGCGTGCGCGCGGTGCATGACTGGCTGGTAGAGGAAGCAGGGATTTTTCGCGCATTGCACCCCCTGGGAGAGGGGCAATTGTGAGGATCGCGTGGCGTAAGAAGATGTAACTAACTCCCCACCCTAACAGCGTTTTTGCTTGTCGTCAGGGTTAATTTGTAATGTGGGATTTATCTTTGCAAAGGGGTTGAAATGTTTCTCTGGCTGCTCAATTGTGTAATCAAGAGGTCATGGTTTCACCACCCCGGTGTTGCAGTTTGTGATCTCTCGCGAGCTAGCTGAAATAAGGGAAGAACTATGCAAATCCAAGTCAATAGCGATAACCATATTGAAAGCAGCATCCGACTGGAGGAGTGGGTACGTACCACCATTGAGAGCACGCTTGAACGTTATGAAGAAGACCTGACCCGAGTGGAGGTCTACCTGCGGGATGAGAACGGCGACAAGCCCGGTCCCCACGATTTAAGTTGCCGCCTGGAAGCGCGGCCAAAAGGCCATCAACCGCTGTCGGTGTCCGCCAAGGGCGATACCCTGGAACAGGCGATTGACAGTGCGGCCACCAAGCTGGATCACGCGTTGGAACATCTGTTCGGCAGACTGCAAGGCAAGCCCCGCGCTGCCGCGAAAAACCAGCCAATCAACAAAGTGAACGAAGACGCGCTGGAACAGGAATTCCTGGAAAACGAAAACGCTGTCATCAACGGCTAACTTTCTTTTCACCCCCTGCAAACGGGCCTGCATCTGCAGGCCCGTTTTCGTTCAGCGGCCGCGTCGGAAAAAATACCGGCTCAGCATCGCCAGCCCGCCAGCACCCAGACCGGCAAACAGCATCGCCCAACCGGCGCCGTTGCGCAGTGCCGCCTGGGCGTCGTTGACTGTCAGCCCCATCGACTGCAACTTTCCTGCGGCAATCCTTTGGCTGATAACCGGCCAATCCATTGCCGTGGTGGCGGGCAGCACCTCGGCCAACTGATGGCTGATCCCCAGCAATAGCACCAACCCCATCAGCGCAATGTTGAGCGCCAGGGTGATCAGCCGTGCGCTGAGGTCGATGCCTGAGGCCATGCCCGCGCGGTCGGCCGACACCGAACCGGTGGTGGTGTTGGTGGTGGGCGAGTTGGTCAGCGCCAGGCCTACGCCGGCGATCACGCAACTGAGCAGCACCAACTCGATACGTGGATGCTGGGCCCCGTTGACCGCGGCCATGGCCAGGAAACCCGCGCCCATCAGGCCCAGGCCCAGGGGGATGATGCGTTCGGCGCCATAGCGCAGGGCCAGGCGCTCGGCCAGCGGCGGCACCAGCAGGGTCGGCAGGGTGTAGGCGAGCAACGCGGCGCCGGTGGTCAGGGTGTCGTAACCCAGGCCCGCCTGAAAGTACAACGGCAGGTAGATCATGAACGGCCAGAAGCTGAAGTTCATGCCGATCGAGCCCATCAGCGCGCCGTTGAACCGCTGGATGCGGAACACCGAGAAGTCGAACATCGGGTGCGCACTGCGCAACTCGACCGTGATGAACAGCAGCAAGCCGAGCACCGACAACGCCGCCCAACCGAGCATGGCCGGAGCGCCGAAGCCGTGCTCGCTGCCTTGGGTGATGAAGTACACCAGGGCGAACACCGACAGGGTCAAGGTGAGCATGCCGGCGATTTCCAAGCGATGAGCGGCCGGATCGCGGGATTCCTGCACGCTGATGCGCAGCAGCACCAGGGTGAACAGGGTGAGCGGCACATGCACGAGGAACACCCAGCGCCAATCCGCCACCGCCAGGATCAATGCGCCGATCATCGGACCGAAGCCCAGGCCCACTCCGGCAATCACGCCCCATATTGCAAACGCCCGCGCCCGCGCTGCCGGTTCGCGAAACAGGTGCGACAGGATGGCGAACTGGCAAATCATCATCGCCCCGGCGCCGATGCCCTGGACAAACCGCGCCGTGATCAGCAGCGACGCATCCTCGGCCAGCCCGCAGGCCAGCGAGGCCAAGCCGAACACCCACAGGCACAACACCAGCATGCGCCGACGACCAAAGCGATCTGCCAGTGTGCCCGCCGCCATCAACACGCTGGTACAGGCCAGGGTGTAGGCGTTCATGATCCATTGGGCGTCCTGGAAGCCCGTGCCCAATTCTCGTTCCAGGGTGGGCAGGATGACGGGCACGCTGGAGATTTCCAGGCCGAACATCAGTGCCACCAGGCACACAGCGGTGAGTGCCAGGTTGTTTCTGGCGGTGAGCGGGGGGCTGGCAGCCGATAACGTGGCGGCGGGTGGCATGGGATTCTCCTGTGGATGACGTGTCGCGTTATTTTCAGGGGAATCTGGTTCTTTATTCGTGATAAGTTTTCTCTTGATAGGGGAATCAGGAGCGACAATTACCGCATGACCACTCCACGTTTTGATGGTGTTGAACTCTTTCTGCAAATCGTCGAAAGCGGCACCCTGACCGAGGCCGCCGAACGGCTGAATCTCACGCGCTCTGCGGTCGGCAAGGGCCTGGCGCGATTGGAGGCACGCCTGGGCACGTGTCTGCTGCAGCGCTCTACCCGGCGCCAGCGTTTGACCGAGGACGGTCAGGCGTATTACGAACATTGCCTACGTGCGCTGGCGGAACTTGAGGCTGCCGAATCGGTGCTGGAAAGCGGCCGGCAGCAGCCACGCGGCCGTTTGCGGGCCAGCTTGCCGCTGGCTTTCGGGCACCACTACGCGGCCCCTGCGTTGTGGGGGTTGATGGCGCGTTATCCGCAGTTGGAGATCGAGATCAGCTTCGCCGATCGGCTGGTGGACCTGGCACAGGAAGGCTTTGACGTCGCCGTGCGCATCGGCCCGCTGCCCGACACCGACCGCCTCAGTGCGCGTCGTCTGGGCGAGCAGGCCGTGGGACTGACGGCGTCACCGGCGTACTTGCAGCGCGTCGGGCCGATTGAATGCATCGAAGACCTTGCCGGCCATCGCGGTATCGCCTATCGCAGCATTACCCCGCACCGCAACCGCGTGGCCTCGCCGCTGATAATGGATGACATGCAGGCCGTGGCGGATGCCGCCATTGCAGGCGTGGGCCTGGCCTGGTTGCCGAGTTGGTTGATTGCGCACTATGTGCTGCGTGGGCAGTTGGTCGCGGTGTTGCCCGACTATCGCGAGCAACCTGCGCCCATCCATGTGATCTGGCCCACGGCCGTGCATATGCCGGCCAAGACACGTTGTGCAATCGATGCGTTGGTCGCGGCCACCCCCAGTTGCCTGGCGGGCAGTTAGAACCGGCAGGTCAGGGCGAGCAAAACGGGTTTCTTGTGGCGAGCGGGCTTGCCCCGCGTTGGGTTGCGAAGCGACCCCAGCTCTTCGTTTGAAAAGGCCGGGCCTGCTACGCAGTCCAACGCGGGGCGAGCCCGCTCGCCACAGGTTGTGCGTTGCTTGGGCAGTTAGAACGCGATGGAGGTCTGCACGTAAACCGTACGCGGTTCACCGACGTATTTGCCCTTGTTGTTATCGTCGAACGAACGGGTGAAGTACTGCTTGTTGAAGATGTTCTTCACGCCGACCGCCACGTTCAAATCCGACAGTTGCGGGCCGAAATCATAGGCCGCGCGGCTGCTGAACAGCATGTAGCCGGGGATGCGTCCGTTGGCACCGTCGGCGGTCTCGGCCTCGGTGTTGGCGTTATCGGCGAACTGGCTGCTCTGGTAGCTGCTGTCCACATTGAGTTTCCAGCGCCCTTCGGTGTAACCCACGCCGAGGGTGCCTTTGTGCTTGGACGAGAAGGGCACGCGGTTGCCTTTGTTCGGGCCGTCTTCGCGGATGGTGGCGTCGACGTAGGCGTAGGTGGCGTACACATCGAAACCGGCCAACGCCGGGCTCAAACCATCGAGGGCGTAGTTGACGCTGGTTTCGATACCCTGGTGGCGCGTCTCGCCCCTGGCGATTACCGAGTCGTTGGTCTGGTTGCTTTCATACTGGTTATCGAAGTTGATCAGGAACGCGCCGATCTCCGCGCGCAAGGTGCCGTCGTCATAGCGGGTACCCAGTTCCCAGGTGCGGGCTTTTTCCGGTTTGACTTCACCGCTGGTCACACGGTTGGGCATCTGGCTGTACTGCACGCTGCCGAATGAACCTTCGGTGTTGGCGTACAGGTTCCAGTCGTCGGTCAGGTGATAGAGCACGTTCAACGCCGGCAGCGCGGTGTTGTAGTCGCCTTTGTATTTGACGTTGGTCAGGTTGTTGCTCTGCTGGGACTCGATCATCTCGTAGCGGATACCCGGGGTGATGGTCCATTTGCCGATATCAATCCGGTCATCGACGAAGAACGCATTGGCTTCGGTACCACCGCGGGTGTCGCGGTCGTTGCGGCTGTCAGTGCTGGGGATTTGCTGGTTGTTGGCGGAAATCGGCGTGCGGTAGCGCAACTCGTGGCCGGCTTCGTTGATGTAGCGGTAGCCGACGCCCACTTCATGGCTGGTCGGGCCGAGGTCGAAGCCTTGGGCGAAACGGGTTTCCACGCCGCGCACCCAGTATTCACGCGGGGACAGCGACAGGAAGGTGCCCTGATCCAGGTAGCCACTGCGCAGGGTCTTGGTGAAGAAACTGTTGACGGTGAATTCGCGGCGGTCCTGCTCGTAGCGATAGCCGACGTTGAACATCGTACGGCGGCCCCAGAATTTGTCGTAGGGGCGGGTGGACTGATACGGATCGGCCTTGTAGTCCGCAACGTTCAAGCCCCCAGGCATATCGGCCTGGCCTTCGTAGTACTGCGCCATGGCGTTGAAGCTGTTGGCGTCGTCGAGCTGGTATTTGCCTTTGAGGATCAGATCGTCGATGCGCGTGTTGCTGTTTTCGCGCCAGTCGCCGCCACGGGTGCCGGAATACAAAATCGCGCCGCCCAGGCCATTCTCGGCAGTACCGCCGGCCAGCAGGTTGCCGGTGGTCTTGAAGCCGTCATGGCTGGAAGACGGGCTGGTTTCGGTCTGCAAGCCACCTTTGACGGTGGGTGCATCCGGGATCGCACGGGTCACGAAGTTGACCACGCCGCCAACGTTCTGCGGGCCGTAGCGCACCGCGCCGCCGCCACGTACCACATCAACGGCGTCCATGTTGCCCATGCTGATCGGCGCGAAGGACAGCTGCGGCTGGCCGTACGGCGCGAAGGGTACCGGGATGCCGTCCATCAGAACCGTTGAGCGCGATGCCAGGCGCGGGTTGAGACCGCGAATGCCGAAGTTCAGCGCCATATCGTGGCTACCGGTGCCGTTATTGTCCGGCGCGTTGACGCCGGGAATGCGGTTGAGCACGTCCTTGGCCTGGGTGGCGCCCTGGCGTTCGAACTCTTCGCGGCGGATCACGTCACGGGCGCCGGGGTGTTCGAATACATTGGTTTGTGCCGCATCGCCGAGCCAGTCGCCGACCACGCTGGAGGTCGCCAACTCGACAGCCGCCGGCGCTGTTGCCGGTTGCAGGCTGAAGGCATTGTCGCCTTCGGCGCGGGCTTGCAGGCCGGTGCCTTCCAGCAGCTGTTGCAGGCCCTCGGCAGCGCTGTAGTTGCCGGACAGACCACGGCTCTGCATGCCCGCGGTGACCTCGGAGCCGAAGGAAATCAACACGCCGGCTTCACGGCCAAACTGGTTCAGGGCAGCTTCCAGCGAGCTTGGGGCGATGTGATACGGCTTGGCATCGGCCGCCATCACGCCAGGCAGTACGGTGAAGCTGAGGCTGGCGCCCAGTAGCAGCTGGCGCAAGGTGCGAGCGAGAAGGGTCGGTTGCTGGGGCATGGAGGGCGGTCCTGAGAAAGAAGGATCAAGGGAGCTTTCCTTCTCTGTCACGCGAGGTGCGGAAAACGGCTCACGGTGGCTGAAAATAATTTACGCACGGGCCTGGACGGTCACCCAATAGCGGGTAAAACGCCGCACCTTGACCGGCAGGCTGACTTCCAGCAGGTCGAGAATGCGTTCGCTGTCGTCCAGTGGGTAGCTGCCGGACAGCAGCAGGTTGGCGACCTGCGGATCGCAATTGAGCTGGCCACGGCGATAGCGGCCCAGTTCGGCGAGGAAATCTTCCAGGCGCATATGCGTGGCCACCAGCATGCCGTCGGCCCAGGCGCCGCTGTTGGCGTCGGTAGGGCGCGGGGTGTCCCAGCCCTTGCGGGTGAAGTTGACCTGGTGCGAGGTTTCGACCGTCAAGGGCAGGCCGCTGTAGCGGTTGGGCATTACGTCGACACGCCCAGCGAAGACCGCCAGTTGGGTGTGATCGTTGAACTGGCGCACATTCAGGCGCGCCGCCTGACTGCTGAGCAGGCCCTGGCCCGTCAGCACCTGCAGCGGCGCGTTGCCTGCGCTGGCGGTCAGCAGGATCTCGCCTTCGAGCAGGCGTATCAGCCGTTGCTGGCCATCAAAATGCATATCCACCGCACTGCCGGTATTGAGCTGCAATTGGCTGCCATCGGCCAATTGCACCTTGCGCCGTTGGCCGACCGGGCTGCGGTAGTCGGCGGTCAGCGGCGGCAAGATATGTTGCTGGCGCAGGCTCCAGGCCGCAGCCGAACCGGCACCGAGGATCAGCAGCAACTTCAGCGCCTGGCGGCGGCTGGTGGTGGTCGGTGCGTTCAGTGCCGCGTGAGCCAGGGGCGACGGCATGCCGCGCAGGCGTTGGTTGACGCGCTGGATATGGTCCCAGGCGCGCTGATGTTCGCTGTGAGCATTCAGCCATTGCTGCCAGGCCGCTTGCTGGCGTGGGTTGAGCGCGCCTTGCTGCATTTCCATCAGCCAGCGCACGGCTTGTTCGGCGACCTGGGTCGAGACATTCATAGGGCGAAGTAGCAGCGCATGGCGGCTTTATGCAGGTGGCGTTTGACGGTGGCGATGGAGATGCCCAGTTCAGCGCCGATCTGCGCATACGTCAGGCCGTCGAGTTGGGCCAGCAGGAACGCGCGCTTGACCAGCGTGGGCAAGCCGTCGAGCAATTGGTCCAGCTCCAGCAGGGTTTGCAGGATGATCGCGCGGTCTTCTTCTGAGGGCGCCACCTGTTCAGGCATCTGCGCCAATGCGTCGAGGTAGGCGCGTTCGAGGTCCTGGCGGCGGTAGAAATTGAACAACACGCGCTTGGCGACCGTGGTGAGGAAGGCGCGGGGCTCGATCAGCGTCGGCGCTTCGCGTGCGGTCAGGACCCGGATGAAGGTGTCCTGCGCCAGGTCCGCAGCGCTTTGCGGGCAGCCGAGCTTGCGTCGCAACCAGCCGGTGAGCCAGTGGTGATGGTCGTTGTAGAGTACTTCGACAGGGTTGGACGGCTGCAACGCAAACACTCCACAAGCATGGGCATGCTTTAGAGAACAAGAATTGTTCGCATTGTAGGGCGCCGGAAACCGTTCGGCAATGCACGAAGGCAGGTGTTTCATCCGTTCTGTTTTGCTTATGAGAATATTTATCATTAATATTGCGCGCTGATGAACCTGGCGCCTCCCGCATGAAAAGCAAAACCTCACTGCCTGCCTCCTATCGTCTCGCCGTTACGTCGCGCGTGCTGGCTGCTGTCGTCGGCGGTTACCTGATGGCGTCCCTGGCCAGCATCTGCCTGGCACTGTGGATGCCAACGTCCCGCGCCGATGCGGTGATTACCGGGATGATGAGTTCGTTCGTGTTCTACCTGTTGGCAGTGCTGTGGTGCTTCGCCTGCCGTACGGCATGGCGCGCGTGGTGCGGCGTGATGCTACCGAGTGCGGCGTTTGCCACCCTGGCGGGTGTGGGCTTATGGATGGCACGCACATGAAAGAGGGCTTTCGCCAGGCGATGGCCTGGTTGCACACCTGGGCCGGGCTGATCTTTGGCTGGCTGCTGTTTGCGATTTTCCTGACTGGCACCCTGGCCTATTTCAAGGATGAGATCAGCCACTGGATGCAGCCCGAGGTGCAGGCCCATCCCCTGGATGATGCGCGCAGTCTGAGCGTCGCCCAGGACTACCTGCAAAAGGTCGCACCGACGGCCGCACGCTGGTTCATCACCTTGCCGGATAGCCGCGACCCTGGCCTGTCGGTGATGTGGCAAGACAAAGTCGACCCTGGCAAGCGCGGCAATTTCATTCAGAAAACCCTCGACCCCGTGAGTGGGCAAGCCGTAGAGGCCCGTGAAAGCATGGGCGGGGAGTTCTTCTATCGCTTCCACTTCCAACTGCAAATGCCATACCCGTGGGGCCGCTGGCTGTCGACCATCGCAGCGATGGTGATGTTCGTGGCGTTGATCACCGGCATCATCACCCACAAGAAAATCTTCAAGGACTTCTTCACCTTCCGCCCCCGCAAAGGCCAGCGCTCCTGGCTCGATGGGCATAACGCGGTGGGTGTGCTGGTGCTGCCGTTTCACCTGATGATCACCTACAGCAGCCTGGTGATTTTCATGAGCATGGTGATGCCGGCGCCGATCGTGGCCTCCTACGGCAACGACACCCGCGCCTTCTTCAATGAAGTATTCCCGGCCACCAATAATGCGCCGGCGCTGGGACAGCCGGGCAAACTGTTGCCGCTGTTGCCGATGTACGAACAAGCGCGGGCCCAGTGGGCGGGAGGGCATGTCGGGCGCATGGCGGTGAACAACCCGAGCGATGTGAACGCGTCGGTGAATGTGTTCCGCGCCGGTTCCGACAGCGTGGTGCATGGTTTCGGCAGCACCGTGGCGTTCAATGGCACTACCGGCGAACTGCTGCGGGTCAGTGGCGAGCAGTCGCTGCCGGCGGCGATCGGCGGCAGCTTCTATGGCCTGCACATGGGCCATTTCGCCGGTCCGGTGTTGCGTTGGTTGTACTTTATCTGCGGCCTGGCGGGCACGGCCATGATCGGTACGGGGCTGGTGATCTGGCTCGGCAAACGTCAACTCAAGCATGCAAAAACCGGCGTGATGCCGTTTGAACTGCGGCTGGTGGAAGTGCTGAATATCGCCAGCATGTCCGGGCTGCTGATCGCTATTGCGACGTTCTTTTGGGCTAACCGCCTGCTGCCGGTGAGCTTCGCCGCGCGCTCCGATTGGGAAGTGCAGGCCTTTTTTATCGCCTGGGGCCTGAGCCTGTTGCACGCGATCCTGCGCCGGGGTCGCAAGGGGTGGGTTGAGCAATTGAGCTGCGCAGCACTGCTGTTTGCCGCCATCCCGTTGCTCAATGCACTGACCACGCAGCAACATGTGGGCCTATCCCTGGCCCGTGGCGACTGGGCCATGGCCGGCTTCGACCTGACCTGCCTCGCCAGCGGCGTGTTCCTTGCCTGGGCGGCCTGGAAGATGCAACACCGCAAGGCCCCGCAGCCCAAGACCGAGCGTGCGCGGCCACTTCATCTCAAGCAGGAGGCGCACTGAATGCTCCTCGCGCTGCTGATGTGTTACGCCGGGTTCACCGCCTTATGCCTGTCCACCGACCGCCACCACGGCGAACTGCTGCACAGCAAGCCATCGCCTCGGCGGCGCTTTGCTTTGCGCGTCATCGGTTGGCTGCTGCTGAGTGTCTCGATCTGGCCCGCCGTGGCTATCGCCGGTTGGGGCCAAGGCCTGGTGGAGTGGTGCGCGGTGTTGATGCTCAGCGCCCTGTTGCTGGTGCTGTTGTTGCCGTATCGGCCAAGGCTGGCCTTGATCCTGGCAGGCGTCGGCCTGCTGGTCAGCCCTGTTGCCGCCTTCGCAACGTTCTGAGCCGCCGCCATGATGATCAGCACTCCACCCGATTCCCAGGACAGCCCACAGGCTGACGCGGCGGGTGGGCGTGCGCATTTCCTGCAGGTGTTTTTGTCCCAGCGTTCGCAAATGGAAGCGCTGGTCAGCCGGCGGGTGGGCTGCCGCGCTACGGCGGCCGACCTGGTGCAGGACCTGTTCCTGCGGTTTTGGCGTCGGCCCTTGGTGCAGGTTGAAGAACTCAGCACCTACCTGTTGCGCTGCGCCGGCAATATCGCCATCGACCACCTGCGCAGCGAAGGCGCGCGGGTGCGCAGCAGCGAAGGCTGGCTGCCGGAACAGCAGGATAACCAGGGCTCCGAACCCCAGGCGGCGCTTGAGGCGGGCAACGACCTGCGGCACGTCGAAGCCGCCCTGCGCAGCTTGCCGGAGCGCACCCGGCAGATCTTCCTGCTCAACCGCATTCATGGGCGCAAGTACGCGCAAATCGCCAAGGCCATGGGCCTGTCCCAAAGCGCTGTGGAAAAACATATGATGCGTGCCCTCGAAGCCTGCAAAGCCAGCCTTCGCGAACCATCGTCCCCACGCACGCCAGGGAAAGCACCGTGAACGTCACCCCTACGTCCGACCAGGAACAAGCCGCCCTGGCCTGGCTGAGTCGGTTGCATGACCAGCCCAGCAGTGGCGACCAGGCCACCTTCAGCCGCTGGCTTAGGGCTGATCCTGCGCACGTCGAAGCGTACGCCCAGGCTCAGGTGCTCTGGGAGTTGAGCGAAGTGCCGGCGCGCCAGTTGGCGGATGAAGACGCGCAGGCATTACAGGGCTACCTCAATGCGATGAACACCCCGACGCGCTCGCGGGTGGTGCGCTGGTCCGGCGCCTTGGCCATGGCGGCGTGCCTGGTGTTGATGGTGTGCGTGGGCGCCGGTTGGCAGCCATCGCGCTGGGTCGATGACTTCGGCGCCGATTACGTGAGCGCACCGGGAGAAGTGAAGACCGTCATCCTGGCCGATCAATCCCAGGTCACGCTGGATGCGGACAGCGCCATCGCGGTGGATTTCAGCCACGGTGAGCGGCATATCCAATTACGTCGCGGTGCAGGTTTTTTCAGCGTCACCCATACCGGCGAGTCCTTTGTGGTCGGGGCGGGCAGCGGCGAAGCGCGGGTGCTGGGTACGCAGTTCGAAGTGCGCCTGCAACCGGCAGGGGCCGAGGTGACGGTGTTGTCGGGGCGGGTTGGCGTGACGCCGTCGAAACAGGGCCAGCAGCAAATTCTGACGGCGGGCCAGCAAGTGGCCTACGCCGATGGCATCGCCGATCCGCTGCACGCGGTCGACAGCGAATCCCGCCTGGCCTGGCGTGATGGCTGGCTCAACTACTACAAGGCGCCGCTGGCGGAGGTGGTCAAGGACTTGGGGCGTTACTACCCTGGCCGCATCCTGCTGCTCAACGAAGAGATGGGCGCCAGGCGCGTCAGCGGCAGCTTCCCGAGCAAGGACCCGCAGGCGGTACTCAACGCGTTGCAGGCGGTGTTGGGGTTCGAGCAGCACAGCCTGTTGGGGCGGGTGATCGTGGTGCGCTGATTACTTCAGCGCGGCCATGATCGCGTCAGGGTTGTAGTCGCGAATCAGCGTGCCATTGACGTCCACGAACGGAATCCCGCCACCGCCCAGTGCTTCATACGCCTTGCGCGCCTGGGCGTCCTTCTCGATGTCGAAGGCCTGGTACGGAATGCCTTTCTGGTCCAGGAAGCGGCGGATCTGCTTGCAGTAGCCACACCACTCGGTGGTATACAGCGCCACTCGCGCCGATGCCCGCGTCTGCTCCGAGACCACCTGGGAAGGGTTGAACAGCCGCTCGATCTTGCCCCAGTTCTGGATAACCACCACCACCAGCAACACCAGCAGGACTTTCTTGAGAACCCCGCCGAGCATCAGTTACGGCGCTTGAGCTGGTCGGTCAGTTGGGTCGGCAGGCCCTTGATGATGAGGGTGCCGGCGGCTTCGTCGTACTCGATTTTGTCGCCCAACAGGTGCGCTTCAAAACTGATGGAGAGGCCCTCGGCGCGCCCGGTGAAGCGGCGGAACTGGTTGAGGGTGCGTTTATCCGCCGGGATTTCCGGCGACAGGCCGTAGTCCTTGTTGCGGATATGGTCGTAGAACGCCTTAGGCCGATCTTCATCGATCAACCCCGACAATTCTTCAAGGCCCATGGGTTCGCCGAGCTTGGCCTGGCTGCTGGCGTAATCGACCAGAGTCTTGGTTTTTTCGCGGGCGGATTCGTCCGGCAAGTCTTCGCTTTCAACGAAGTCGCTGAAGGCCTTGAGCAGGGTGCGCGTCTCGCCCGGGCCGTCGACGCCTTCCTGGCAGCCGATGAAGTCGCGGAAGTATTCCGAGACCTTCTTGCCGTTCTTGCCTTTGATAAACGAGATGTACTGCTTGGATTGCTTGTTGTTCTGCCACTCGGACACGTTGATACGCGCTGCCAGGTGCAGTTGGCCCAGGTCCAAGTGGCGCGACGGGGTCACGTCCAGCTCGTCGGTCACCGCCACGCCTTCACTGTGGTGCAGCAGGGCGATGGCCAGGTAGTCGGTCATGCCTTGCTGGTAGTGGGCAAACAGCACATGGCCGCCGGTGGAGAGGTTGGACTCTTCCATCAGTTTTTGCAGATGTTCGACGGCGGTGCGGCTGAACGTGGTGAAATCCTGGCCACCCTCGAAATATTCTTTCAACCAGCCGCTGAACGGGTGCGCGCCGGATTCGGCATGGAAGAAACCCCAGGCCTTGCCTTGTTTGGCGTTGTAGCTCTCGTTGAGGTCGGCAAGCATGTTCTCGATGGCGGCCGACTCGGCAAGCTCGGAGTCGCGGGCGTGGAGAACTGCGGGTGTGCCGTCGGGTTTTTTGTCGATCAGGTGGACGATGCAATGACGGATCGGCATAGGCTTCTCGGCTGGTTGAAGGGGAGCGGTTGGCCTCCCCGAAAAGTCGCCCAGTGTACCGCACCCATTGGCCAAGACGTGCTTCGAAGGTGTTTTGGGTGCCTTCCGACGGGCCATATGCCTTTTTTTCACGGTTTAGAGCGATAAAGCTGACCAAATGGGTAGGTAGAGGCGGATATTTCCCCGTCTCTGTGCTAGTTTTGCCCCGTCTTACGCCAAGTCTCGGCGATAAGCGTGCATTCAGCATCTGTCAGGTCGAACCAATCCCCGTTTCAAGCATCTATAACCCCGATCTCCGTGGTTATAGCCGGGGGTGCCAGGCCATGACGGTCGGGCTCGACGGCTGACACTGCACTCTGCAATCCATATGAATTTGATAGGGAAGGAACACCACAATGGCTATTACTAAAGACCAACTGATCGCTGACCTGGCTGAAGCAGTAGACGCACCGAAAACCACCGTGCGCGCTCTGCTGGACCAACTGAGCCAAGTTGTTGCTGATCAGCTGGAAAACGGCGGCGAAATCACTCTGCCAGGCGTTGGCAAACTGAAAGTGACCGAGCGTCCTGCCCGTACTGGCCGTAACCCTTCGACTGGCGCTGCCATCGAAATCGCTGCCAAGAAAGTTATCAAGCTGGTTGTGGCCAAAGGCCTGACCGACGCTGTTAACAAGTAAGACGCAGCAAAAAAAACCGTGCTCCGGAGCGATCCGGGCACGGTTTTTTGTTGCCTGCGATTTGTCTCTATCGCACCCAGCGCTGGCGCCAGATCTGCTGCTCGTTCTTGGTCTGGAACGTCCAGGCCACGAAACGGCTTTGCTTCTGGCCCTGGGACATTTCCACCACCTGGCTTTCCAGCACGCCGGCTTTTTTCAGCGCGGTCTCGATCACTGGCAAGTTTGACGCTTTTGACACCAGGGTGCTGAACCACAACACCTTGTGGGCAAAGTGCGCACTCTCGGCAATCAGTTGCGTCACGAAGCGCGCTTCACCGCCTTCACACCACAGCTCGGCCGATTGGCCACCGAAGTTCAGCACCGGCAATTTGCGCTTGGGATCGGCCCGGCCCAGGGCGCGCCATTTGCGCTCGCTGCCCTTGGTGGCTTCGTCCATGGACGCATGGAACGGCGGGTTGCACATGGTCAGGTCAAAACGCTCACCCGGCTCCAGCAGGCCCAGCAGGATGTGTTTGGGGTTTTCCTGCTGGCGCAACTGGATGACCTTGCTCAGGTCGTTGGATTGCACGATGGCCTTGGCGGCGGCCACGGCGATAGGGTCGACCTCCGAGCCGAGGAAGTTCCAGCGGTACTCCATATAGCCAATCAGCGGGTAGACGCAGTTGGCGCCCATGCCGATGTCCAGCACCTTGACGATTGAACCGCGCGGGATCTTGCCGTCGTTGACACTGGCCAGCAGGTCGGCGAGGAAGTGCACATAGTCGGCACGCCCTGGTACCGGCGGGCACAGGTAATCCGCCGGAATGTCCCAATGCTGGATGCCATAGAAGGCCTTGAGCAGCGCCCGGTTGAACACCCGCACCGCGTCTGGGCTGGCGAAGTCGATGCTCTCTTTGCCATAGGGGTTGATGATCACGAATTGCGCCAGTTCCGGCGTGGTCTTGATCAACGCCTGGAAGTCGTAACGGCCTGTGTGGCGGTTGCGCGGGTGCAGGGTAGCCTCTTTGCGCGGCGCGACGGGTTTGGCCGTTGCAGCGGTTTTAGGCTTCTTGCGTGGAGGTTTGGGCGTAGTGGGGGCGGTCATGATGATTCTGGTGTTGGCTCAAAGTGGCGGCCATTGTCACACATTCCCGAGGATAACTCGGTCAAATGTGGGAGGGGGCTTGCTCCCGATAGCGGTGGATCAGTCAAGGCTAGCCTGGCTGACAGATCGCCATCGGGGTGTAGCCCCTCCCACATTGACTGTATTGCCAGCAAGGGATTGGGAAAATCCAGGCAAAAAAAAGAGACCCGAAGGTCTCTTTCTCCACGCGAATCAAGCCTTAGAGGCTGGAAATCCGCGCATGTTGCTCGGCCAGCTTGCCCAAAGCCTGTTCAGCCTCGGCCAGTTTGGCGCGCTCCTTGTCGATCACTTCAGCCGGTGCCTTGTCGACGAATGCCGCGTTGGACAGCTTGCCGCCCACCCGTTGCACTTCGCCTTGCAGGCGCAGGATTTCCTTGTCGAGACGGGCCAGTTCCGCGCCCTTGTCGATCAGGCCGGCCATCGGTACCAGCACTTCCATGTCGCCGACCAGTGCGGTCGCCGACAGTGGTGCTTCGGCGCCATCGGCCAATACGGTGATCGACTCCAGCTTCGCCAGCTTCTTGAGCAGCGCTTCGTTCTCGGTGAGACGACGCTGGTCTTCGGCGCTGGCGTTCTTCACGAACACCGCCAGAGGCTTGCCCGGGCCGATGTTCATTTCGGCGCGGATGTTGCGCGTGCCGAGCATCAGGGTCTTGAGCCATTCGATATCGCTTTCGGCCGCCTCATCGATGCGTGCTTCGTTGGCCACCGGCCAAGGTTGCAGCATGATGGTCTTGCCTTCGATACCGGCCAGCGGCGCCAGGCGCTGCCAGATTTCTTCGGTGATGAACGGCATGAACGGATGCGCCAGGCGCAGCGCCACTTCCAGCACGCGCACCAGGGTACGACGGGTACCGCGCTGGCGTTCGATCGGCGCGTTTTCGTCCCACAGCACGGGCTTGGACAGTTCCAGGTACCAGTCGCAATACTGGTTCCAGATGAACTCGTACAAGGCTTGTGCGGCCAGGTCGAAACGAAACTGGTCGAGTTGACGGGTCACTTCAGCTTCGGTGCGCTGCAGTTGCGAGATGATCCAGCGGTCGGCCAGGCTCAGTTCGACGGCTTCGCCGTTCTGGCCGCAGTCTTCGCCTTTGTCCAGCACGTAGCGCGCGGCGTTCCAGATCTTGTTGCAGAAGTTGCGATAGCCTTCGACGCGGCCCATGTCGAACTTGATGTCGCGACCGGTGGATGCCAGCGAGCAGAAGGTGAAACGCAAGGCGTCGGTGCCGTAGCTGGCAATGCCGTCGGCGAACTCGTCGCGGGTCTGCTTCTCGATCTTCTTCGCCAGTTTCGGCTGCATCAGGCCCGAGGTGCGTTTCTGTACCAGGGTTTCCAGGTCGATGCCGTCGATGATGTCCAGCGGGTCCAGGACGTTGCCCTTGGACTTGGACATCTTCTGGCCTTGGCCATCACGCACCAGGCCGTGCACGTACACGGTCTTGAACGGTACCTGCGGGGTGCCGTCTTCATTCTTCACCAAGTGCATGGTGAGCATGATCATCCGGGCAACCCAGAAGAAAATGATGTCGAAGCCGGTGACCAGCACGTCGGTGGAGTGGAATTTTTTCAGGAACTCGGTCTGTTGCGGCCAACCCAGGGTGGAGAAGGTCCACAGGCCCGAGCTGAACCAGGTGTCGAGTACGTCGTTGTCCTGCTGCAGCGCAACGTCCGGGCCGAGGTTGTGCTTGGCACGTACTTCGGCTTCGTCGCGGCCGACATAGACCTTGCCCGACTCGTCGTACCAGGCCGGAATGCGGTGGCCCCACCACAGTTGACGGCTGATGCACCAATCCTGGATGTCACGCATCCACGAGAAGTACATGTTTTCGTACTGTTTAGGCACGAACTGGATGCGGCCGTCTTCCACGGCAGCAATCGCAGGTTCTGCCAGCGGCTTCGTGGATACGTACCATTGGTCGGTCAGCCACGGCTCGATAATGGTGCCGGAGCGGTCGCCCTTCGGCACTTTCAGGCCGTGGTCGTCAACGCTGACCAGCAGGCCGGCGGCGTCGAAAGCGGCAACGATCTGCTTACGCGCTTCGAAACGGTCAAGGCCGGCGTATTCGGCCGGGATCTTGCCGTCGATGCTTTCGTTCAGTGTGCCGTCCAGGTTGAACACCTGGCAGGCCGGCAATACGGCGGCGTTCTTGTCGAAGATGTTCAGCAGCGGCAGGTTGTGGCGTTTGCCGACTTCGTAGTCGTTGAAATCGTGGGCTGGGGTGATTTTCACGCAGCCGGTGCCGAATTCAGGGTCGCAGTAGTCGTCCGCAATGATCGGGATGCGGCGGCCAACCAGTGGCAGCTCGACGAACTTGCCGATCAGTGCCTGGTAGCGCTCGTCATTCGGGTTAACCGCGACGGCGGCATCGCCAAGCATGGTTTCCGGACGGGTGGTGGCGACGATCAGGTAGTCGTTGCCTTCAGCGGTCTTGGCGCCGTCGGCCAGCGGGTACTTGAGGTTCCACAGGAAACCTTTCTCGTCGTGGTTTTCCACTTCAAGGTCGGAAATCGCCGTGTGCAGCTTGGTGTCCCAGTTGACCAGGCGCTTGCCACGGTAGATCAGGCCATCTTCATGCAGGCGCACGAAGGCTTCTTTCACCGATTCCGACAGGCCGTCGTCCATGGTGAAACGCTCGCGGCTCCAATCGACGGACGAGCCGAGGCGACGGATCTGACGGCTGATGTTGCCGCCGGACTGGTCTTTCCATTCCCAGATTTTCTCCAGGAATTTCTCGCGACCCAGGTCGTGACGGTTCTGGCCGGTGGCTTCGAGTTGGCGCTCCACCAGCATCTGGGTGGCGATACCGGCGTGGTCGGTACCTGGTTGCCACAGGGTGTTGCGGCCCTGCATGCGGCGGAAGCGGATCAACGCATCCATGATCGCATTGTTGAAGCCATGGCCCATGTGCAGGCTGCCAGTGACGTTCGGTGGCGGAATCATGATGGTGTAGGACTCGCCCGCGCCTTGCGGAGCGAAATAGTTCTCGGACTCCCAGGTGTTGTACCAGGAAGTTTCAATAGCGTGCGGCTGGTAGGTCTTATCCATGCGCGGCGGGACCCTAGTTGGCATTTATTCAGGAAAGCCGGCAAGTATAACGGGGGATAGGGCGCAGGGCGAGGCGAAGACGGGGTTAAGGGCAGGCAAGCAAATGTGGGAGGGGGCAAGCCCCCTCCCACAGGGGATCTATGGACGGTTTAAGACTGGTACTGGCTGAGCAGCCGCTCCATGCGCGCATCCATCCGGCGCTTGATCTCGGTTTCGATATGGGGGGCAAAGTCGTCGATCACGTCTTGCATGATCAGTTGCGCAGCGGCACGCAGTTCGTTGTCCAGGTGCAGCAGCAGGGCGTCGGGGCCCTTTTCAGCGGGCGCAGGGGCAGTGTCCACGACGACGGGAGCTTCAACGACCGGCTCCGGTGCAGCCTGCTTGCTACCGACCATGTCGAACAACAGCGGAATCTGTACCTCGCCATCGGCCTGTTCGGTCAGCAGCGGCGGTTGCAAGCCATCATCACCCAGCAACTGACGGATCGACTCGAGGTCGTCCAGCAGGTGGTCATCTTTTTTTGTCGGGTTGGGAGTGTCCATCATGTACTCAAAGTCGTTGTAGCCGGTGATCTTGCAAAGGATAGCCCTGTTCGCGGTAGAAACGGAAACTCTCCCGCGCGGCCTGACGAATAGCCGGATCTTCCACCACCACTTCCGCCACACGGGCGAAGGCCTTGGCAAACGGCGGTACTTTCAGGTCGAGGTTGACCAGCAGGTCATGGTGATCGCCGCAACTGTTGCCCAAACCCAGGACAACCTGGCCTTCGGGTTCGGATTCTGCGGGGCCGTGGGGCACGAAGCTTTCGCCCTTGAAGCGCCACAGGCGGGCGTCGAGCTCGTCGCGTTGGGTGGCATCGCTGCAATGCAGGTAGATGCGGTGGCCCATGCGCCAGGCTTTTTCGGTGAGTTTGCAGGCAAAGTCCAGGCGCGCAGAGGGATCGGCGCTGGGCAATATATAGAAGTCGACTTGGGTCATTGCGGTTCCTGGGCTGCCGCGCCTGCCGCCGTCATAATGTAGGAGCGAGCTTGCTCGCGAAGAACCTGAGAACAATGCGTTCATCCAGGATGAACGCGTTATCGTTGACGCTCTTCGCGAGCAAGCTCGCTCCTACAGTTGACCGCGGCAGGCAGCCGGGCAGGTGTTTAGGCTTTGGCGCGGTCCAGCAGGTATTGGGTCAGCAGTGGCACCGGACGGCCGGTGGCGCCCTTGTCCTTGCCGCCGCTGGTCCACGCGGTGCCGGCGATGTCCAGGTGCGCCCAGTTGAAGTTCTTGGCAAAGCGCGACAGGAAGCACGCAGCGGTGATGGTGCCGGCTTTCGGGCCACCGATGTTGGCGATGTCGGCGAACGGGCTGTCCAGCTGTTCCTGGTATTCATCGAACAGCGGCAGTTGCCAGGCGCGGTCGTCGGCGGCCTTGCCGGCGCTGAGCAGTTGCTCGATCAACTCGTCGTTGTTGCCCAGCAGGCCCGAGGTGTGGGAGCCCAGGGCAACGATGCAGGCACCGGTCAGGGTGGCGATGTCGATCACGGCCTGCGGCTTGAAGCGCTCGGCGTAGGTCAGTGCATCGCACAGCACCAGGCGGCCTTCGGCGTCGGTGTTGAGGATTTCCACGGTCTGGCCGCTGAGGGTGGTGACGATGTCGCCCGGACGGGCAGCGCCGCCGCTAGGCATGTTCTCCGCGCAGGCCAGGATGCACACCAGGTTGATCGGCAGCTTCAGTTCCAGCACGGCACGCAAGGTACCGAACACGCTGGCGGCTCCGCCCATGTCGTACTTCATCTCGTCCATGCCCAGGCCTGGCTTGAGGCTGATGCCGCCAGTGTCGAAGGTGATGCCTTTGCCGACCAGGGCGTAAGGCTTCTCGGACTTCTTGCCGCCGTTGTATTGCATCACGATCAGGCGTGGCGGCTGGTCGCTGCCCTGGCCCACGGCATAGAACGAGCCCATGCCCAGTTCCTTGATCTTCTTCTCGTCCAGGACTTCGACTTTCAGGCCCTTGAACTCTTTACCCAATGCCTTGGCCTGTTCGCCCAGGTAGGTCGGGTGGCAGATGTTCGGCGGCAGGTTGCCCAGGTCGCGGGTGAACGACATGCCATTGGCGATGGCCTGGGCGTGGGTCACGGCGCGCTCGACTTCAGCCTGGGCGGCCTTGATGGTCAGCAGGGTGATTTTCTTCAGGGCGCGGGGTTCGGCTTTCTGGCTCTTGAACTGGTCGAAGAAGTAGCCGCCGTCCACCAGGGTCTCGGCCAGCAGGCGGGTCTTGCCGTAGCTGTCACGGCCTTTGACCACGATTTCATCGAGCGCCAGCGCTGCATCGCTGCCGCCCAGGCCCTTGAGGGTGTTGAGGATGCCGCTGATGATCTTGCGGAACGGGCGGTCGCCCAGTTCAGCGTCCTTGCCCACGCCCACCAGCAATACGCGGTCGGCCTTGAGGTTGGGCAGGCTTTGCAGCAGCAGGCTCTGGCCGACTTTGCCGGCCAGGTCGCCGCGCTTGAGGACCGCGCTGATGGCGCCGCCGCTGAGTTCGTCGAGTTGCTTGGCGGCCACGCCCAGCGTGCGGCCTTCGCCGATGGCGACCACGAGGGTGGCGGTTTTCAACGTTTCGGGGCTAACGCTTTTTACAACCAATTCCATTTTCGGGTCCCTTATAAAGGTCTGAGAGCCTGCGTTTGTACGCAGGCTTTAAAGCTTGGCAGCTGTGTAAACCGCCAGCGACAAAGGCCGCAGTTTGAACCTCGCCGACGGAGCCTGACAACCCTTGGCGCACGCTTTGTAGGTGTGCGTGAGGTTGCGCAGTGACAGGCGCGGTCAATCACAGGATAATGCGCAATCTTTTTAGCTGGCCCGGTGTAAATGGGCTGACTCGGTATGCTTGCTTGTTTGGCCGCCTTAGCCTGACAACCCTGGAGTGTCTGGTTTGATCGTCTTCCGTTATCTGTCCCGCGAAGTCCTGTTGACCCTGAGTGCCGTGAGTGCGGTCCTGCTGGTCATCATCATGAGTGGTCGTTTCGTCAAATACCTGGCCCAGGCTGCCTCTGGCGCCCTGGACCCAGGCTCGTTGTTCCTGATCATGGGCTTTCGCCTGCCAGGGTTTTTGCAACTGATCCTGCCGCTGGGCCTGTTCCTTGGGATCCTGCTGGCATACGGGCGCTTGTACCTTGAAAGTGAAATGACCGTGCTCTCGGCCACCGGCATGAGCCAGCAGCGCCTGCTGGGCATGACCATGATCCCGGCGGCCGGCGTTGCGCTGATCGTGGCCTGGCTGAGCCTGAGCCTGGCTCCGCAGGGCGCCATGCAATTTCAGCTGGTGCTGAACAAGCAGGACGCGATGACTGAATTCGACACCCTCGAACCCGGGCGTTTCCAGGCGCTCAATGACGGCTCGCGGGTGACCTACACCGAAACCCTGACCGACGACCGCGCCAACCTGGGCGGTGTGTTCATCTCCGAAAAACGTTTTGGTCAAGACAAGAAAGACCGTGGCATTTCCGTGCTGGTGGCGGATTCGGGTCGCCAGGAAGTGCGCCCTGACGGCAGCCGCTACCTGATTCTGGAAAATGGCTATCGGTACGATGGCAGCCCAGGCATGGCGGACTATCGTGCGATCAAGTACGACACCTATGGCGTGATGCTGGCCCGCCCGGACATCAGCGACGAAGTCACCGACCGCGACGCCATCCCCACGACGGACCTGCTCGGTAGCAAGGAACTGCGTTCCATCGCCGAGCTGCAATGGCGGATTTCCCTGCCGCTGCTGGTGTTTATCGTGACCCTGATGGCCGTGCCGCTGTCACGCGTCAACCCGCGCCAGGGCCGTTTCCTCAAGCTGTTGCCGGCGATCCTGCTGTACATGGCTTACCTCACCATCCTGATTTCCGCCCGTGGGTCCCTGGAAAAAGGCAAGTTGTCGCCGGTCCTCGGCCTGTGGTGGGTGCACGGGATGTTCCTGGTGATTGGCCTGGGGCTGCTTTATTGGGAGCCTATTCGTTTGAAAATGATGAGCCGTCGTGGCCAGAAGGAGTTGGCTCGTGGGTAAGCTCGATCGTTATATAGGTAGCAGCGTCCTGATCGCCATCCTGGCGGTACTGGGCATCATCCTGGGCCTGGCCTCGTTGTTCGCCTTCATCGATGAGGTCGGCAACGTCAGTGACACCTATACCGTGTGGGACGTGCTGAGCTACGTGGCGCTGACCGCGCCGCGTCGTCTCTACGACATGATGCCGATGGCCGCGCTGATTGGTTGCCTGATCGGCCTGGGCAGCCTGGCCAGCAACAGCGAACTGACCATCATGCGTGCTGCTGGTGTCTCCATCGGTCGTATCGTCTGGGCGGTCATGAAGCCGATGTTGCTGCTGATGCTGTGCAGCGTGCTGATCGGTGAATACGTCGCGCCGCCGGCCGAAAGCACTGCCCAGGCCAATCGCGCCCTGGCCCAAGGGTCGGGCGATGCACAAAGCGCCAAGCATGGCCTGTGGCACCGTCAGGGTGATGAGTTCATCCATATCAACGCCGTGCAACCGGGCGGGTTGTTGATCGGTGTGACGCGCTACACGTTCGATAAGGAACGTCACATGCTGTCGTCCAGCTTCGCCAAACGCGCGCAGTACAGCGACGAAAAGTGGCAACTGACCGATATCACCACCACCCACTTCCGCAATGTCGGCCAAGGCACCAAGGCCAGCACCGAAGTGATCAATGTGCCAAGTGAAGAGTGGGACATCGCCCTCAAGCCGGAACTGCTCAATACGGTAGTGATGATCCCCGAAAGCCTGCCGATCTCCGGGCTGTGGGGGTATATCCACTACCTGAAGGACCAGGGCTTGAATAACGGTCGTTACTGGCTGGCATTTTGGGTCAAGGTGTTGCAGCCGGTGGTGACCGCCGCACTGGTGCTGATGGCGATCTCGTTCATCTTCGGTCCGTTGCGCTCCGTGACCCTCGGCCAGCGGGTATTTACCGGCGTGCTGGTAGGGTTCACCTTCCGTATCGCCCAGGATCTGCTCGGCCCGTCGAGCCTGGTGTTCGGGTTCTCGCCACTGTTTGCAGTGCTGGTGCCGACGGCCATCTGTGCCCTGGCTGGGTTCTGGCTGCTGCGCCGAGCCGGCTGATACCGTACTTATGCGCAAAAAAATGCCCCGCTCGAATGAGTGGGGCATTTTTGTTCTGGTCAGCAAAGATGACGTCTGGCCTGAGCATCAGGTACAATTCCCGGCTATTTTTCAGCGGGCAATCTGCCTGCAGCCTTTTTGAGTGTTGATCCGTGAGTGATTTGAGTCATATCCGCAATTTCTCCATCATCGCCCACATTGACCATGGTAAGTCGACGCTGGCCGATCGATTCATCCAGATGTGCGGCGGCCTTGCCGAGCGTGAAATGGAAGCCCAGGTGCTGGACTCCATGGACCTCGAACGCGAGCGCGGGATCACCATCAAGGCCCACAGCGTTACCCTGTACTACACCGCCAAAGACGGTATCAAGTACCAGTTGAACTTCATTGACACCCCGGGCCACGTTGACTTCACCTACGAAGTCAGCCGCTCCCTGGCGGCCTGCGAAGGTGCGCTGCTGGTGGTGGACGCGGGCCAGGGCGTTGAAGCCCAGTCCGTGGCCAACTGCTACACCGCCATCGAGCAAGGCCTGGAAGTCATGCCGGTGCTGAACAAGATCGACCTGCCGCAGGCCGATCCAGACCGCGTAAAAGAAGAAATCGAAAAAATCATCGGGATTGACGCCACCGACGCCGTCGAGTGCAGCGCCAAGACCGGCCTGGGCGTCGACGAAGTGCTCGAACGCCTGGTCAAGACCATTCCAGCCCCCACCGGCAACTACGAAGATCCGCTGCAAGCGTTGATCATCGACTCCTGGTTCGACAACTACCTGGGGGTTGTCTCCCTGGTACGCGTGCGCCACGGCCGTGTGAAGAAGGGCGACAAGATCCTGGTCAAGTCCACCGGCAAGATCCACCTGGTGGACAGCGTCGGCGTATTCAACCCCAAGCACACCGCGACCACTGATCTGAAAGCCGGCGAAGTAGGCTTCATCATCGCCGGTATCAAGGACATCCACGGTGCGCCGGTCGGTGACACCCTGACCTTGAGCTCCACCCCTGACGTCGACGTGCTGCCGGGCTTCAAGCGTATCCAGCCGCAGGTCTACGCCGGCCTGTTCCCGGTCAGCTCCGACGACTTCGAAGACTTCCGCGAAGCCCTGCAAAAGCTGACCCTCAACGACTCGTCGTTGCAGTACACCCCGGAAAGCTCCGACGCCCTGGGCTTCGGCTTCCGCTGCGGCTTCCTCGGCATGCTGCACATGGAGATCATCCAGGAGCGCCTGGAGCGCGAATACGACCTGGACCTGATCACCACGGCGCCAACGGTTATTTTTGAGCTGCTGCTCAAAAACGGTGAAACGATTTACGTCGACAACCCGTCCAAGCTCCCAGACCTGTCTTCCATCGAAGACATGCGCGAACCGATCGTGCGGGCCAATATCCTTGTGCCGCAGGAACACCTGGGCAACGTCATTACCCTGTGTATCGAAAAGCGTGGCGTGCAGCACGACATGCTGTTCCTCGGTACCCAGGTGCAAGTGACCTACGATTTGCCGATGAACGAAGTGGTCCTGGACTTCTTCGACCGTCTCAAATCCACCAGTCGCGGCTATGCTTCGTTGGATTATCATTTCGACCGTTACCAATCGGCTAATCTGGTCAAGCTGGATGTGCTGATCAACGGCGATAAGGTCGATGCCCTGGCACTGATCGTGCACAAGGACAACGCGCACTACAAAGGTCGCCAACTGACCGAGAAGATGAAAGAACTGATTCCGCGCCAGATGTTCGACGTCGCGATCCAGGCCGCCATTGGCGGGCAGATCATTGCGCGGACCTCCGTCAAGGCTCTCAGAAAGAACGTACTGGCCAAATGCTACGGCGGTGACGTAAGCCGTAAGCGCAAGCTGCTTGAGAAGCAAAAGGCCGGTAAAAAACGCATGAAGCAAGTGGGCAACGTGGAAATTCCACAAGAAGCCTTCCTTGCGGTGCTCAGGTTGGATAGTTAGGTCCTATGTCGCTAAATTTCCCGCTGTTGCTGGTCATCGCCGTTGCCGTTTGCGGTCTCCTGGCGTTGCTCGATCTGGTGTTCTTCGCCCCGCGTCGGCGGGCGGCTATCGCGGCCTATCAGGGCAGCGTCAGCCAGCCTGATGGCGTGGTGATCGAGAAGCTGAACAAAGAGCCCTTGCTGGTTGAATACGGCAAGTCGTTCTTTCCGGTGTTGTTCATCGTGCTGGTCTTGCGCTCGTTCCTGGTAGAGCCGTTTCAGATCCCGTCGGGCTCGATGAAACCTACCCTGGACGTGGGCGACTTCATCCTGGTGAACAAGTTCTCCTACGGGATTCGCCTGCCGGTGATCGATAAGAAGGTCATTGAAGTCGGTGATCCGCAGCGCGGCGATGTGATGGTGTTCCGCTACCCGAGCGACCCGAACGTCAACTACATCAAGCGTGTGGTAGGCCTGCCGGGCGACGTGATTCGCTACACCAGCGACAAGCGCCTGTTCATCAATGGCGAGTCGGTGGCCGAGAAGTTGATCGGTTCCGAACCGAACAGCCTGGGCAGCGCCGAGCTGTACCAGGAAAAACTCGGGGCGGTAGAGCACGAAATCCGCAAGGAAATGAGCCGCTACCGCGCCATGCCTGATGGCGAGTGGAAAGTGCCGGCCGGGCACTATTTCATGATGGGCGACAACCGCGACAACTCCAACGACAGCCGCTACTGGGATGACCCGAGCATTCCCAAGGATCTGCTGGGCATGGTTCCCGACCAGAATATCGTCGGCAAGGCCTTCGCGGTCTGGATGAGCTGGCCGGAACCCAAGCTCAGCCACCTGCCGAACTTCTCGCGGGTCGGGCTGATCAAGTAATACAAGCGGCGCTGTGAACACAGCGCCGACTGCTTTTCTGGGGCTTGGACATTTTCCGTCCCCATGCAATACCAACCAGGATTTGAATTTGAACACTGCGTCAATCGTCGATGGCCGCCGGTGCCACCACACAGATATGGGTAAACCGTGACCGTTTCTCTGAGTCGTCTCGAGCGCCAGCTCGGCTACACCTTCAAGGATCAGGAATTGATGGTCCTTGCCCTCACACACCGCAGCTTTGCAGGGCGTAATAACGAACGCCTGGAATTCCTCGGTGATGCCATCCTCAATTTTGTCGCCGGTGAAGCGCTGTTCGAGCGTTTCCCCCAAGCCCGTGAAGGCCAGTTGTCACGCCTGCGCGCACGCCTGGTAAAAGGCGAGACCCTGGCCGTGCTGGCCCGTGGCTTTGGCCTGGGCGAGTACCTGCGGTTGGGTTCCGGTGAGTTGAAGAGCGGCGGTTTTCGCCGTGAGTCGATCCTGGCCGATGCGCTTGAAGCGTTGATCGGTGCGATCTACCTCGATGCCGGCATGGAAGCAGCCAAGGAGCGCGTCACCGCGTGGCTGACCTCCGAGATCGAAAGCCTCACGCTGGTCGACACCAACAAAGATCCGAAGACCCGCCTGCAGGAATTCCTGCAGTCGCGCGGTTGTGACCTGCCACGCTACGAAGTGGTGGATATCCAGGGTGAGCCCCATTGCCGCGTGTTCTTCGTGGAATGTGAAATCACCTTACTGAATGAAAAAAGCCGAGGTCAGGGTGTGAGCCGTCGTATTGCCGAACAGGTAGCGGCCGCTGCAGCACTGATTGCCCTGGGCGTGGAGAATGGCCATGACTGATTCAACCGCAACACGCTGTGGCTATGTTGCCATCGTCGGCCGCCCGAACGTGGGCAAGTCGACGCTGCTGAACCACATCCTCGGCCAGAAGCTTGCAATCACCTCGCGCAAGCCGCAGACCACCCGCCACAACATGCTGGGCATCAAGACCGAAGGCAACGTGCAAGCGGTCTACGTCGACACCCCAGGCATGCACAAAGGCGGCGAGAAAGCCCTTAACCGCTACATGAACAAGACCGCCTCGGCAGCGTTGAAAGACGTCGACGTGGTGATCTTCGTGGTCGACCGCACCAAATGGACCGACGAAGACCAGATGGTGCTGGAGCGTGTGCAGTACGTCACCGGCCCGTTGATCGTCGCGCTGAACAAGACCGACCGCATCGAAGACAAAGCCGAGCTGATGCCGCACCTGAGCTGGTTGCAGGAGCAACTGCCGAACGCCCAGATCATGCCGATCTCGGCCCAGCACGGTCACAACCTCGACGCCCTGGAGCGCGTGATCGCCGGCTACCTGCCGGAGAACGAGCACTTCTTCCCGGAAGACCAGATCACCGACCGCAGCAGCCGTTTCCTCGCCGCCGAACTGGTGCGTGAGAAAATCATGCGCCAGATGGGCGCCGAGCTGCCGTACCAGATCACCGTCGAAATCGAAGAGTTCAAGCAGCAGGGCAAGACCCTGCATATCCATGCGCTGATCCTCGTCGAACGTGACGGCCAGAAGAAAATCATCATTGGCGACAAGGGCGAGCGCATCAAGCGCATCGGCACCGAAGCGCGCAAGGACATGGAATTGCTGTTCGATTCCAAGATCATGCTCAACCTGTGGGTGAAGGTTAAAGGCGGCTGGTCTGACGATGAGCGTGCACTGCGCTCCCTCGGCTACGGCGACCTGTAAAGACACCGCAGGGCAAAAATGTGGGAGGGGGCTTGCTCCCGATGGCGGTGGTTCAGTCACTTATCTATCAACTGACCCACCGCTATCGGGAGCAAGCCCCCTCCCACATTAGGTTTGTGTTGTTTTCAAGATAGAGAACCCATGTCCCAATCCCCACCTCCGAGCCAACTCGCCTACGTCCTGCACAGCCGCGCCTACCGCGAGACCAGCGCGTTGGTGGATTTCCTCACGCCCCAAGGCCGCCTGCGCGCGGTGTTGCGTAGCGCGCGGGGCAAGGCGGGGACACTGGCCCGGCCCTTCGTGGCGTTGGATGTGGAGTTTCGCGGCAAGGGCGAGTTGAAGAATGTCGGCCGCCTGGAAAGCGTCGGCACGTCCGCCTGGCTCAATGGCGATGCGCTGTTCAGTGGCCTCTACCTCAATGAGTTGCTGATCCGCCTGCTGCCAGCAGAGGACCCGCACCCGGCTGTCTTCGATCACTACGCCGCCACGTTGCTGGCCCTGGCAGAAGGTCGCCCCCTGGAGCCGCTGCTGCGCGCCTTCGAATGGCGCCTGCTCGACGACCTGGGCTACGGCTTCGAACTGAACAATGACCTGCATGGCGAGCCCATCGCCGCCGACGGCATGTACCGCCTGCAGGTGGATGCAGGCCTGGAGCGTGTGTACCTGCTGCAACCGGGCCTGTTCCAGGGCACCGAGCTGCTGGCCATGAGTGAAGCCGACTGGAGCGCACCCGGTGCGCTGTCCGCCGCCAAGCGCTTGATGCGCCAGGCCCTGGCCGTGCACTTGGGTGGACGGCCGCTGGTCAGTCGCGAGTTGTTTCGAAAGCCCTGACATCCCCGTGTATGCTGTGCAGCGTTTCTTTCCCCTTTTCAGGAGCGCTTCCGTGACCACCAGCAATCGCATTCTTCTTGGCGTCAACATCGACCACGTCGCTACCCTGCGCCAGGCCCGGGGCACCCGTTACCCTGACCCGGTCAAGGCCGCGCTGGACGCCGAAGAAGCGGGCGCCGACGGCATCACCGTGCACCTGCGCGAAGACCGCCGTCACATCCAGGAGCGCGACGTGCTGCTGCTCAAGGACGTGCTGCAAACCCGCATGAACTTCGAGATGGGCGTCACCGAAGAAATGATGGCCTTCGCCGAGCGCATTCGCCCGGCGCACATCTGCCTGGTCCCGGAAACCCGCCAGGAACTGACCACCGAAGGCGGCCTCGACGTGGCGGGCCAGGAAGCGCGGATCAAGGCCGCCGTGGAGCGTCTGTCGAAGATCGGCAGCGAAGTCTCGCTGTTCATCGACGCCGACGAGCGCCAGATCGAAGCGTCCCGCCGTGTCGGCGCGCCGGCCATCGAACTGCACACCGGCCGGTACGCCGACGCCACCACACCGACCGAAGTGGCGGATGAACTGCAGCGCATCATTGACGGTGTGAACTGCGGCCTCACTGAAGGCCTGATCGTCAACGCCGGCCACGGCCTGCACTACCACAACGTCGAAGCGGTGGCTGCGATCAAGGGCATCAACGAGCTGAACATCGGCCATGCGCTGGTAGCCCACGCGCTGTTCGTCGGTTTCAAAGGCGCGGTTGCCGAGATGAAAGCCCTGATCCTGGCCGCCGCCAAGCGCTGACCGCCGATCCGCGGCAATGCGAAGCCTTACTGTTTAGCCAATGCAGGTGTATCGTATCTGCCCTTTGCAGGCCCTGTGCCTGCGGCAGATACGTGAGGTTGTTGTGTCCCGATCCTTTTCCCGTCGACAAATCCTGGGTGGTCTTGCAGGCCTGGCCGTAGTGGGCGTCGGTGCCGGTGGCGCCTACCGCTACTGGCTGGGGAAAGTCGCCGAAGCCGAAGCGGGGCACGATTATGAACTGATCGCCGCGCCGCTCGATGTGGAACTGGTGCCGGGGCACAAGACCGAAGCCTGGGCCTTTGGCCCGTCGGCGCCGGGCACCGAGTTGCGCGTGCGCCAGGGTGAATGGCTGCGCGTGCGCTTTATCAACCACCTACCGGTCGCCACCACCATCCACTGGCACGGCATCCGCCTGCCGCTGGAAATGGACGGCGTGCCCTACGTCTCGCAATTGCCGGTGTTGCCCGGCGAATACTTCGACTACAAATTCCGCGTGCCCGACGCCGGCAGCTACTGGTATCACCCCCATGTGAACAGCAGCGAAGAACTCGGCCGAGGCCTTGTCGGCCCGCTGATCATTGAAGAACGCGAGCCCACCGGGTTCAAACACGAACGCACCCTCAGCCTGAAGAGCTGGCACGTGGACGAAGAGGGCGCCTTTGTCGCCTTCAGCATTCCCCGTGAAGCCGCGCGGGGCGGTACGGCCGGGCGCCTGTCGACGATCAATGGCGTCTCCCAGGCGGTGATCGACTTGCCCGCCGGGCAGATCACCCGCGTGCGCCTGCTCAACCTCGACAACACCCTGACCTATCGCATCAACATCCCCGACGTCGAAGCGCAGATCTACGCCCTTGACGGCAACCCTGTCGAACCGCGCCCGCTGGGCAAGGAATACTGGCTGGGCCCGGGCATGCGTATCTGCCTGGCGATCAAGGCACCGCCGGCGGGCGAGGAACTGTCGATCCGCAACGGCCCGGTGCGCGTGGGCACTTTCCGCTCAGTCGCCAACACCGATGCACCAACCCAATGGCCACCGGCATTGCCCGCCAACCCGATTGCCGAGCCGGACCTGGCCAATGCGGAGAAACTCAACTTCAATTTCGAGTGGGTCGGTTCAGTGTCGGTGAATGTCGATAATGGCAAGCCGCCGAGCCTGTGGCAGATCAACGGCCAGGCCTGGGACATCACCGACAAGACCTGCGCCGACCGCCCGATTGCCAAGCTGGAAAAGGGCAAGAGCTACATTTTCGAATTGAAGAACATGACCCAGTACCAACACCCGATCCACCTGCACGGCATGAGTTTCAAGGTGATCGCCTCGAACCGCCACAAGGTGATCCCGTACTTCACCGACACTTACCTGCTGGGCAAGAATGAACGCGCTCGCGTGGCCTTGGTGGCGGATAACCCGGGGGTGTGGATGTTCCACTGCCACGTGATCGACCATATGGAAACCGGCCTGATGGCCGCCATCGAGGTGGCGTGATGCGCCAGTTTCGCCCCACGGCGATCATCGACCGCAGCCGCGACCAGGATTTCATGCGCGAAGCCCTGGCCCTTGCCGCCCAAGGCGCGGCGCTGGGCGAAGTGCCGGTAGGCGCGGTGCTGGTGCAGGACGGTGAAATCATCGGTCGCGGCTTCAACTGCCCGATCAGTGGCAATGACCCCAGTGCCCACGCCGAAATGGTCGCCATCCGCGCCGCCGCGCAGGCTGTCAGCAACTACCGCCTGCCGGGCAGTACGCTGTACGTGACCCTGGAACCGTGCAGCATGTGCGCCGGCCTGATCGTGCATTCGCGGATTGCACGGGTGGTGTATGGCGCGTTGGAGCCAAAGGCGGGGATTGTGCAAAGCCAGGGGCAGTTTTTTACCCAGGGCTTTCTGAATCATCGGGTGTTGTTTGAAGGCGGCGTGCTGGCCGAGGAGTGCGGCACGGTGTTGAGCGAATTCTTCAAGGCCCGTCGAGCCAAGCCCCCGCTCTAAAGAACACTGATGAGCAAATGTGGGAGGGGGCTTGCCCCCCTCCCACATTTGTATCTCTGTTGTTTCAGGGAGATTAGCGGTTACTTTTTAGCGATGATGACCGCCCGCATCGGTGCCGGCAGCCCTTCAATCGTCTTGCTGTGATCTTCCGGATCGAGGAAGTCGCTGAGGGACTGATACTTCATCCACGCCGTCCCGCGCTGTTCCTCCACCGTAGTCACGCTCACATCCACGCACCTCACATCACTGAACCCGGCACGGCGCAGCCACAGCATCAACGCCGGCACCGAGGGCAGAAACCACACGTTACGCATCTGCGCATAACGGTCTTCCGGCACCAGCACCTGTTGCTGGTCGCCTTCGACCACCAGGGTTTCCAGGACCAGTTCGCCGCCCTTGACCAGGGTGTCCTTCAGCGCCAGCAGATGTTCGATCGGCGAGCGACGGTGATAGAAAACACCCATGGAAAACACGGTGTCGAAGCCTTCCAGGTTCGCTGGCAGGTCTTCAAACGGGAACGGCAGGTGCCAGGCCTTGGGTTCGGACAGGTAACGCTGTACGGCTTGGAACTGGCAGAAGAACAGCCAATTCGGGTCGACGCCAATCACGCTGTCGGCCCCGGCGCCGAGCATGCGCCACATGTAGTAACCGTTGCCGCAACCGACATCGAGAATGCGCTTGCCCTTCAGGTCCAGGTGCGGGGCCACACGCGACCACTTCCAGTCCGAGCGCCATTCGGTGTCCACGTGCACGCCGAACAGGTGGAACGGGCCCTTGCGCCATGGGCTCAAGCCCATCAGCGCGGTGTGCATTTGCGCGCGGGTGGCGTCGTCGCAATCGGTGTCCAGCACCAGGCCATTGAGCAAGTCGACTTCACTGGGCTGGATCTTTGGCAGCGCGTCCAGGGCACTCTGCCAACGCTCCAGGTCGCCATGACCCTTTTCCATCTTGCTATCGAGCTGCGCTTGCAGGCCTTGGGCCCAGACGGCCAGGGGAGTGCCGACCAGATGGCGGGCGAGGGGGGACAGATCAATCATGGCAAGGCAATCAACGAGGCAAAGTTAAGACACTGGAACCACGGCACGACTTTCGAGAACCCGGCCGCCAGCAGGCGTTCGCGGTGTTCTTCGAGGCTGTCGGGCTTCATGACATTTTCGATGGCGCTGCGCTTCTGGGCGATTTCCAGTTCGCTGTAGCCGTTGGCGCGTTTGAACGCGATATGCAGGTCGGTGAGCAGCGCATGTTCTTCAAGGTCGTTGAAGCGCAGCTTTTCCGAGAGGATCAACGCACCGCCGGGCAGCAATGACTGGCGGATACGCCCGAGCAATGCCAGGCGCTCATCCGGGGCGATAAATTGCAGGGTGAAGTTCAACGCCACCACCGAGGCCGGTTGGAACTGCAACGCGAGGATATCGCCCTCGATCACCTCGACCGGCAGCAGCTCCTGGAACATCGAGTCCTGGCCATTGAGGTATTCGCGGCAGCGCTCGACCATGGCCGCCGAGTTATCCACAGCGATCACTCGGCAACCGTCCGTGCGCACATGGCGACGCAAGGCCTGGGTCACCGCACCCAGGGACGAACCCAGGTCGTAGAGCACGCTGTTCGGTTGGGCAAATTGCGCCGCGAGCACGCCGAGGTTTTCGACAATCGTCGGGTAACCGGGCACCGAGCGCTTGATCATGTCCGGGAACACCCGCACCACGTCCTCGTTAAAGGCGAAGTCCGGCACCTGGGGCAGGGGCTGGGCGAATAGGCGATCGGGTTCTTTGCTCACGGTTGTTCCGGCGACGAGGGGGAAAGGCCGGCATTTTAGCCAAGTTGGCCCTCATGTGCGCGGGTTGTCTGATGGAAAGCCGAGGCCGTGATTCCCCATTGGCCGAGCCAGTAAGTTGTGATCAACAAATACGGCGCGGCCTCGAACGACAGCACAAACCGATTGATGCCGATCAGCGTGTCGGAAAACACAAACGACACCGCACCCGCCGCCGCCAGCAGCGCCGAGCGTTTCGGCACCTCGCTGCCCAGGCGTGCCAGCGCGCGCCAGAGCATGGCGCTGATCACCGTCGCGTAAACCACCACCGGTATCAGCAGTTCACCGAGGCCATGGGAGATCAGGATGCTCAGCAGGACCGCGCCCACGCCCAGCGCCAACACCAACGGCAACAGCGCCAAACGGCGGCAGTCACTGAAATAGGCCTTGAGATAGGCCAGGTGCGCAAACAGGAAGGCGCCGAGGCCGAAGATAAACAGGTCGCCCGGCCAGGCGAGCAATACATCGCCGACCAGGGAAAAAATCAGCCCCAGGCTGATCCAGCGTCGATAGTCGGTAGGCGGCGCATCATGCAGCCAGCCCAGCAGCGCCAGCACCGGCAGCGGCTTGACCAGCAGACACAGCAACGTGGCACCGGTGCTCAGGCCGTAGATAAAGGTGCCTGCGCCCATCAACGCAAGAATCAGCCATGGCATATCAGTTCACCGTAATGGCGCAGTCGAAGGTCTCGGCGGGCTCGGCTTCCGGTTCCCAGGGTTGCTGAGAGGTCAGGCGCAAACGACCCTGGCCGGCCGCGAACGCCTGGAAGCGCCAGGTGGACTGGCCACCGCCACCGATCACGCCGGATTCCGAACTGCTGTAGACCTCGGGGCTCAGCGCACGCAACACGCCACCGGCGGAATCCTGGATGGCCCAGCGGTAGCCGGTCGTGGGGTTGCTTGGCAGGGTGAGGATCAGGTTTTGCCCGGTTTTGAGTTGCAGCGGGCAAGCGCCCTGTTCTTCCACAGTGACGTTTTGCTTCGGCGCACTGGCGCAGGCGGCGAGCAGGCAAAGGCTCAGGGGGAGAAGCAGGCGGGCAGCGGTCATGGGGGCTCCGTTGTTTGGCGACGAAGACCGAGCATAACCGAAGATGAGACAAGGTGTGACAAGAGGACCGCAGAGTGCCCCTCGTGGCGAGCAGGCTTGCCCTGCGTTGGGCTGCGCTGCAGCCCCAAAACTAACGACCCCATTCTTCCAGAAAGAATGGGGTCTTTTTAAAAG